>CAZPWK010000129.1:0-7888 GCA_964590285.1 uncultured Acidobacteriota bacterium | reverse complement strand
CGTGTTCCAGCACCCGTTCCAGTGGTACTCGGCGCCCCCCCTCATGAAGAAGTGGCTCGACGACGTGCTGACCTACGGTTGGGCCTACGGTCCGGGCGGCGTCGCGCTCCGGGGGAAGGAGTGGCTCTCGGCGATCTCGACCGGCGGCGGCGCGGAGGCGTACCAGGCGGGCGGGGCCAACCGGTACTCGATGAGCGAGCTGCTCAAGCCGTTCCAGCAGACGGCGAACCTCGTGGGGATGGTGTACCTGCCGGCGTTCGTGTTCCACGGCGCGATCAAGGCGAAGCCGGAGGACGTCGAGGCGTCGGCGTCGAGATACCTGTCGTACCTCCGCGATCCGGATCTGGATCCGAGGGCGCGGGGGAAGAGGGCGTCATGAGCGACGACCGCGCGACGGACCTGTTCTTCGAGCTGTTCTCCGGCCTGCCGCGGCAGGGGCCGGGGGACGCCGCCTCGACCCGCAGGGCGCTCTCGATGATCCCGCCCCTCGGGCCCGAGGGGCGCATGCTCGACCTCGGGTCGGGCACGGGGACGCAGACGCTCGTCCTCGCCGAGGCGACGCCCGCGAGCATCCTGGCGATCGACTTCCACGCTCCGTTCGTCGAGGAGCTGAACGCCCGCGCCGCGCGGGCGGGGGTCGCCGACCGGGTCGTCGGTCGGGTCGGCGACCTGAGGCGGCTCGAGGTCCCCGCGCGGTCGTTCGACGTCGTCTGGTCGGAGGGGGCGATGTTCGTCGTCGGGTTCGACCGGAGCCTCGAGGCCTGGAGGGATCTCCTCCGGCCCGGCGGGCACGTCGCGGTGTCGGAGCTGTGCTGGTTCGCCGCGGACCCTCCGGCCGAGTGCCGCGAGTGGCTCGAGGCGGAGTACCCGGCGGTCCGGGACGTCGAGGCCAACCGCGAGGCGATCCGCCGCGCCGGGTACGACCTCGTCGGCGACTTCCTTCTCCCCCCGTCCTCCTGGTGGGACGACTACTACGGGCCGCTCGGGCGGAACGTCGTGGCGTTCCGCGCGCGCCACGCGGGCGACGAGACGGCCGGGGCGATCGCCTCGCAGGCCGAGCGCGAGATCGAGACGTTCCGGCGGCACTCGGACGCGTACGGCTACGCGTTCTTCGTCCTGCGCGCTCCCCGCGGGTGACGGCCGGGGCCGCGCGCGGTCAGAACGGGAACAGGACCGGGATCAGGATCGAGGCGAGGGCCCAGAAGACGAGGTTCAAAGGCCCGCCGACCCGCAGGAAGTCGGAGAAGCGGTAGCCGCCCGGCCCGTACACGAGCAGGTTCGTCTGGTAGCCGATCGGCGTGTGAAAGGCCGCCGACGCGGCGAACGCGATCGCGACCAGGAACGGTCGGCCGCTGACGCCGAGCGCGCCCGCCGTCGTCAGCGCGAGGGGCACCATGAGGGCCGCGGTCGCGGTATTCGACATGCATCCCGTCAGCAGGCACGTCGCGAGGAAGAAGAGGCTCAGGACCGCCGCCGGCCCCCAGCCCTCCACGAGCCACAGGAGCCCGCGCACCGCGCCGGCGGCCGCCCCCGTCGACTCGAGGGCGGCGCCGAGCGGGATGACGCCGGCCAGCAGGAAGATCACCTTCCACTCGACCGACTCGTAGGCGCGCCTCATCGAGACGCAGCCGGTGACCGCCATCAGGACCGCCCCGGCGAGCGCGCAGGCGACCGTCGGGTAGAGCCGCAGGGCGGCCGCGGCCACGACCCCCGCGACGATCGCGGCGGCCAGCGCCGCGCGCGCCGGACGCACGCGCGCGACCTCGAGCTCCTCGAGGAGCACGAAGTCCCGCTGCCCGCGGAGGCGGTCGAGATCGCGGCGCGGCACGAGCAGCAGCATCTCGTCGCCCGCGGCGAGCCGGAGGTGGCCGATCTTTCCGCGGATGTCCTCGCCGCGGCGACGGATGGCCAGCACCGTCGCCCCGTACCGGTGTCGGAAGTCGATCGCCTTGAGGGTCCGGGACTCGAGCGGCGAGTTCGGGAGCACGACGGCCTCGACGAGCGCCGAGTCGGACGAGCGCAGGTCGGCGTCGTCGGGATGGCGCCCGGGCCGCACGGCGAACCCCATCGCGTCGCGGATCGAGAGGAGCGCCGCCGCGGAGCCTTCGACGAGCAGGACGTCCGCCTCGCGGAGAACCTCGTCTTCGTCGGGCACGCCCGGCCGCACCTTGCCGCCGCGGATCAGGGCAAGCACCTGGAGATCGTGCCGCTCGGCGAGCCGGGCCTCGCCGAGGGCGGAGCCGACGAGCGGAGACTCCGGCAGCACGACGACCTCCGTGAGGTAGGGCTCCAGGTGATAGCCGGTGGTCAGCGACTCGGGGCGGACGCGGCGCGGCAGGAGCCGTCTGCCCACGAGCACGAGATAGACGGCGCCGACGGCGAAGAAGATCGCGCCGAGCCTCGAGAACTCGAACATGCCGAACGCCGGCTGGCCGCGAGCGACCGCCATCGAGGAGACGAGGATGTTGGTCGAGGTTCCGATGACCGTGCAGGTCCCTCCGAGGATCGCGAGGAAGGCCATCGGCATCAGGATCCGGCTCGGGCTGATCCCCTTGCCGTGGCAGGCCCGGACGACGACCGGCAGGAAGATCGCGACCGCCGCCGTGTTGTTGATAAAGGCCGAGACGGGGCCGATGACGAGCGCGACGAGGAGGAGGAGCGCCCACTCCCTCGCCGGCCCGTGCTCGAGGAAGCGGTCCCCGAGCCATCGAATCGCGCCGCTCGCCTCGAGGCCCGCGCTGAGAACGAACATGCACGCCACCGTCACGGTCGCCGGGTGGGAGAACCCCGACAGCGCCTCCTCGGCGGGGAGGATCCGCAGCACGAAGAGGGCGGCGAGGACGATCATGGCGGCGAGGTCGGCGCGGACTCGCTCGCTGACGAAGAGCGCGAGCGCCACGATCAGGAGCGCGCCGACGGTCAGGGCTTGCACGGAGCCTCCCGGTCCGCTCCCGGGCCCCGCCCCCGGGGACGCGGTCATTCTACCGGCACGCGCGCCGGCGCGTCCCGGCCGCTGCGCCCGCTCAGCGGAAGTCCCGGCTCTCGACCCTCGCGGCCGCGAGCAGGTCCTTCGGCGTCCAGAAGCTCTCGGCGACGAGGTGGACCACGCCGTCCTCGGCCTGGATCCGCCCCGTCACTCCCAGGAAGCTCGAGGTTTTCACCAGGACCCTGTGCCTCTCGTACACGTCGCTCCAGGCGACGACGTTGACGAAGCCGGTCTCGTCCTCGAGCGTCAGGAAGACGACGCCCGAGGCGGTCCCCGGCCGCTGGCGGCAGATCACAAGCCCGGCGTAGTGGATCCGCCGCCCGTGCGGGAGGGCCGAGACGGCCCTCGCGTCCGGGAAGCGCTTTGCCCGCAGCTTCTCGCGGAGCGGGGCGAGCGGGTGCGCGCGCGGGCTGTGGCCCGAGGCGCGGTAGTCCCAGGCGACGGTCTCGAACGCGTCGAGGCAGGCGAAGGAGGGCTTCCGCTCGTCGCGCGCAAGGCGCATCGCCGTCCGCGGGGCGCGGGCCGCCCCCTTCGCGGCCCAGAGGGCGCCGCGACGGTCGCGCTCGAGGGAGGCGAGCGCCCCGGCCTCGGCCAGCCGCGAGAGCGCCCCCTCGTCGAGCCCCGCCCGGCGCGCGAGATCCTCGACCGACGCGAACGCCCGCGCGGCGCGCGCCGCCTCGATCCGCCCCCAGTCCGCCTCGCCGAGCCCCTTGACGTAACGGAGCCCCATGCGGAGCGCGAGGGACGGAAATTCGGGGACAGCTACCGAAATTCCCGGCACCGAGTCCAAGGATCGGCACCTCCTTTCCGGGAAATTCGGTAGCTGTCCCCGAATTTCCGGCGTCTCCAGCGTGCAGTCCCAGGCGCTCGCCGAGACGTCCGCGGGGAGGATCGGGACGCCGTGGCGCTTGGCGTCCTCGACGATCGTCGCGGGGGAGTAGAACCCCATCGGCTGGGCGTTCAGGAGCGCGCAGGCGAAGACGGCCGGACGGTGCCGCTTGAGCCACGCCGTCGCGTACGCGATCAGCGCGAAGCTCGCCGCGTGGCTCTCGGGGAAGCCGTACTCGCCGAAGCCGCGGATCTGCTCGAACACGCGCTCGGCGAACTCGGGCTCGATCCCCTTCTCCGTCATCCGCCGCACGAGCCTCTCGCGGTGGCGCTCGATGCGGCCGGTCCTCCGCCACGCGGCCATGTCGCGCCGGAGCTGGTCGGCCTCGCCCGGCGTGTAGTCGGCCGCGACCATCGCGAGGCGGATCACCTGCTCCTGGAAGAGCGGCACGCCGAGCGTCTTCGCGAGCACCGGCTCGAGCGACGGGTGCGGGTAGACGACCGTCTCCTCCCCGGCGCGTCGCCGGAGGTAGGGGTGCACCATTCCGCCCGTGATCGGCCCGGGGCGCACGATGCTGACCTCGATCACCAGGTCGTAGTAGGTGCGGGGCTCGAGGCGGGGGAGCATCGCCATCTGCGCGCGGCTCTCGATCTGGAAGACGCCGACCGTGTCGGCCCTGCGGATCATCTCGAAGGTCGCGGGGTCCTCGGGAGGGATCGTCGCCATCGAGAGGGCGAGCCCCTCGTGCTCGGCGAGGAGGTCGAACGCCCGGTGGAGATGGTTCAGCGCGCCGAGGCCGAGGAGGTCCACCTTGAAGAGCCCCAGCTCCTCGATCATGTCCTTGTCCCACTGGATCACCGTGCGGCCCGCCATCGCCGCGTTCTCGACCGGGACGAGGGTCGAGACCGGCTCGTGGCCGAGGAGGAACCCGCCCGGGTGGATCGAGAGGTGGCGCGGGAAGTCGAGGATCTCCGAGGCGAGCCGGATCGCGAGGCGGTGCGCCGGGCGCTCGGGGTCGAGCCCCGCGAGGGCGAACGCCTCGGGCGAGACGTCGCCGTGGTGCGGCAGGAGCTTCGAGATCCGGTCGAGCGCGGTCTCGGCGATCCCGAGGGCCTTCCCGACGTCGCGCACGGCCGAGCGAGGCCGGTAGCGGATCACGTTGGCGACCATCGCCGCGTGCGAGCGGCCGTACGTCGCGTAGACGTGCTGGATCGCCTCCTCCCTCCGGTCGTGCTCGATGTCGAGGTCGATGTCGGGGGGCTCGGCCCGCTCGCGGGAGAGGAACCGCTCGAAGAGGAGCCCCATGCGCACCGGGTCCACCGCCGTGATGCCGAGGCAGTAGCAGACCGCCGAGTTCGCCGCCGAGCCGCGCCCCTGGCAGAGGATGCCGCGCTCCCGGCAGAAGCCGACGATCTCCCGCATCGTCAGGAAGTAGCCGCAGTAGTCGAGCTCGACGATGAGGTCGAGCTCCCGCTCGAGCTGGCGGACGACCGCCTCGGGGAGCCCGCCCGGGTATCGCTCGCGCGCGCCGAGGAAGGTCAGCTCGCGGAGCCTCTCGGCCGAGGTCGTCCCCGACGGGAGCCGCTCGGAGGGATAGCGGTAGCGGATCTCGGCGAGCGAGAAGGAGCAGCGCGCGGCGACCTCGCCCGTGCGGGCGACGGCGGCCGCGTCGTCCTCGAAGAGGCGGGCGAAGGCGTGCGGGGGCTTCAGCGCGTGCTCGTGGTTCGGCTTCAGGAGCCTGCCGGCGCCGGCGAGCCGGACTCGGCTCCGGATCGCGGCGAGGACGTCCTGGAGCGCGCGCCGCTGCGGCCGGTGGTAGAGCACCTCGTGGCCGGCGACGACCGGGATCCGGTACCTCTCCGCGCGGAGCCTCAGCCTCGCCTCCGCCCTCGGCTCCTCGGCCCGGCGGTGCCGCGCGGCGAGCGCGTAGAGGCGGTCGCCGAACGCTTCCTTGAGGCCGTGCGCGACGAAGAACGGGTCCGCCTCGCCCGCCAGCAGGCTCCGGTCGCCGCCCCAGAGGGCGATCAGGCCCGGGGCCCGCTCGTACGCCTCCCGCCAGCCCACCCGGCTCGCGCCCTTCCCCGACCGGAGCCGCCCCGCCGTGATCAGCCCGCAGAGGTTCCCGTACCCCGAGCGGTCCGCCGCGAGGAGGACGAGGGTCGAGCCGTCGTCGATCGTGATCTCGGAGCCGACGATCAGCCGGACGCCGCGCTCCCTCGCCTCGACGTGCGCCTCGACGATCCCGTACACGCCGTCGCGGTCGGTGAGCGCGAGCGTCTCGATGCCGTGGGCGGCCGAGGCCTCGACCAGTTCCTCGGGGTGCGAAGCGCCCTCGAGGAACGAGAAACAGGACTTGCACCACAGGGGGACGTAGGGCCTCATTTCCTTTCATTCCACCCTTCCCTGCAGGAACCACCGCCGCGCCCCCCGGTCGTAGAACACCCACAGGAGCTCGCCGTCCTTCGTCTCGGCGAAGTGGTAGTCGCGGTGCGCGGGGCGGTCCCACCAGCCGCCCGAGAGGACGTAGGGGCCGAGGACGCGCACGACCGGTCCCTGCGCGAGCCCCCGCAGCATCCAGCCGTCGGGCTCGTGGCGCTCGCGCGGCGGGAGCGGCACCGGCCGCGCGTGGATGCGGCGGACGAGGCGCGGCTCGGCCGCGGCGCGCGGAGCGGCCTCGCCGAGCGACTCGAGCCGCTCCCACGCGAAGCGCTCCTCGGGAAGGTGCGCGTCCCTCGCGCTCGCGCGCACGACCGCGTCGTCCCCGAGGCTCGCGCGCACGCGGGCGAGGGCGCGGTTCGCGGCGGCCAGGTCGCGCCCCGCGCTCTCGGCGAACAGCCGCTTCTCGCGCGCCGCCGCCTCGACCTCGCCGGCGACGAGCCTCACCTCGACCACGCGGTCGGGAAGCCTCCGCACCGCCCGGAGCCGAAGACGGACGAGCTCCAGGACGGCCTTCGCGGAGAGGGTCGGCGCGGCGGGGCGGACGCTCTCGATGTGGTCCCCGAGCCGCTCGAACCGGAGGCCGAGCCGGAGCTCCGAGAGAGCGCGCCCCTTCGCGTCCACCTCGTCGAGCAGCGGGCCCAGGAGGCTCTCGACGATCGCGAGGATCCGCTCCGCGTCCTCCTCGGGATGGTCGAGCACGAGGCGGCGCATCGCCGGGACGTCGGGCCGCTCGGGGGCGAGCGGCACGACGAGATCGCCCGTCGCGAGCCGGTGGAGGCGGCGCGCCTCGGGCCCGAACCGCCCCGCCACCCCGTCGGCGGGGAGGTCCGCGAACCCTCCCACCGTCGTCACGCCGAGCCGGCCGAGCGTCTCCCTCACCGCGGGCGGGAGCAGGAGGCGGTCGAGCGGCACCGCGCGGGCCGACGCGCGCTCCTCCTCGGGGGTCGCGAGGAAAAGGACGCCGGGATGCGCCTTCGCGAGGGCGTAGACGCCGAACCGGCGGAAGCCGACGGCGACGCTCGCCTCGAACCCCGCGCGGGCCGATTCCGCGCGGATCTTCGCCGCCCAGTCCCGAAGCGACGGGAACAGCCGATCGAGCCCCTTCGCGTCGAGCCAGAAGACGCCCGGCTCCTCGCCCGCGGGCTCGACGCCCGGGGTGAAGCGGCGGAAGATCCCGGCGAGGGCGGCGACCGCCTCGCGGATCTCCTCCGGCGGCACCGCCCCCGCACGGAGGCCCGGCGCGAGGGAGAGCGCTCCCGCGTAGCGCATCCCCGGAAGCACCCCGAGCCGCCGAGCCCGCTCGTCGGCCTGGACGACGATCCCCTGCGGCCGGTCGGAGTCCACCACCGCGGCGGGATGCTCCCGGAAGCCCGCCTCCCGCCGCAGCAGGAGCTGGAGCGCGAACGCCGGGAGGTCAATGCAGGCCATCCGGTCCACGGCAGACCTCCGCGAGGCGTCCGGCCGGGCGCCCGCGCTTGTCCTTCAGGACGCGCGCCTCGAAGCGATACCGGTCGCGCACGCGGGTGAGGCGTCCCGCGTGCGCGCGCAGGGAGACGAGCGGGCCGAGCGAGGGACGCGAGGGCTCCTTCTCGGTGATCAGGACGAGCGCCGTCCCGTGCTGCCGCGCGAGCGCC
>CAZPWK010000128.1:0-7927 GCA_964590285.1 uncultured Acidobacteriota bacterium | reverse complement strand
GGCTCAAACCCTCTCGAGGAACACTCTCAGGACCCGGCTGCGGGAGGGGTGCCGCAGCTTGCGAAGCGCCTTGGACTCGATCTGCCGGATCCTCTCGCGGGTCACCGCGAACGACTGGCCGACCTCCTCCAGGGTGTGCTCGCTGCCGTCTCCGACGCCGAAGCGCAACTTAAGGACCTTCTCCTCCCTCGGGGTCAGCGTCTTCAGCACCGCCTGAGTCTGTTCCCTCAGGTTCAAGTGGATCACCGCGTCGACCGGAGAGACGGCGGTCCGGTCTTCTATGAAATCCTTTAAGTGACTGTCCTCCTCCTCCCCGATCGGCGTCTCGAGCGAGATGGGCTCCTGCGCGATCTTCAGGACCTTGCGGACCTTCGCGACCGGGATCCCCATCTTTCGCGCGATCTCCTCGGGAAGGGGCTCTCGCCCGTACTCCTGGACCAGGCTCCTCGACGTCCGGATCAGCTTGTTGATCGTTTCGATCATGTGGACCGGGATCCGGATCGTGCGGGCCTGGTCGGCGATGGCGCGGGTGATCGCCTGGCGGATCCACCAGGTGGCGTACGTGGAGAACTTGTACCCGCGCCGGTACTCGAACTTGTCCACCGCCTTCATGAGGCCGATGTTCCCCTCCTGGATCAGGTCGAGGAACTGCAGCCCCCGGTTCGTGTACTTCTTCGCGATCGAGACGACGAGCCTGAGGTTGGCCTCGACGAGCTCGCTCTTCGCGCGCTTCGCGTCGTGCTGCCCCTTGTGGATCGCCCCGGCGACCTCGGAGATGTCCCGGCGGTTCCCGCCCATCTCCTGCTCGAGCATCCGGATGTCGCCGCGCAGCCCCTCGATCTTGCGGCGCACCTCGCGCCGGAGCGTGGCGTCGCGGAACCCCTTCATCCTCGCGGTCAGGTCGCGGATGCTCCGCTCGTGGCGCTTGATCTTCTGGTCGGCGTCGAGCACGGCGCGCGCGAGGGAGTCGATCTGCGCGGGGACGAGCCCGAGGTCGCGGAACTCGCGCGCGACCTTCACCTGCGCGCGCGCCAGCTTCCAGCGCGCCTTCCGGTTCGCCTTCGTCCCGGCCTTGGTCCGGAGGAGCTGCTTGCGCGCGTTCTCGATCTTGCCGACGAGCCGGACGATCTTCGTGATGGTCTGCTTGGCGCGCTCGAGCCTCGCCTCGGGCCGGTCGTCGTCGTCCTCGGCGCCGGCGAACAGGTTCGGGGAGACCTGGCTCTTCCGGATCCGGTCGCCGAGCTGCCGCAGCTCCCCGAGGACGTGGCTCGACCGCGAGAGCGCCTTGAGGACGCGGCGCTCCCCCCGCTCGATCCGCCGGGCGATGGAGACCTCCCCCTCGCGGTTGAGGAGCGGGACGGTCCCCATCTCCCGCAGGTACATCCTCACGGGGTCGTTCGTCTTCTCGAGCGGGCCGGAGAGGGACTCGGGCTTCGACTCGTCCTCCTTGCCCTCCTCCTTCTCGGCCCCCGCCTCCTTCCGCTCGGCCGCCCCCGCCACGACGCCGAGCTGCTCCCGCGTCTCGGCGTCCACCAGGGCGATGCCGTGCGTCTCGAAGAGGGAGAAGACCTCCTCGAGCTCCTCGGCGGAGGAGCTGACCTCGTCCGGCAGCATCTCGTTGATCTCGTCGTAGGACAGGAAGCCCCGCTCCCTGCCGAGCGCGACGAGCTGCCGGACTTCGTCGTACTTCTCCTCCACCGGCGCGGCCGCTTCTCTCTTCTTTTTCATCGTTCCTCGCTGGCAGCCGGCGCGCCCCTCACGAGAGCGCGTCGATCTGCCGTCCGAGCTGCTGCTTCCGGAGCAGCAGGGCATCCATCGCCGCGGGATCGGCGGTCCGCTCGATCGCCCGCTGCAGGTCGCGGCGCTCGCGGACGAGCCGCTCGCGACGGAGCGCGCGGACGCAGTCGGCCGCCTCCTCGGCGCGGGCCTCGGGCCCCTCCCGGAAGGCGATCGACGTCAGCAGGTGCCGATCCTCGTCGGACTCCAGGGACTCGAGCAGGGCCGGCAGATCCACCTCCTCTCCCGGACCGGCCTGCCGGAAGATCGCGTCCACGACCCCCGCGACCCGCGTGCCCTCGAGGTCGGCGGGCTCCAGCTCCGCCTGCGCGCGCTCGCGGGCCGCCCCGATCCGGAGCAGCACCGTGACGAGGCGCGCCTCGGTCTCGCGGACGCGCTCCGGGTCGCGCGGCCTCTCCGAGATCGCCGGCCTCGACTCCCGGAGCGCCCGGCGGAGCTCCTGCATCACGAGACCGTCCTCGATGCGGAGGGCGTCGGCCAGCTGCCCGGCCCACGCCGCCCGCTCGACCGCGCTCGGGATCCTCGCCAGCCGCGGCAGGAGCGCGTTCACCGCGGCCACCTTGTCCTCGACCCGGGACACGTCGCGCCCCGCGATCTCCCGCTTCAGGAGCCACTCGAAATAGCCGGGCGCGCTCCGGACCAGCCTCGCGTACGCCTCGGGCCCCTCCTTGCGCACGTAGTCGTCCGGGTCCATCCCGGAGGGGAGCTCGGTCGCCCGCACCTGGAACCCGCGCTCCAGGAGGACGTCCACCGACCGCGAGGTCGCGGCCGACCCGGCCTCGTCCCCGTCGTAGCTGACCACGACCCGCTCCGTGAACCGCGACAGAAGCCTCGCCTGGCTCGCCGTGAAGGCGGTGCCGAGCGACGCGACCGCGTGGGCGACCCCGGCCTGGTGCGCCATCGCGAGGTCGAGGTACCCCTCGACGATCACCGCGTACCCCTCGCGCCGGATCGCGTCGCGCGCGAGGTCGAGACCGTACAGGTGGTCCCCCTTGACATACGCGAGCGTCTCGGGCGAGTTCAGGTACTTCGGCTCGGCTTCGCCGAGCGCCCGGCCCCCGAAGGCGACCGTCCGGCCGCTTACGTCCCGGATCGGGAAGACGAGCCGGTCGCGAAACCGGTCGTACTCCCCCTCCCCGTCCTTGCGGGGCACGGCCAGGCCGCCGTCGACCAGCTCCCGCGGGCGGAATCGGCGGGCGACGAGGTGGGCGCGAAGCTCCTTCCAGGCGTCCGGCGCGTGGCCGAGGCCGAGGCGGCTCGCCGTCTCCATCGAGATCCCGCGCCGGGCGAGGTACTGGCGGGCGGAGCGGCCCGCCTCCGGGTCGGCGAGCCGGCCGCGGAAGAACGCCTCGGCCTCGCGGTTCATCTCGAGGAGCCGGGTCCGCCGGTCGTCCTCGGGGCGGCGCGCCGCGGGGAGAGGCACGCCCCACCGCCGGCCGAGGATCTCCACCGCCTCGGGAAAGTCGACCTTCTCGTAGAGCATGACGAACTTGAACGCATCCCCGCCCGTCTGGCAGCCGAAGCAGTAGAACAGCTGGAGGGCGGGGTCGACGGAGAACGACGGGGTCTTCTCCTGGTGGAAGGGACACAGACCCTTGAGCCGGGACCCCGCGGGCCGGAGCGGCACGTAATCCGAGATCAGCTTGACGATGTCGCCGGCGCGACGGACCGCGTCGACGTGGTCCCTGCCAGTCGGCACGCCCAAAGGGGCCACCTGCTCCGGCCCCGCCGGCCGGGGAATCCCCAGCCGGCGGGTCCGGGCGAGATCAAGCGTTGCTCTTCCGCTCTTGCGCCAGTCGCTTGAGCAGCTTCTTCCTCGCCGCGAGAGCCTTGCGCTTCTTCTTGACGCTCGGCTTCTCGTAATGCTGGCGCTTCTTGATCTCGGTCAGAATGCCCGACTTCTCGCACTTCCTCTTGAATCGCTTCAAGGCATTCTCGAGGCTTTCGTCCTCGCGCACCTTGATCAGCGGCATCGCCTGTCTCACCCCGCTTTCGTCGCCGGTTTCGGGCGGCCCACGCCCCTTGCGGGCTCGGCGCGCCACAAAACCGCCATCCTAGCGAACGGTCCGCCGGCCGTCAATGCGGTGCTTCGGACTCCCCCTCTGCCGAGCGACGCGCCGTCTTGCCGTCCCGGCGTGTGCTGCGGTGGTCACGCTTCCTCTCCGAGCGAGCCACCCTGTCCGGAACGGACCCGATCGCGCCGTCCGCGCCGCCTGTTATATATGGGGGAGACTCGGCCGGGTCAAGGAGTTTGTAAGACTTGTAGGAATCAGCTGTTGAACTTATGCAACGCTACTTTTTCGTTGCCGTGCTCCGACCCGGCCGATTGATCAGGGCGGCCAGGTAGCCCGCTCCGAACCCGTTGTCGATGTTGACGACGGCGACGCCCGACGCGCACGAGTTGAGCATGGCCAGGAGAGCCGCCTGCCCGCCCGCGCCCGCGCCGTACCCGGTGCTCGTCGGCACCCCGATGACCGGGCAGTCGACCAGGCCGCCGACCACGGACGGCAGCGCGCCCTCCATCCCGGCGACGACGACGAGGACCCGGGCGGTCAGCATCGCCTCCCGGTGGGCCATCAGGCGGTGCAGGCCGGAGACGCCGACGTCGTAGACACGTCGGACCCGGCATCCCATCGTCTCGGCGGTCACCGCCGCCTCCTCGGCGACCGGGAGATCCGACGTGCCGGCGCTCATCACGACGACGCCCGGACGGCCCCGGCGCCTCGGGCCGGCGTCGAGGACGAGCGCCCGCGCCTCGGCGTGGTACCGGATGCGAGGGAATCGGGCGGCGATCGCGCGGTGCGCCTCGGGGCCGACCCGGGTCACGAGCACCGTCTGCCCGGCGGAGGCGAGGCGGCCGACGATCGCCTCGATCTGCCCGATCGTCTTCCCGGCGCCGTAGACGACCTCGGGGAAGCCCCGCCGCAGGGCGCGGTGGAGATCGACGGCGGCGAACGAGAGCTCCTCGACCGGCGCCCGGCGGAGGCGCTCGAGCGCCTCGCTCACGCCGACACGGCCGTCCCGAACCCCCTTGAGGAGCCGTCTCAGGGTCTCGCGTTCCATCGCCGCCTCCGCCGGGACGCCTTGACTCGGCACCCCCTCCACCCTAGCATGACGCGGCCAGGAGGGTTCCCGTGCCGCGCGAGCATGCCGAACGTCGCTCCCACGCCCGCTTCGACAGGACGGTCGAGCTGGAGGGGAAGGCCGAGCCCGACGGCGTCGTCGCCCGGATGGTCGCGACCGACCTGTCGCTCGGCGGGCTCTACTGCGTGTCGTCGGTGGACTACCCCGAGATGACCCGGCTCGCCGTCCGCCTCGATCTCCCGGAGGAGAGGGCGGGCGACGGGAACCCGCTCGACCTCGAGGCGGTCGTCGTGCGACACCGTCCGGTCGCCTCGGTGACCGGGAGCCGCCGGTACGAGATCGCCCTCTTCTTCGCCAAGATGAGCGACGCCCAGCGCGAGCGGCTCGCCCGCTACCTGGCGGTCGCCTAGCGTCTCTCCTCCCCGCTCCCCGGGAACCCGCACCGGACGCGGGTTTTCGCGAGATCGCCTCTTGACTTCGCGCGCGCGGAGCGCTGTAATCGCCCCGGAGCCGCGGCCGTTCCGCGGCGAGATCGTGCCGAGAAAGGGAGGTGGGGAGAAATGAACAAGGCGGCTCTGGTCCAGAAGATCGCGCAGGATGCCTGCATCACGCGCAGCGCGGCTGCCACGGCGATGGACAGCTTCATCGAGGGGATCACCCACTCGCTGAAGAAGGGGCAGCGGGTCACGCTCGTCGGCTTCGGGACCTTCTCGGTCAGCCGGCGCAAGGCCCGCACCGGACGGAACCCGCAGACCGGCGAGACGATCAAGATCAAGGCGAGGAAGGCCGTGCGGTTCAAGGCCGGGAAGCACCTGGTCGACTGGATGAACAAGTAGACCGGCGCGAGCGGATCTCGAATCCGGGGGAGGGCGGCGCGAGCCGCCCTTCTTCGTTTCCGGCGGACCGCCCGCGCGGCCGGCCCTCACTCCACGACGACGAGCAGGGCCCCGGTCTCGACGGCGCGGCCGGGCTCGGCGTGCACCGCGGCGACCCTCCCCGCGCGCGGCGAGCCGATCTCGTTCTCCATCTTCATCGCCTCGACGACGACGAGCCCCTGTCCCGCGCGCACCTCGTCCCCCTCCCGCACGAGGACCCGCACGACCTTCCCCGGCATCACGGAGACGACGCTCTCCGGGCCGGATCCCGACGCGCGGCGGTCCTCCCGCGCCTCGCGGGCGGCGTCGGTGAGCCGCACGTCCCGCTTCGAGGCCCCGTGCCGCACGCGGTATCCGGAGCGCTCCGGCTCGACGGAGACCTCGTACGAGCGCCCCTCGAGGACGATCGAGTAGAAGTCGGCCTCGAGCTTGCGGGCGTCCACGAGACGCTCGAAGCCGTCCACGACGACCCGGAACAGCCCGTCGCGCCGGTCCACCTCGACGTCGTGGATGCGCCCCTCGCTCTCGATCGTCAGCCTCACCGCCGCCATCCCCCCGCGCGGCCCCCGCGCTTCCAGGCCGAGCCCCCTCTCGCGCCGCGCTCCTCGGCGCCCCGCGCCGAGGCGGCCTCGACCCGCCGGTAGTGCGCGACCGCCGCCGCCACGACGTGGATGTCGTCGAGCCACCCCTCCGACGCGGGCTCGAGGAGCTCGCCGTGCTCCTCGAGGAACCCCGTGTGCAGCTCCGCGCGGCGGAAGGCGGGGTGCGCCATCAGCCGGCGGTGGAAGCTGATCGAGGTGTCGAGCCCGTCGATCCGGTACTCGTCGAGCGCGCGGATCATCCGGTCGATCGCCTCGTCGCGGTCCCGCCCCCACGTGCACAGCTTCGAGAGGAGCGGGTCGTACTCCACCGGCACCGTCCATCCCGCGAACGTGCCGCCGTCGTAGCGGATGCCCGGCCCGGAGGGGACCCGGAGCCCACGGATCGTGCCGGGCGCCGGCATGAAGTTTCGCGACGGGTCCTCGGCGAGGATCCGGCACTCGATCGCGTGGCCGCGCCCGGCGACGTCCCCCTGCCGCAGCGGCAGCGGCTCGCCGGCCGCGACGGCGATCTGGAGCTTCACGAGGTCCACGCCGTACACCAGCTCCGTGATCGGGTGCTCGACCTGGAGCCTCGCGTTCACCTCCATGAAGTGGAACGCGCCCTTCTCGTCCCGGAGGAACTCGACGGTGCCGGCGTTGACGTAGCCCGACGCGCGCGCCGCCCGCACCGCGAATGCGCCGATCCGCGCCCTCGTCGCGGCGTCCACGACCGGCGAGGGGCACTCCTCGACGAGCTTCTGGTGCCGCCGCTGGATGGAGCACTCGCGCTCCCCGAAGTGGACGCACGCCCCGTGCGCGTCGGCGAGGATCTGCACCTCGACGTGGCGCGGCCTCTCGACCAGCTTCTCGAGGAAGACCGTGTCGTCCCCGAAGGCCGAGCGGGCCTCGCCCCGCGCCTGGGCCAGGAGCGACGCGAGGTCCTCCTCGCGCCGGACGATCCGCATCCCCTTCCCGCCGCCGCCGGCCGAGGCCTTGAGGAGAAGCGGGTAGCCGATCGATCTCGCGATCCGGGCCGTCTCGCGGTCGTCCCGGGGCAGCGGCGGCGAGCCCGGGACGACCGGGACCCCGGCCGCCTGCATCAGCGCGCGGGCGCGCACCTTGTCGCCGAGCGCCTCCATCGCCTCGGGGGGCGGCCCGACGAACGCGATCCCCGCGTCCCGGCAGGCGCGCGAAAGCTCCGGGTTCTCCGCCAGGAACCCGTATCCGGGATGCAGAGCCTCGGAGCCCGAGTCGCGGGCCGCCTCGAGGATCCGGTCGATCCTGAGGTACGACTCGACGGCCGGCGAGGGCCCGACGTGGCGCGCCTCGTCGGCGTAGCGAACGTGGAGCGCCTCCCGGTCGGCGTCCGAGTAGACCGCGACCGTGCGGATCCCCATCTCGTGGCAGGCCCGGATCACGCGGACCGCGATCTCGCCGCGGTTCGCGACCAGCACCTTCGAGAAGGGGGGCCCGGGCGGCCCGGTCCGCACCGCGGGCGCCTTCCCCCGCGCCGCGCGCCGCGCGCGCGCCGGCGCCGCCTTCGCCGCGGCCCCCCTCTGCCCCGGCCCCCCCCCCCGGCCCCGGGGCCCC
>CAZPWK010000127.1:0-7972 GCA_964590285.1 uncultured Acidobacteriota bacterium | reverse complement strand
ATGATGCAGAGCCCCGTCGTCAGGAGCGTCTCGCACGCGACGCGGCCGTCCGGGTCGTTCTCGAGGATGGCGTCGAGGACGGCATCCGAGATCTGGTCCGCGATCTTGTCCGGGTGTCCCTCGGTGACGGACTCGGACGTGAAAAGATGCCGCCCCTTCACGCTCATTCGGTTCGCTCCTCGCGCGGCGGGACCGGGCCCGGCCCCCCCTCTCCGGCACGACGGCCGTCGTCGAAAGGGGCCAGTCTATCATCGCGGATTCGGGCGATCAACGGCAGCTCCGCGCGCGGTACCGCACGGATCCGGGCCCAGCGAGGGCCTCGAGCGCCTCGGAGAGCGCCCTCGAGGGGGCGACGCGGAGGGAAGGCTCGGCCCGCGCCACCATCAGGTACGCCCCGGGCCGTCGGACCTCCAGGTACAGCGGGACCTCGCCGCGGTGCTCCGCCACGGTCCTCCGGAGCGCCTCGACGGTCTCCTCGTCGAGATCGGCGGCGGCGACCCGGAGCTGCAACGCCTCCGCCCGCCTCTCCCGGAGGCCCTCGACGAGCCCGACCTCCTCGGCGTGGACGCGGATCCGGTCCTCGTCCACGTCCAGCTTCCCGGTCACGAGGACCGCGCGGTCGTTCTCGAGCAGCCCCTGGCAGCTCTCGTACGTCTTCGGGAAGACGATGACCTCCGCGACCCCCTCGAGGTCCTCGATCTGCATCGAGGCCCACCAGGCGCCGCGCTTCGACCGGCGGCGCCGGAGGTCGGAGACGATCCCCGCCACCGCGACCTCGCTCCCCGGCGGCGCCTCGCGCAGCGCGGCGGTCGTGTGGGTCGCGAAGTCCCGGACGACCTCGCGGTGCGCCTCGAGCGGGTGCCCCGTGACGTAGAACCCCAGCGTCGCCTTCTCGTGTCCCAGGCGCGTCTTCTCGTCCCAGTCCGGAAGCTCCGGCAGCGGCATCTCCGGCGCCTCCGCGGCCTCTCCCGCGCCCGCCCCCGCGAACAGCCTCGTCTGCCCCGCCTCCCTCTCCGCGCGCCTCTTCTGGCCCCACTCCACGGCGGCGTCGAGGGCCGCCGCGAGACGGCTGCGAGCGGGCCCGAGGGAGTCGAGAGCCCCCGACTGCACGAGCGCCTCGAGCACGCGCTTGTTCACCAGCCTGAGATCCGCCGCCTCCGCCAGCTCGAACAGGCTCCGGAAGAGGCCCCGCTCGGCGCGCGCCTCGAGGATCGAACGGATCGCGCTCTCGCCGGCGTTCCGGATCGCGCTCAGGCCGAAGCGGATCGCGTCCCCCTCGACCGTGAAGTCGAGCCCCGAGGAGTTGACGTCGGGCGGCAGGACGCGGATCCCCATCTCGCGGCACTCGTTGACGTACTTGACGAGCTTCTCGGTGTTCCCCTTCTCGCTCGTCAGGAGCGCGGCCATGAAGTGGACCGGTTCGTGAACCTTGAGCCACGCGGTCCGGTAGGCGACGAGGGCGTAGGCGGCCGAGTGCGACTTGTTGAACCCGTAGCCTGCGAAGTACTCCATCAGGTCGAAGACCTTGTCCGCGTCCGCCGCCCGGATCCTCTGCCCCCGCGCGCGCTCGACGAACTTCTCCCGCTCGGCGGCCATCACCTCCTTCTTCTTCTTCCCCATGGCCCGCCGGAGGATGTCCGCCTCGCCGAGCGAGTAGCCGCCCATGCGCGAGGCGATCTCCATCACCTGCTCCTGGTAGACGATGACCCCGTAGGTGTCCCGGAGGACGTCCTCGAGGAGCGGGTGCGGGTACGAGACCTTGACCTTGCCGTGGCGCCTCTTGATGAAGTCCTCGATCAGCCCCCCCCCGATCGGGCCCGGCCGGTACAGGGCGTTCAGCGCCACGAGGTCCCCGAACCGCTCGGGCTTGAGGTGCCGGAGGATGTCCTGCATCCCGCTCGACTCGAACTGGAACAGCCCCGAGGTCCGGGCGCGCGAGAACAGCTCGTAGACCGCCGGGTCGTCGAGGGGAAGGTTGTCCATGTCGGGCCGCCGCCCGGTCGCCTGCTCGATCGAGTCGAGCGCGTCGGCGATCACCGTCAGCGTCTTCAGCCCGAGGAAGTCCATCTTGAGGAGCCCGATCTCCTCGATGTCCCCCATCGCGAACTGGGTCGTGATCTCGTCGTTCGTGCCGCGGTAGAGCGGCGCGAACTCCGCGATCGGCCGCGGCGCGATCACGACCCCCGCGGCGTGCGTCGAGGCGTGGCGGACCAGCCCCTCGAGCCGCATGCCGACGTCGAGCAGCTGGCGGACCCTGGGGTCCGACTCGTACGCCTGCTTGAGGGCGGGGACCTCCTCGAGCGAGCCCCGGATCGTGACGTCGGACCCGGGGTGCTGCGGGACCATCTTCGCGATCCGGTCCACGTCGGCGTACGGAATGTCGAGACCCCGCCCCGCGTCCCGGATCACGGCGCGCGCGGCCATCGTTCCGAACGTGATGATCTGCGCCACGTTGTCCCGGCCGTACTTCGCGGTCACGTACTCGATGACCCGGTCGCGCCCCCGGAAGCAGAAGTCGATGTCGATGTCGGGAAGCGAGATCCGGTCGGGGTTCAGGAAGCGCTCGAAGAGGAGGTCGTACTCCATCGGATCGATGTCCGTGATCCGCATGCAGTAGGCGACCAGCGACCCCGCCGCCGACCCCCGACCCGGGCCGACCGGGATCCCGCTCTCCCGGGCGAAGCGGATGAAGTCCCACACGACGAGGAAGTAGCCCGCGAACCCCATCTTGCGGATCGTGCCGGTCTCCCGCTCGAACCGCGCCCGGTACTCGTCCAGGGTGTGCCGGAGCGTCCCGGCGTCCCGCTTCGCCCGCCAGACCTCCGCCCTTCCCTCGAACCCCTCCCGCGCCACCCGCTCGAAGTATCCCTCGAGGTCGTAGCCCGCGGGCACCGGGAACTCCGGAAGCTGCGGCCCCCGCTTCTCGAGCTTCAGGCGGCATCGCTCCGCGACCGCCGCGGTGTTCTCCACCGCCTCCGGGATCCAGGAGAACAGCGCCGCCATCTCCTCGCGCGACTTCAGGTAGTGCTGCGGGGAATAGCGGATCCGGTCCTCGGCGTGCACCGTCTTCCCGGTCTGGATGCAGACGAGGACGTCGTGCGCGAAGTGGTCCTCGGGAAGGAGGAAGTGGCAGTCGTTCGTCGCGACGAGGCCGATGCCGAGCTCCCCCGCGAGCCGGACGAGGCCGTCGTTGACCTTCTTCTGCTCGTCGAGGCCGTGGTCCTGCAGCTCGAGCCAGAAACGCCCCTCGCCGAGGACGTCCCGCAGCCGCGCCGCCGCCGCGCGGGCGAGGTCGACGCGGTCGCACCGCAGGTGGGTCGGGACCTCGCCCGCGAGGCACGCCGAGAGAGCGACGATCCCCTCGGAGTGCGCCGCGAGCGTCTCGAGATCGATCCTGGGCCGGTAGTAGAACCCGTCGAGGAAGCCGGTCGTCGAGAGCCGGATCAGGTTCCGGTACCCCGCGTAGCTCTCGGCCAGGAGGACCAGGTGGAAGTACGGCTTGCGCCCCGCGCCCGCCTGCTGCGGGCTCCGGTCGAGCCGGGACCCGGGGGCGACGTACGCCTCGATGCCGACGATCGGCCGGACGCCGTGCGCCGCCGCCTTCCTCGAGAACTCCAGGACGCCGAACAGGTTCCCGTGGTCGGTGATCGCGAGGGCCGTCTGACCGTCCTGGGCCGCGCGGCCGAGCATCTCGTCGATCCGCTGCGCCCCGTCGAGAAGCGAATACGTCGTGTGGTTGTGCAGATGGACGAACGAGGGGCCCGGCGCCGCCATCACGCTACTCCCACTCGATCGTCCCCGGAGGCTTGCTCGTCACGTCGTAGACGACCCGGTTGACCCCCCGGACCTCGTTGACGATCCGGCTGCTGACGCGTCCCAGGAAGTCCGCCGGCAGCCGCGCCCAGTCCGCGGTCATGAAGTCGACGGTCTCGACCGCCCGGATCGCGACGACGTGGTCGTACGTCCGGCCGTCGCCCATCACCCCCACGCTCCGGACCGGAAGGAGGAGGACGAACGCCTGCGCGACCCGGTCGTAGAGGCCGGCCTCGCGGAGCTCCCCGACGAAGATCGCGTCCGCCTCCTGGAGGGTGGCCACGCGCTGGCGCGTCACCTCCCCGACGATGCGCACGGCGAGCCCGGGCCCCGGGAACGGATGCCGGCGCACGAAGGCGGGGTCGAGGCCGAGCTCCTCGCCCAGGCGGCGCACCTCGTCCTTGAACAGGTCCCTGAGCGGCTCGACGAGCCGGAGGCGCATCCGCTCGGGCAGCCCCCCGACGTTGTGATGGGTCTTGATCGTCGCGGACGGCCCCCGGACCGAGGCGGACTCGATCCGGTCCGGGTAGATCGTCCCCTGCGCGAGGAACTCCACTCCGCCCAGCGCGGCGGCTTCCCCCTCGAACACCTCGACGAACGTCTCCCCGATGATCCTCCTCTTGCGCTCGGGGTCCTCGACGCCTCGCAGCCGCTCGAGGAAGAGGTCCGCGGCGTCGGCGAACCGCACCTGCAGGTGATACCGCTCCCGGAAGTCCCCGAGGACCTGGTCCGCCTCTCCCTTGCGCAGGAGGCCGTTGTCCACGAAGACGCAGACGAGGCGGTCTCCGATCGCGCGCTCCAGGAGGAGCGCCATCACGGACGAGTCCACGCCGCCGGAGAGCGCGCAGACGACGCGCCCCGCGCCGACCTTTCGCCGGATCTCCTCCACCGCCTCGTCCGCGAACGAGGCGATCGTCCAGTCCCCGCGGCACCCGCAGGCCCCGAAGAGGAAGTTCCGCAGGATCTCGCGGCCGCTCTCCGTGTGGACGACCTCGGGGTGGAACTGCACGCCGTAGAGACGGTTCTCCCGGTCCTCGACCGCGGCGCACGGCGCCCCCTCGCTCGACGCGACGACGGCGAACCCGGGCGCCGGCTCGACGACGCGGTCGCCGTGGCTCGCCCAGACCCTCTGGACCGGCTCGAGCCCGCGGAACAGCGCCGATCCGGGATCCGAGACGCGGACCGTCGCGGGGCCGTACTCGCGCCCCGGCGCCCGATCCACCCTGCCGCCGAGCCGGTGCGTCAGGATCTGCATCCCATAGCAGATCCCGAGCGTCGGCGCTCCGGTGCGGAACAGCTCCGCCCCGACCTGCGGCGCGCCCGGCTCGTACACCGAGTCCGGCCCGCCCGACAGGATCACTCCCCGCGCGCCGCGGGCGGCGACCTCCGCGGGCGGCGTATCGAACGGCAGGATCTCGCAGTAGACGCCCAGCTCCCGGACGCGGCGCGCGATCAGCTGCGTGTACTGGGAGCCGAAGTCCAGGACGAGCACGGTCTCGTGCGCGCGGCTCATCGCCTCTCCCCGACCAGGTCCTCGACCAGGCCCTCGAGAACCGCCCCCGCGTCGATCGAACGGCTGTTCAGCGTGCGCGAGGCGCGGAGCAGGCGCCCGGGGAACCGGAGGAGCTCGGCCGTCCGATAGCGCCTCAGACCGTCGAGGAGGTCCCGCGGCCGCACTCCCGCCCACACCGAGCCGGCCGCGCTCTCCGGCGCCTCCCCCGACTCGATCCTCGCCTTGACCTGCAGCATCGTTCGCGCCCGCCACGCCAGGCCGCCGATCGTCCTGCGCACCTCCTCGCCCGCCGAGACGAGCCGCCTCGAAGCGGCGAGGGCCCGCGGCAGGTCCCGGGCGAGGACCGCGTCCGCCACCTCCCAGCCGGAGAACGCCCCGTCGCCGACCGCGAGATCGCGAACCTCGTCGAGCCGGACCCGCCCCGGCGGCCCTCCCCGCCGCCACGCCTCGATCTTGTCGAGCTCCGAGGACGCCCGGTACAGGTCGCCCGCCGAGACCGCGAGGAGGAGCTCCGCCGCGTCGCGATCGAGCGACAGGCCGCGCGCCTCCGCGAGCGCCCCGATCTCGCCGAGCGGCACCCCCATCTCCTGGGGGCTCGCGCGACGGAACGCCAGCACGTTCGGTCCCTCGAGGAGCTCCTTCTGGAGGACCCGCCGCCCGTCGAGCCGCGGCGCGCGGACGAGGAGGAAGCTCTCCGCGGGAGGGTCGGCCGCGTAGCGGGTCAGGACCCCCTTCTCGCCCTCCAGCGCCTCGACGTCGCGCACGAGGACCACGCGGCGCGACGTGAACATGCCGGCCGACGACGCCGCCGACACGACGGCGGCCACGTTCACCTTCCGGTCCCCGAACACCGAGATCTCGTGCCCGCCCCCCCCTCCGGGAGGGAGCAGGCGCTCCAGGATCGCCCCCTGCGCGGCGTCCAGGTGGAACAGGTCGTCCCCGGTCAGGACCGTGAGGCCCTCGGGCCACCCGCGCTTCAGGCGGGTCCGCACGGCGCGCAGGACCTCCCCGCCCGCCGGCCCCCTCGGGCTCCGCGCCGCCATCAGAACCCTTCGAACATCGACGTCACGAGCGCGCCGGCCGCGCCCCGCGCGATGTCGTCGAGGGCGATCGCCTCCAGGAGGGCCTCCTCCCGGACGTCGTACTGCTCGCGAAAGACCAGGCCGGTCTGGCTCCAGAGCACGCCGCCGCTCGCGCGGTCCCGCAGCGTCGCCTGGAGCACGACGACCGCCTCCATGCGGGTCGCGCGCCCCTCCGCGCCGAACTGCACCGGGTTGCTCCGGTAATCGGTGACGACGCCCTCGAGGACGGCGTCGGCCTCCTCCTCGCGCGCGGCCAGCCGGTAGCCGCCGCGACGGCTGAGCTCCCGGGCGACCGCCTCCGTCACCCTCTGGTCGATCTCGGGACGCTGGGTGCGGTTGTCGAACGGGCGGACGAGGATCGCTCGGATCCCCTCCGGGAGGAAGGTGTTCCCGCCCGCCAGGCGGTAGCCGCAGCCGGGCGCCGCGGCGGCGACCGCGAGGGCGAGGGCCGCGACGGCGCGCCGCCCCGCGATCACGGCTCGCCCGCGCCGCCGGCCGCCGGGCCGATCTCTCCCCTCTCGACGCGGCGTTTCACGGAATCGAGCACCCCGTTCACGAACGATCCGGACTCCTCTCCGCCGAACTTCCTCGCGACCTCGATCGCCTCGTCGATCGCCACCACCGGCGGGACGTCGGGCGAGAAGAGCATCTCGTAGACCGCCATCCTCAGGACGTTGCGGTCGACGACCGCCATCCGCTCGACGCGCCAGTTCTCGGCCGATCCCGAAACCGTCCGATCGAGGGCGTGGCGCTCGCGGGCCACCCCCCGCACGATCCCCTCCGCGAACGCCCGCACCTCCACGGACGCCTCCACCCCGAGCCAGAACCCCCGGAAGACGTCGTCCGGGGCGCCGCCGGCGAGATCGATCTGGAAGAGCATCTGGAGCGCGCATTCTCGGGCGCGCCGGCGATGACCCACCGTCCGATTCCCTACGCCATCTGGCGGAGCAGGCTGACCATCTCGACCGCGGCGAGCGCCGCGTCCCAGCCCTTGTTCCCCGACTTCGCGCCTGCCCGTTCCATCGCCTGGTCGAGGGTGTCCGCCGTCACGACCCCGAACGTCACCGGAACCCCGCTCTGGAGGCTCGCCTGGGCGAGCCCCTTGGCGACCTCGGCGGCGAGGACGTCGAAGTGCGGGGTCTCGCCCCGGATCAGCGCGCCCAGGGCGACGACCGCGTCGAACCGCCCGCTCGCCGCGAGGCGGCTGACGGCCAGCGGCATCTCCCAGCACCCCGGCACCCGGACGACCGTCCGCTGCTTCGCGGACGACCCGTGGCGCTCCAGACAGTCCTCCGCCCCCGCGAGGAGCCGGACCGCGACGAGGTCGTTGGTTCGCGACGCCACGAGGGCGAACCGCATCCCCTTCGCGTCGAGCCTTCCTTCGATCGCCTGCGTCATCCTCCGCCTCCCGCGCGCTTCCCGGCGCGGATCCGCCGGGCCCCGTCACGCCCGCCCGAGTATAGAAACCCCCCTCCGGGGCGTCAAGGAAAGCCGGCCGGGGGGCGGCTCCGCATCAGTTCCGGGCCCGCTCCCCCGCGGGCCCGCCGGCGCGCGCCGCCTCGGC
>CAZPWK010000126.1:0-8099 GCA_964590285.1 uncultured Acidobacteriota bacterium | reverse complement strand
GGTGACGTTGTGCGGCGCGCTGCCCGAGGCCCAGCGGAAGGGCAGCGGCGCGCCGACGCTCACGGTGCGATTGGCGGGCGTGAACCGGTTGTTCGAGACGCGCACCTCATCCTCCGGAACGGGACGAACCGATAACCCGCCTCCCCCCTCCCAGCCCCCTTGGGGCCGCGCCGCCCGGCGCGGCCCTTTTTTTGTCCCCGACGCCCGCGCTCACGCTCCCCGCAGCAGGCCGACGACCGTGCGCGAGGCGCGGGCGGGCGCCAGCGGCCGCGAGAAGAGCGTGCGCAGATCCCTCTCGCCCAGATCGCCGCTCCGAACGCGCTCGAAGAGAGACCATCCCAGCCGATGGCCGAGATCGCGAGCGAGCGCCCGCCGGACGCCGCGCGCGCCGCGGAGAGGTCGCGCGATCTCCTCGGGCACGACCCACGAACGCCCGGTCTCGAACCGAAGGTGGGAGGCGATCCAACGATCGCGGAGGGCCGAGGCGGCGCCGACTCCCCTCTCGGCCCGGCCTCCGGCGGCAGCGAGCGCCCGCCGGTCGTCCGGAAGCAGGTAGTCGCCGGCGGGGTCCACGAGAAGAGAGCCGAGATAGGCGAGCCCCTCGTCGTAGGCGGCGGAGTACGCGCGGTCGACCGGGTCGGCCGCCGCCTCCTCCGGGACGGCGAAGAGCTTCCCCGAAAGCGCGGCGCGCAGGAATCGCGCCCCCTCTCCCGCCGCGCGACCCGGGAGATAGCGCAGGAGGAACACTGTGTTCGAGCGGGGCTCGTACAGCGCCCCCCTCGAATCCAGCCGGGCGCCGGCCTCGCGCGCCTCGGCCGGGGACCGGCCGTGCTCGGCGAGGATCGGACCGAGGAGCGCCCTGGCCTCGGGGCCGCTGTACACCTCGGGGAAGGCGTCCGCCAGATCCTCGGCCCAGCCGCCGCGATGCCGGATCCGATGTCGCCGCGGATCGATCCCGAGCCAGCCGAGCAGGACCCCCACGAGGTGGTGGACCGCCGGGGTCAGGTCGACCTCCTCGTCCGGGGGAACGTCTTCGCGCCACCGCTCGAGGACCTGCCGGTAGGCCTCGTACTTCGCGATCGGCGGCGTGTGGAAGACCGCGAACGTCCCGGCCCCGAGCGCGGCGGCCTCCGGAGGCTCGTCGCGCGCCGCGAGCAGCCGCCAGTACGGGGCGTCCGGCGACTGGAAGATCGTCACGTCCTCGACCGCATGCCCGAGCCTCGACAGGCGGCGGCCCACCTTGGCCGGGAGATGCCCGGGCGCGAGGTGGGACTCGCCGATCAGGACCAGGAGCCGCTCGTCCGGCGAGGAGCCGAGGCGCGACGCGATCCTGCGGGCGGCGCGCTCGTCCCGCCTCGCGATGCCGTCGAAGCCGGCCCGCGGAGGGGAATCGAGGGCGACGACCGGAACCGCGAGGTCACGGGCCCGGTCGAGCAGCGCCCCGTACCCGCGCCACGGGTAGCCCCACTCCTCCCGATAGTGGATCCTCCGGAGGAACGAGGCGTCGTCCAGGTCCCCCGACTGGCGGCGGTCGAGCGCCGCCTGCTGGCGCGCGTACACGAACTCGATCCCCAGCGCGACGGGCCCCGCGGCCTTCAGCCGGCAGAGGAGGTCCGCCGCGAACTCCTGGCACGCGGCGACGGCGTGGAAGTCGCCGACGTAAACGAGCCTGGCGGCCTCGCACTCCCGGTGGACGCGATCGAGGGGAATCCGCCGGGGGCGCCCGGCCGAGAGCCGACGCTCGAGCGCCCGGAAGTAGGGATGCCGGAGCGAGCCGTCGGCGCCCAGGACCTCGCGGCGTAGCCGGTCCGTCGCGTCCTTCCGACGCTCCAGGAGCTCCCGCGCCCCGCGCCCCGTCGCCCGGGGCACTACTTGCCGTCGCCTCCGGCGCCGCCCCCGCCGTCCTTCCCCGGGCCGGACGAATCGCCCTTGATCGCGTTGCGGAAGCTCCGGATCCCGTCCCCGAGCCCCCGCCCGATCTCGGGCAGCTTCCGCGCCCCGAACAGCAGGATGACCACCAGGGCGATCAGCAGGATTTCGGGCCAGCCCATCGAACCCATCGTCGACTCCCTCGGCCCCGCCTGGAGGCCGCGATCACGCGCCCAGGATCTCCCTCTCGTTGCCGACGCGCCGCGTCACGCGCTCCGCGTCGAGATGCTCGAGAAGCGGGATCGCGTTCTTCCGCGTCACTCCCGCGAGGTCCTTGAAGGCCGCGACGTCGATCCTCCGGGACGTTTGCGCGAACCGTCGAAGCTTGCGGATCAACTCCGCGATCGCCTCCGCGTGGAACCACCGGCCGTCCCGGATCCGGACCAGGCGGCCGTCCTCCTGCAGGAGATCGAGGATGCGCCCGGCCTTCTCGCGACCCTCGTCCCGTAAAACGTCCGCCGCGTCCGGAGGATCGAGCCCCGCGTCCCGGAACCGCGCCTCGATCCGCCTCGCGATGCCGAGATCCGAGTCCGACAGTACCACCCTGTGCGAAGCGAGCGCCACCCTCTCCCCGGCGAGCCGCAGGACCCCGCCGCCGGCGAGGTCCTCGAGCAGGGCCCTCCAGACGTCTTGCGACATCGCGCGGGCGCACTGCGAGCGGAGCTCCTCGCGGGACATCCCCGCGCGAAGCGGCTCCGCCGCGTGGTACGCCGCCAGCGACCCCCTCACCCCGTCGCCGGCCGATCGCCAGGCTTCGGCGTCCACGAGGACGCCCGAGCGGGCGACGACGGCGCCGGCCTCCGCGAGCCGGTCGGCCAGGACGTCGAGGTCGCGGCCCGTCATCCCGAGCTCCGCGGCCAGCTCGGACCGGACCCTCCCGGCCGGGCCCGCGCGAGAGAGCCGGGCGCGAATCCCCCCCGCCGGGTCCGAGCCGAAGGCCGACGGCTCGGCCGCGCGCCTCGCGCGCCGGGACGGGGGCCGGATGTCGAGGACGACCCCTCCTCCGATCGTGTCGACCGGCGCGGGCCGCCTGAGGATGAACCGGTCCCCCGGCAGCAGCACGGTCTCCCCGTCGAGGAGGATCTCGACGTCGACGCCGCCGTCCGGAGCCTCGCCGATCACGCGCACCCTCGCCGCGCGCTCGCAGGTTCCCTGGTGGAACCGGGCCGTCCCGCCGCGGCGCGCGGCGTCGCCGGCCTCAGGGAG
Organism: uncultured Acidobacteriota bacterium; assembly: GCA_964590285.1. Lineage (GTDB taxonomy): Bacteria > Acidobacteriota > Polarisedimenticolia > Polarisedimenticolales > JAIQFR01 > CALMJU01. Next base: position 4,964 of record CAZPWK010000126.1, on the reverse strand, counting down.
CCAGCGCAGGCGTCCCCAGACGCGGCGCGTCGAGAGGAGCGCTCCCGGCAGCGTGACGGTCGAGCCGCGCGGGACCTCGTCGCGATCGAGCCCCTGAAGGTTGACGGCCGTGCGCTGCCCGGCCCTCGCCTCCGCGACGCGAGCGCGGTGGACCTGCAGCCCCCGGATGCGGGCGCGCCTCCCGCCGGGAAGGACCTCGACCTCGTCCCCCTCGCGGAGGCTCCCGGCCACGAGCGTCCCCGTGACGACCGTGCCGAATCCCTTCATCACGAACGCGCGGTCCACGGGCAGCCTCGGAAGGCCGGCCGCCTCCCGTCCGGGGACCCGGTCGAAGAGCCCCGCAAGCGCGTCCCGGAGGGAGTCGAGCCCGGCCCCGCTCTTCGCGGACACGCGCACGACGGGCGCGTCGGCGAGGAAGCTCGCCCCGAGGAACTCCCGGACCTCGAGGACGGCGACCTCGACGAGATCGGAGTCCACCAGGTCCGTCTTCGTCAGTGCGACGATCCCGTGGCGGACTCCGAGCAGCGAGCAGATGGCGAGGTGCTCGCGCGTCTGCGGCCGCACGCCGTCGTCCGCCGCCACGGCCAGGAGCACGGCGTCGATGCCCGCCGCGCCCGCGACCATGTGCCGCACGAAGCGCTCGTGCCCGGGGACGTCGACGAACGAGGCGACGCGACCGCCGCCGACGTCGAGATCCGCGAAGCCGAGATCGATCGTGATCCCGCGCTCCTTCTCCTCGGCCAGGCGGTCCGGGTCGATCCCGGTCAGCGCCCGGACGAGCGAGCTCTTGCCGTGGTCGATGTGGCCGGCGGTGCCGACGACGAGGTGCCGCATGTCACCGCCGCCGCCGGGCTCCGAGCCGCTTCCGGACCGCCCCGCGGAGGTCGTCCAGATCGAACGGCTTCATCAGGAGCCCGATCCCGCGCTCGGCGGCGAGCTTCTCGGCCTCCCGGCCGACCGAGTCCCCGGTCGTCAGGACGATGCGGTCCCGAACGCCGGGCCGGACGAGGACCGCCTCCTCGCAGAACGCGGCCCCGCCCATCTCCGGCATCCGCAGGTCGGCGATCACCAGATCGAAATCCTCGCAGGCGAGGAGCCGGAGCGCCTCGCGCCCGTCGCGGGCGGACTCGGCCCGGTGGCCATCCTCGGCGAGGGCCTCGCAGATCAGCCGCGCGACGCTCTCCTCGTCGTCGACGACCAGGATCCGCCCCGACGGGCTCCCGGGGTCCGGATACGCCGGGTCAGGCGCTTCCTCGCGGGCGGAGGGGGACGCGAGCGGCAGCTCGACGCGGAAGCTCGCGCCGGCCCCCTCGCGGCTCTCGACGGAGATCGATCCGCCGTGGGAGACGACCGCGCTCTGGACGAGCGGAAGGCCGAGCCCCGTCCCCTGTCCGGGCGCCTTGGTCGTGAAGAACGGGTCGAAGATCCGCGGGAGCACGGACTCGGGGATCCCGGGCCCGTCGTCGGCCACCTCGACGGCGATCCGATCGGGGCCCGCGCGCCGGGTTCGAACCGTGACGGCGCTTCCCCGGCCCGTTTCCCGGATGGACTGGTGCGCGTTCGAGACCAGGTTGAGGAGCGCCTGCTGCAGCTGGTGCGCGTCGCCGACGATCGGCGGCAGGTCGGGGTCGAAGTCCCGGACGACCCGCACGTCGCCGACGCGGAACTGGTACGCCATGAAGGAGAGGACCGACTCTGCGACCTCGTTCAACGAGAGCTTCTTGCGCTCCGGCTCGTAGCGACGCGCGAAGGAGAGGAGGTCCCGGACGATCCTCTGGCAGCGGCGGGCCTCGCGCTCGATCACCTCGAGCCGGGCCGACCGCTTCGCCTCGTCCGACACCGCCCGGATCAGCTGCGCGTAGCCGAGCACGGACGACAGCGGGTTGTTCAGCTCGTGGGCGATCCCGGAGATCATCTCCCCGAGGGTGGACATCTTCTCCGCCTGGGCCAGCTGCGCCTGCACGCGCCGCCCCTCGGTGACGTCCGCGAGCACCAGGACGAGACCTCGAGGCCCGCCGGGCCTCTCGGCGACCGGGGACACGGTGACGCTGAGCACGATCCCGCCGGGGAGCACCGCGTCCCGCTCCCCTCCCGAGTCCAGGCCCGCCAGAACGGCGGCGGCGATCGGCTCGAGGTCGAGGCTCCCGATCCGCTCGACGCGGCCCCCCGACGGCCCCAGGTGCAGCCGCTCGAGCATGCGGAGCGCGGAGCGGTTCGAGTGCACGACGCGCAGGTCCGGGTCGGTCAGGAGCACCGCCTGCGGCATCGAATCGAGGATCTCGCGGAACCGGCCCTCCTCCGCCTCGAGGGCGGTGAGGATCCGGTCGAGGTGCACGGACACGTGGTTCGCCGCTCCGTAGGCGAGCCGGAGGGCGCCTTCCTCGACCGGACCGGGCGGGATCACGGCGAGCGCGGCCACCGCCCGCCCGCGCCGCGGGAGCGGCACGACCAGCGCGTCGTCCGCCCCCGAGGCGCGCCGCCGCCCCGGCCCCTCCTCGAAGCCGGGAAGGCGCTCGGTCTCGAGGCTCGGGGCGGCGCCCGGCGCGAGCTCCGCCGCCGCCGCGGCCCGAAAGGCGACCGACGCCAGGTCCTCCTCCGCGACGGGGCGGCCGAGGTAGGCGTGCGCGACCGGGCCGCTTCCGAGGGCGTGGGCGAACACGACGGCGTCGGCGCCCGCTCCCTCGTGGAGCACGCGCGCGGCGTGGGCGAACAGCGCCTGCCAGGAGTCCGCCGCGGCTGCTCCGCGACCGAGCCCCTGCAGAGCGTCGATCTCGCGCGCCCGCGCCCGCTGGCGATTCTCCGAGCGTCCGAGCGCGTCCCTCGCCGCCTTCCACGCCGCGAGCGCCGCGGCCGCCCGCTCGACCTCCCGCGCCTCGGGCGGCGGCCCGGACCGGCGGCCGACCGACAGCACCCAGCCGGGTCGGCCGGGCACGCGCGCCGCGCGACGGGGGGCGGTCTCGGCCGCCGCGCTCCCGGGGCCCTCCCTGGGACCGTGCGCGCACGCGGCGCGCCCCGGCCGCTCGAGGACGATCTCGATGTCCCCGGAATCGGGGAAGCGGGCGGCGATCTCCCCGAGCGCCGCCTCGGCGTTCCGCAGTCGGAACAACCGGGACCACTCGTCCTGCCGCCGCGAGGGATCCTCGACCGTCGCGGCCGCATCCTTCCGCGCGCGCGAGCGCCGCTCGAGCATCCGGCTCCTTCCCGCGGGCGCGATCCGCCGAGCCCGCGAATCCGGGACACCGCTGAGTCTAGGGGAGAAGCGGGAGCGGCATCAACTGGCGCCGGGCGGCCGACCGCCCCGCGCCGGGGAGAGGATCAGCCGCGGGGAGCCCCCTTCGGGACGGCGCGAGCCGGGTGCGGCCGCTTCGAGGGCGCGGCGACCAGACGCCGCTTGGCGAAGATCTTCCGGAGGCGCGACTTCGCCTGGCACTCGATCTGCCGGACGCGCTCGCGGCTGATCCCCATCTGCTGGCCGATCTCCTTCAGCGTCAGGGGGGGCCCGCCGGCCATCCCGAACCGGGACAGGATCACCGCCCGCTCCTGCTCGGTGAGATGCGACATCGCGTCGCCGACGAGGACGCTGGCCTCCCGCTTGATGAGATCGTCCTCGGGGCTCGAGCACGCGATGTCCTCGAGGCAGTCCGAGATCGAGCGGTCGCGGTCCTTGCCGATCCTCTCGTCGAGGCTGATCTCCCGAAGGTGGAACTGCAGGACCTGGTCGATCTTCGAGACGGCCTTCGACAGCTTCTCGGAGATTTCCTCCCGCTTCGGCGTCCGCCCGAGGTCCCTCCTCAGGGACTTCTCCGCGTCGCGGATCTCGCGGACCTTCTTCATCTGGTAGCTCGGCACGCGGACGAGGTTCGAGTGCTCGCTCAGCGCCTTGAGGATCGACTTCCGGATCCACCAGATGGCGTACGTGATGAACTTCGTCCCCTTGCTGGCGTCGTACCGCCGTGCCGCCTCGATGAGGCCGATGTTCCCCTCGTTGAGGAGGTCCTCGAAGGGGAGGCCGAGGTTCCGGTACTCGCTGGCCACCTTGACGACGAAGCTGAGGTTCGACTCGATGAGCTCGTTGAGCGCGCCGCGACGCCCCTGCCGGACGTGCCGCGCCAGGGAGATCTCCTCCTCCTTGGTCAGGAGGGGATACTCGCGAATCTCCGCAAAGTACCGGGACAGGACGGAACTGCGCTCGTTCTGCGTCGGCTCCATGCGCTATTCCCCGGACACCGTGAAAGATTCGACCCGATCTCCCTCTTCGCCTTGACCGGAGCGCGGGACCGCCGTACATTCAGCGGGGATCGGAGCGGGACCTTTCGGTTCGGGTCTCACGCGCATCCTCCGCGACTCCCTCCGGCACGACCGGACGGTGCGTTTTCCCACCTCTGATGTCTCGATGGTAGGAGTGTAGGGCGCTGGGGTGTTCGTGTCAATAGCCGCTTGTGTAAATAATCGTCACCTGCGCGGGGTTTTCGGCCTATTCCTTCTTGGCGTGGGGCCTTGAGCATTCCCGTCCGGCGTCAATGAATCCACGGGTCCCGGTCGTCGCGGGTCTCGACGCGGAAGCGTCTCCTCCGCCACTTCCATCGGATCTCCCTCCAGAAGTCGGCGAGCCTCCAGAAGCGCTCGGATGCGGTGGCGCCTTTCCTCGATATTGCCGGGAAGCAGAGGCCGGTCGGTCATAGCCTCCAAGCGAACGAGAATCTCATCCACCGAAGCAGTGAGGCAAAGGGGCAGTCCGCTCGCAGCAAGCGCCTGGCGACTGGCCGGGTTGACCAGTGCTCCGCCGCCGGTGCTTAGGACAATGCCGCGCTCATCGGCCATCTGCTGGCATAGCTGGGCCTCGATAATCCGAAACGCCGGCTCGCCGTCTTCGGCGAAGACACTGCTGATGGGTTTGCCGAAGTGGGCTTCGATCGTCTCATCCATATCGACGAAAGGCCGGCCAAGCCGTTCGGCCAACAGGC
>CAZPWK010000125.1:0-8281 GCA_964590285.1 uncultured Acidobacteriota bacterium | reverse complement strand
CTCGAGCGCGAGGTTCTCCTCCCTCGCGAACGGCGGGAGGCCGATCGTCGCGACCGTCTCCGCCCGCAGAGGCGTGAGCGACTGGAACCGCGGCAGGTCGGACCAGGTCCCCTCGTAGTAGCGGCACGAAAGCCCGGGGCGCGCCGCCGTCTCCCGTGACGGGGGCCTCGGCGTCTCCTTCCGGAACCTCGCCGACGCGACGAACGCGTCGTCGAGACCCGGCGCGAACGCCCGCGCCTTGACGGTCGCCGAGGCCGCGAGAGCGATCGGCCCCTCGTAGAGCGGCGATCGCCGCGACGGAGGACTCCCGTCGAGCGTGTAGCGGATCTCCGCGCCGCGGGTCGGCGACGACAGGGTCACCGGGAGCGTGTCCGTGAAGACCGCGGTCGGCGCCGAGATCCTCACGAGCGTCGCGAGCGGCGGGTCGAGGAACGGCTGCGCCGCGCGGACGTCGTCGAGAGCGCTCCGCGCGACCGTCGCCGCGAGGATCCGCGCGCGCGGCGCGACGCCGAGATCGACCGAGCGCGCCCCCTCCGGCAGGTCCACGCGGTGGAGGAAGAACCGGGTCAGGGCGTACGCCTCGTTCCCGGTCTCGCGGTGGTGCCGGTGCGTTCCCGCCCATGCGACGCGGGCGGGCTTGACGTAGGCCGGCGCGATCTCGTCGGGGTCGTGCGTCAGCGTCCCCGACGCCAGGCGGTCGTCCCACTGCCCGACCGGCTCGTCCCACGCCTGGATCGCGAGGCGGGTCGTCTTCCCTCCCGCCGCGACGTCGAGATCCGCGTCCCCGCCGACCGAGGCCGCGACGAGGTACAGCCGGTTCCAGCGGCCCGGCGGGAGGGGGATCTCCTGCCCCGCCGCCGTGAGGACGTTCTTCCTGCCCGGCTCGGGCGAGCCGAAGCGGAACGGCACGCCCGCGGCGAGGATCTCCCCGGGCAGCAGCTCCCCGGCGAGCGTCCTCCCCCTCCCGTCGAGATCGCCGTCCGCGGGATCCTCGTCGAGGCTCGCGCCGTCGAGGTCGAACGGAAGGCGGACGGATTCGAACGCGGGCGGCGCGAGCCTCGCGGGCGGCGCCGCGAGCCGGATCGCGAACGTCCGCGGCCGGTACGGGAGGAAGGACGCGACGAGCGCTCCCTTCTCGAGGCGGAACGCCGGCGCGTCCGTTCTCGCGGCGGCGTCGAGATCCTCCTCGGCCCCGTTGATCTCCCGCGCTTCGGCGATCGGCCGCGCGAACGCGAGGTTCGCGTCCTCGGTCTTCTGTCCCGATCGCTCGTAGAGGCGCACGACGATCTCTTCCCCCTCCTCCGCCAGCTTGAGCGCCCCGATCGAGACCGTGGGCAGGGCGCCGCTTCTCGTCTCGACGGAGGCGAGCGAGAAGCTCCGGCCGAGAGGGCCGGCGTGGGCCCTCGCCTGCCAGGCGGCGAGCGGCTGGTTGACGCGGTCGGCCTGCCACGCGACCTCTCCCGCGCGGTGGTCGCCGGCATGGCCCGCCAGGGCGTAGAGGACCCGGTGCAGGCCGAGGTCCTGCGACCTCTGGTCGCCGACCCACGACCAGGAGTCGGGGACGGCGGGCGTCCGCGCGAGGGAGAGGCGGAGCGTGCTCGCGTCGGGGCGGTCCCAGCCGTAGCGGCCGTCGTTCAGGACGGCGACGCCGTAGCTCCCGTCGGACGAGACGAGATCCGCCCACTGCTGCGCGGGGACCTCGTACAGCTCCTTCCGGTTGACGCCGCGCTCGATCGTGCCGAGGCCGAGGTCGTAGGTCGCCGTCTCGCTCTCGACCGAGAGCGGGAACGCCGCCTTGAGGAGCGCGCCCGGCGTCCGCCAGTCGATCTCGGTCTCGATCTCGACGCGGTCCCCCGCCCCGCCGGCGGCGAGCCGGATCCTCTGGACGAACGTCGAGCCGGCGGTTTCGCGCCCGATCTCGAGCGCGACGCGCGCCGGGCCGCTCTCCGAGACGCGGACCCTCGCGGGCCCCGCGACGACCGCACGCGGCTTCGCGGAGAGGTCGTCGTGGTCGATCTCCCACGCGGGCCACTTCCCCGGCTCGTCCGCGATCAGCTGGAGGGCGAGCGGCGCCGAGAGGATCTCGCGGGAGTGTTTCTTGTCGAAGATCGAGGAAACGTCGCCGCGCTCGTCGACCGTCACCCGGTACCGTTCGTTCTCGAGGCCGCCGGCGTCGACGCGGAGCGGGACGGCGGGAACCGCGGAGGTCGCCGGACGGACGTCGAAGACCGAGAAGCCGAGCGGCGGCACCCGCGCGAGGAAGACGACGCGCGCGCTCGATCCGGACGCCCGGACGACCTGAGCGGGAGTCTCCTTCCCGTCGGGGCCGAGCACGCGGACCGCTGGCGGGGCCGTCCCTTCGAAGACGAGATCCGCCTCGACGACGTCCTCGCGCGGGATCGAGAGCGCGTTGTGGACGACGACCGGGACTCCGCGGGCGCGCGTGTCGAGCCCCGTCGAGACGCCGCCGACGGCGTCACCGAGCGCGCCGGCGAACTCCGACAGCGAGATCAGCTCGTCGTCCCAGGAGTGGGTGTAGGCCTCGGGGACGCTCGTGCCGGTCAGGTCGTCGTGGAACTGGTGCCACAGGAACCGCTTCCAGGCGCCCGCGAGCGTCTCCCGGGGATACGGCCCGGCGCCGAGCCAGCCCGCGGCGACCGCCGCGCGCTCGGCCGCGTCGGCGAGGCGCTCGTTCCTCCGGTTCCAGCGCTTCATCGCCGCCTGCGAGGTGTAGCACCCCGCCCCGTGCGCGGTCATCGGAAGCTCGCCCCGGTAGAGCGGGAGCTTCGGCGGGTCCGGCTCCCGGAGCCTTGCCGCGAGGTCGCGCGCGAGGTCGTCGGCGCCGGCGCTCCGGACCTCGACCGGGCCCGTCGCCGCGATCGCCTTCTCGAGCCTCTCGACCGACTCGGCGTCGGGCCCCCCGCCCTGGTCGCCGACGCCGAAGAAGCGCATGGCGATCGGGATCCCGGATAGGGCGCGCTGCCTCTCGACCGCCTCGACGACGGCCGGGTCGGACGACAGGTCGCTCTCGATCCTGGCGACGTAGTTTCCGGGGTTCAGCGAGGCGACGAGCCGCGACCCGTCCACCCCTTCCCAGAGGCCGACCGGGAACGGCGTGCCGTACGCAGAGCCCCACGTCAACTTTTGCGTCGTGAACCCCAGGAGACCCGAGTGCGCCGCCGCGGCCGGGAGCGCGTACCCGAAGCCGAAGCAGTCGGGGAGGAACACGTCCCGGCTCGTCGTCCCGAGCTCTCGCCGGAAGAACCCGTTCCCGTGAAGCGTCTGGCGGATCAGCGACTCCGGCGACGGCACGTGGGTGTCCACGGCGTCCCACCAGCTCCCGGCGACCCGCCACCGTCCGGCGCGGACGTACTCCTTCACCCGCTCCCACTCCTTCGGGTAGTACTCCTTCATCAGGGAGTAGCGGAACGCCCCCTCGAAGCTGAACACGTAGCCCGGGTACCTCTCGAAATGCGCGAAGTTCTGCCGCATCGTCGCCGGGACGAACCGCTCGATCGTGTCGCGGATCGTCCAGCGCCATTGCGTGTCGAGATGGGAGGTGGCGACGACGTGGAGGGTGGGAGTCTGGGACGAAGTCGGCTCTGCAGCCCCAGCGCGCGCCAGGAAAGAGATGCCGGACAGGAAGACAATAACGAGCGCAACCCGTCGGGACGACGAGTACTCGATGGGGCTCCGATCGGGCGCGAGGCAGCATCGAGTTCCACGGTCGTCGCACCTCCGAGCCGGCGGTCCACCGCGGGGTCGCGATGGAGTCCGCAAATGGACTCGTCGTCCCGACGGGTTGCGGCCTCTCTGCGGTCCGCCGTCTCTTCTCGTCCGCGTGTTCATCGCTTCCTCTCGATTCCCCGCCGCTTGATCCGGTCGAGGAGCACCGCCCCCAGGATCAGGAGGCCGAGCACGACCTTCTGGGTGTAGCTCTCGACGTTCGTCAGGTTCATGCCGTTCTGGATCACCGCGATGATCAGGGCGCCCGTCAGCGTCCCGAGGACGCGCCCCTCGCCGCCCGAGAGGCTCGTGCCGCCGACGACGACGGCGGCGATCACGTACAGCTCGTACATCAGGCCGTAGGTCGGGGCGCCGCTCCGGAGCTGCGACGCCATCACGACGCCGCCCAACCCCGCGAGCGCGCCCGAGACGGCGTACGCGAGCGCGATCACGCCGCCGACCCGCACGCCCGCGAGGCGCGCCGCCTCGGCGTTCCCGCCGACCGCGTAGACGTGGCGGCCGAGGACGGTCCGCGTCATGACGACGTGGGCCGCGCCGTAGAGGGCGAGCATCAGGAGCACCGCCCACGGGACCCCGAGGAGCGGGTCCGCGCCGCGGCCGAGCGCGACGAAGCCGGGGGGCAGGCGGTAGATCGGCTTCCCCCGGGAGAGGAGGTACGCGGCGCCGCTCGCGACCTGCATGACGGCGAGGGTCGCGATGAAGGGGGGAACGCCGAACCGGACGATCACGCCTCCCGAGAACAGGCCGACCGCGGCGCAGAGCGCGATCGTGGCGAGCGCAGCGACCGTCATCGCGCCGGCGCCCGCCGACTCCGCCCCCAGGCGCTCGACGATCCAGGCGGCGACGACCGCCGCCAGGGCGATGAGGCTGCCGACCGAGAGGTCGATGCCGCCGGTCAGGATGACCATCGTCATCCCGATGGCGACGACCGCGATCACCGCGATCTGGTTCGCGACGTTGAGGAGGTTCTCCCGGAGCAGGAACGTCGGCCAGCGGTAGGTGGGGGGCTCGAGCACCTCGGAGCCGGCGAGGGCCGGCAGGTCCGCGAGCACGCCGCGCGCGACCTTGGCGAGCGGCGCCGGGACGGCGACCCATACGCGCCGCGGGCCCGCGTCCGCGACGCGCGACAGGGCTTCGCGGAGGCGCGCGGGGTCGCCGAGGACCGTCTCCGCGGCCGAAGGCGCCGCCGCCGCAACGCGCTCGGAGAGGGCGCGCACGAACCTGCGGTCCTCGTCCGAGTCGCGCCCCGCGACGACGACGGTCCAGCCGTCGCGCGCGAGCGTCTCGACCCGCGGGGCGAGCGCCTCGGCCGCCGTCTCGCCCGCGAGGCTCTGCTCCCGGATCGTCGCGGCCGAGAAGAACGCCGCGAGGAGCAGGAGCACCCCGATCATCCCGTGGCGCGACGCCGCCTCGAGGACGCGCTCCCGTAAGCCTCGCCTCATCCGCTTCCCTCCCCCGGCCCCGTCAGGAGACCGCCATCGAGAGGATCTCCTCCTGGCTCGACCGCTCCGGGCTCTCGATCTCGCCTCGCACGCGGCCGTCCCCGAGGACGAGGATCCGGTCGCTCATGCCGAGGACCTCCGGAAGCTCCGAGGAGATCATCACGACCGCCTTGCCCCGCGACGCGAGGTCGTTGACGAGGAGGTGGATCTCGCGCTTGGCGCCGACGTCCACGCCGCGGGTCGGCTCGTCGAAGATCAGGATCGAGGCGTCGCTCTCGAGCCAGCGCGCGACGAGGAGCTTCTGCTGGTTGCCGCCCGAGAGATCGCGGGCCGGCTGCTCCGGCGAGGCGAGGCGGATCGAGAGGCTCGAGACCCACCGGGCGAACGCGGCCCCCTCCGGGCGGCGCGCGATCCAGCCGAGGCGCGACCAGCGCGCGAGGTTCGGCAGCGCGAAGTTCTCGCGGGCCGGGAGGCCCGGCACGAGCCCCTCGGCCTTGCGGTCCTCGGTGAGGAGAGCGATCCCGTGCCGGATCGCGTCGCGCGGGGAGCGGATCTCGACGGCGCGGCCCGAGACGCGGATCTCCCCTCCGTCGATCCGGTCGGCGCCGAAGATCAGCCGGGCGACGTCGGTCCGGCCGCTCCCCGCGAGGCCGGCGACGCCGAGAACCTCGCCGCGGCGCACGGAGAACGACACGTCGCGCACCCGGCCCCCGCGGAGCCCTCGGACCGAGAGCGCCTCGTCCCCGATCTCCGCCCGAACCTTCGGGAACTCCCGGTCGAGGGCGCGGCCGACCATCCGCTCGACGAGCCGCTCGCGCGTCAGGTCGCGGGCCTCCCAGGTCCCGAGCGTCTCCCCGTCGCGCATCACGGTGACGCGCGAGGCGATCTCGAAGACCTCGTCGAGCCTGTGGCTCACGAAGACCGACCCGGTCCCGCGCGCCGCGAGGCCTCGCACGATCTCGAAGAGGCGCCGCGTCTCGGCGTGGCTCAGGGCGGCGGTCGGCTCGTCGAGGAGGAGGAGGCGCGCGTCGTCGAGGAGCGCCCTCGCGATCTCGACCATCTGCTGGCGCGCGAGATCGAGATCCCCCGCGCGGGCTTCCGGGTCGACGTCCGCGCCGAGACGCGAGAGGACCTCGCGAGCGCGCGCCCGCTCCCCGGCCGCGAGCGCGAACCCGCCGCGCGACGGCTCCTTGCCGAGGAAGAGGTTCTCGCGGACGGTGAGCCCGGGGACGACGGAGGGCTCCTGGTGGATCGCGGCGACCCCGAGCCGGCGCGCGCGGACCGGCGCGAACGGGGAGAGCGGGACGCCCGCGATCTCGACCGTCCCGGCGTCGGGGGCCAGGGCGCCCGCGATCGTCCTCGCGAGGGTGCTCTTGCCGGCGCCGTTCTCGCCGACGAGCGCGTGGATCTCGCCGGCGCGGACCTCGAGACGGGCGCCGCGGAGGGCGCGCACGCCGGGGAACGACTTGTCGAGCCCCGCCGCGCGGAGGACGGGGGCTCCGGGCTCAGTCGGCGGCGGCATCGGCCCGCGTGAAGAGCTCGCAGGGGATCAGGGTGCGCGGCGGGACGGGCCGGCCCGCGAGGTGGTCCGCCACCGCGCGGATCGTCTCCTCGCCGATCCGCCGCGGGAGCTGCGCGACGTCCGCCAGGATCTTGCCGTCGCGGATCGCGCGGCGCGCCTCGGGGGTCGCGTCGAATCCGACGATCGCGACGCGCCCCGAGCGGCCGGCCTTCTCGACGGCGGCCAGCGCGCCGAGGGCGGAGTCGTCGTTGATCCCGAAGATCCCGTCGAGGTCGGGATGCGCCTGCAACACGTCCTCGGCGGCGCGGAAGGCGGCGTCCTTCGTCCCGCGCCCCGGGAGCTTGGCGACGAGGACGACGCCCGGATGGGAGGCGAGTTCCTCCTCGAATCCCGAGACCCGCTGGATCACCGACTCGACCTCGGGGTGGTCGAGGATCGCGACCTTCCCCCTCCCGCCGAGCGCCTCGACGAGGGCGCGGGCGGCGAGGCGGCCTCCCTCGACGTTGTCCGAGGCGACGTGGGAGACGATCCTCGCCTCGGGAGCGAGGACCGCGATGTCGGTCGTGAACACCGGGATCCCCGCCCGGTTCGCGGCGGCGATCGAGGTGCCGATCGACTTCGAGTCGCACGGCGCGACGACGATCGCGGAGACGCCCCGCACGACGAAGCTCTCGATCTGGTCCTTCTGTCGCGCGACGTCGAACTCCCCGGCCTGCACGACGAGGTCGAGCCCGCGGCGCTCCGCGGCCGCGCGGAGGCCGGCCTCGAGGTCCTGGTAGAACGGGTGCGTCCGGGTCAGGAGGGAGACGCCGACGGTGATCCCCTCCTCGGACGCGGGCTCCCCCGCGTCGCCCGCCCCTCCCCCGCACGACGGGAGCAGCGCGAGGAGGGCCCCGAGGATCACCAGCCGCAACAGAACGGGGTCAGACATAACTCGCGTTACAGTTTAACCGGAAAATGTCGAGATCTGGACGGAATTTCGGAACGGGCTGGGGACAGGTTCGCGCCGCGGCGGACGCCTTCGCGGGGACGATCCTCACCGAACCCGGCCCCGGCCGGTCTTTCGATTTCCTCGAGAATCCGGGCTTATCGCTCCAAACGGTTACGCCAGTAACGTCTGACCCCGTCGAGGGCGCGGCCGCGATGGGAGAGGGAGCGCTTCTCGGGGCGGGAGAGCTCGGCGAACGAGCGGCCCGCGTCCTCGTGGAAGAAGATCGGGTCGTAGCCGAAGCCGTTCTCGCCGCGAGGCTCCTCGAGGATGCGGCCCTCGACCGTTCCCTCGAAGACCGCGACCGTCCGGCCGGCGCGGGCGAGGGCGATCGCGCAGCGGAAGCGCGCGCGGCGCCGCTCGGGCGGGACGCCGGCGAGCTGCTCGAGCACGACGAGGCAGCGTCCCGCGTCGTCGAGCCCCCCGCCTCCGTGGCGCGCCGACCGCACCCCCGGCTCGCCCCCGAGCGCCTCCACCTCGAGGCCCGAGTCGTCCGCGAGCACGGGAAGGTCCGTCCGAGCCGAGCAGGCCTCGGCCTTGATCCGCGCGTTCTCCTCGAACGTCGCGCCGGTCTCCTCGACG
>CAZPWK010000124.1:0-8325 GCA_964590285.1 uncultured Acidobacteriota bacterium | reverse complement strand
CGGGTCGTCGAGAGCCCGATCGAGGATCGGGCGGACCCGAGCGTCCGTCCCGGCCCCCGCGGCGGCCGCCACGACGGCGATCCGGGCGATCGGCAGCTCGTCCCCGGCGCCGCGCGCCCAGAGGGCGTCGAGGATGCCGAAGGCCTCGTCGCGCTCCTCGTCCGTCGCGGTCCTCCGCGCGATCCTCTGGCCCGCCAGGATCGCCACGGCCTCCCGGACCGAAGGATCCGCGTCGGACGGGGTCTCCCCCAGCTCGTCCGCGAGCGGCCCCTCGATCCCGGCTCGGGAGAGGACCGCGGCGGCCCGGGCCCGGGGATCCGGGTCGGCCAGGACGCGGCGGGCGATCTCGCGGGACCGCTCGTCGTTCCGTCCGGTGACGTTCCGTACCGCGGCGGCGCGCAGGATCGGCTCCGGGTCCTTCGAGAGGCCGTTCGCGATCCCGGCCGCGAGGTCCGGGTCCGACCGTCCGATCGCCTGGATCGCGGTCTCGCGAATCCACAGCGGATCGTTCCCCGTGATCGTCAGGATCAGGATCTCCGACGCGAGAGGAGTCGCGACGCGGCCGAGCGCCTCGACCGCCGTCTGCACGACCGCGGCGTGCTTCGAGGCCAGGGCCGCGCGGAGGTGCGGGTCGACCGGAGCGGACGGAAAGCCGAGGGAGCGGACCGCCGCGATCTGCACCAGGATCTCGGGGTCCTGCGAGAGCGCGCCGAGGGTGCGGGTTTCGAGCCCGGGGGTCGGGGACGCGAGCCCGCGCGCCACCTGGGCGCGGATCTCCGGAACGCGCGAGGAAGCGAGCAGGAGAATGTGGTCCCGGACGCGCCGGCGGTCCGCGGACGACAGGTTGCCGGCGGGCGCTCCCGAAGACGGGGGCTCGCCCCCCTCCGCCGCGAGCCTCGCGAGCGCGTAGGCCGCGCAGAAGGCGAGGGCGGGATCGGCGGACCGGCTCGCCTCGACGAGCCCGTCGACCGCGAACGACGGGTCGTGCAGCTTCCAGACGGCGAGGCTCGCCTCGGCGCGGACGCCGGGATCGGAATCCGCCAGAAGGGCGGAAAGCGGCTCGGAGGCCTCGGGGGCTCGAATCCTGCCGAGCGCTTCCGCGACCTCGGCCCGTACCCCCGCGTCGGGATCCCGAGCCGCCTCGGCCAATGCGGCCGCGGCGCCCGGTCCCGCGACCAGGCCGAGGCCGCGCGCCGCCTCCCTGCGCACCGGCGCCTCCTCGTCCCGGATCGCGGCCTCGAGAAGGGTCCGAGCGCCGAGATGGGCGATCCGTCCCACCGCGCGGACGGCCCGCGCCCGCACCTCTCCCCGGGGGTCCTCGAGCGCCGCCGAGAGCGCGTCGTCCGGTTCCCTCCGGTCCTCGGCGCGGAGGATCCCGGCCCACGTCGGGAGGAGCGGGTCCTCGGCTTCGCCCGTCGTCGGCAGCGTCCGGGGCGCGCGAGCGCCGCCGGCGCAGCCCGAGATCAGGATCGCCGACAGCAGGATCGAGTTCGGGAGGGAACGGAACGGTCCCATGGCGGTCTCCTCGAACCGCCGATTATAGCCGCCTTGACGGTGCCCGACCCGGCTGCTACTGTCGCCGCATGAGGGCCGGCGCGTCCGAGGGTTCCGAGTGAAGGGAGTTTTTCGGTCCGTCGAGTGGCCCCTGGCGGTCGGAGCCTCGGTCCTGCTCGCCGTCGCACTGGCGTTCCCCGCTTCGGAGTCGGGCCGGACCGAGGACCACGGTCGCACCGACGACCCGCGCCTGCGCGAGGTGCTCGAGGCGTTCGACCGCGTTCAAGCGGGGATCCGGACCCTGTCGGCGGAGTTCTCGGAGACGACGACCAGCGCGATCCTCAGCCAGCCGCTGCAGTCCCGCGGCCGGTTCTTCCTGACGAAGCCCTCCTCCGTCCTCTGGGAGTACGTCGAGCCCGAGGTGATGTGGTTCGTCGTCGCGAACGACGAGTACGTCGGCTACTTCCCGGAGAGGAAGAAGGCCGAGCGGAGCGACGTCCGCCGGTGGAGCGAGAGGATCTTCAGGATCTTCGGACTCGGGCAGACCTCGGAGGAGCTCTCGAAGTTCTACTCCGTGCGTCTCGCCGAACCGGGCCCCGACATGAAGGGGACGAAGCTCCTCGTGCTCGAGCCGAAGAAGAGGCGCGTGCGCAAGCGGGTCGAGCAGGTCCGCTTCTGGGTGGACGCGTCCACGTATCTCCCGGTGAGGTTCGAGCTCGCCGGCCGCGAGGGATACACCCGCGTCATCCGTTTCCGGGACGTCCGGGTGAATCCGGACCTTTCCGCCGGCCTGTACCGGGTGGAGATCCCTCCCGGGGTCACGGTGACGAGCGGGACCTCGGGCCTCGAGGCCGTCCGGCCGAGGGGGCCGTCCGAGGCGCCGCGTCCCTGAGCGGCGGGCCGGGCACCCGGATCCCGAGCCCGGCGCAGATCCCCGCGACGATCCCTCCGACGTGGGCGGCGACGCTGACCCGGGTCCCTCCGCTCGTCGAGTGGGCGAGGAGCGGCGGGAGCGCCAGCAGGCCGATCCCGGAGGCGCGGATCACCGCCCTCCGCGAGAGCGGGGCGCTCCGGGCGTCCCGGATCGCCAGGACGACCCACGCGCCGAACAACGCCGCGATCGCGGCCGAGGATCCGACCGTCACCGTCCCACGGGCCGACGTGGCGACCGCGGCCGCGCCCCCGACGAGCGCGCCGGCGGCGTAGACGATCGCCGACCGGAGCGCGCCGATCCTCGCGAAGAGCGGTACGGCGAAGACGAACAGCGACAGCCCGTTCCAGAGCGCGTGCGGCAAGCTCGCGTGGACGACGGCGTAGGAGAGGAATCGCCAGGCCTCGCCGGCCCCGGCTCCGGTCACGAGGCCTCCGGCGGACGCGAGCCGCCGCGCGGTCGGGCTCCCGCCGACGGTCGCCGCCAGGACGACCAGATGGAGGAGCGTGAGCGCCGCGCACGCCCCGAGGCCCGCCCACGGGAACGGGGCTCCCTCGTCCGCGCGCGGCTCCTCTCCGGGGTCCGGGGCAGCGAGCGGGCCGGAGCCGAAGAACTGCGCGACGACGTCTCTCGCCTCCCGGAGCCGGTCCTCGGGCACGGAGAACACGATCCGCGGCTCGGGTCGCGACTGGAGTCCGGTTTCGTGGGGAATGGCAGCCGAGTCGAGAGCCTCCTCCACGGCGCGGGCGACCTCCGCGGATTCCGCGGCGAGGAGGACCGCGAGCCTCGGCCGGGGCGCCGGCCCCCGCCGGCGGGCGAGCCTCCGCAGGAAGCCCGCCCGCTCGGGCGCCCGCCGGAGCTCCTCCGCGGGTTCGTCGCGCATCCCGGCTCCCCCCGGGCGACGGTACACCGCCCGGCCGCCGCGCGACAAGCGCCGTGGTATCGTTCGACGCGGTCCCCGGAGGGAGGGAGCGTGCGCGAGGTCGGCCTGGCGGCGGGCCCCCGGTTCGAGGAGCACGACCCGGGCCCGCACCACGTCGAGCGGCCGGAGCGTCTCGCTCGGATCCGGGAGGCGCTCGCGGAGCGCGGGCTCGCCGGTCGCTGCCTCCCGGTTCCTCTCGAGCCGGCGGACGACCGGGCGCTCCTCCGGGTCCACGACCGGGATCACGTACGGTCGATCGAGGCCGCCTGCGCGGCGGGGGTCCGGGCGCTCGACGCCGACACCGGGGTGTGCCGCGCGAGCGCCGAGGTCGCGCGGCTCGCGGCCGGCAGCGCGTTGGCCCTCTGCCGCGAGGTCGCGCGCGGGAGGGTCCGCGCGGGCTTCGCGGCCGTCCGGCCCCCCGGCCATCACGCCGAGCGCGGACGCGCGATGGGGTTCTGCCTCTTCAACAACGTCGCGGTCGCGGCCGCGCACCTCCGGGATGCCGAGGGGGTCGAGCGCGTCCTGATCGTCGACTGGGACGTCCACCACGGCAACGGCACGCAGCACGCGTTCGAGGAGGACCCGCGCGTCTTCTACTTCTCCGTGCACCAGTTCCCCCTGTACCCGGGAACCGGGGCCGCGAGTGAGCGGGGAAGGGGCGCGGGCGAGGGGGCCACGCTCAACGTTCCGCTTCCGCCGGGGTCGGGAGACGCGGCGTTCCTGGGGGCGCTCCGCGACGTGCTGGTCCCGGCGGCCGAGGCGTTCCGGCCGGAGTTCGTGCTCGTGTCGGCGGGATTCGACGCCCACGCCGCCGATCCCCTGGCGTCGCTCGAGGTGTCGACGCGGGCCTTCGCGGAGGCGACGCGGATCGTCCGGGGCATCGCGGAGCGCCACGCCGGCGGACGCCTCGTCTCGGTGCTCGAGGGCGGCTACCACTTGGAGGCGCTCGCGGAGGCGGTCGCCGCGCACGTCGCCGCGATCGTCGAACCGGCGGGGTGAGCGCCGGCACCGGCCCGCCTTGCTCCCGCGCGCCGGCGGAGGGGAGAATGATCCCGGCTCCGGAGGAACGACCGTGAACGATCTGAAGCGCGACGCGGACCGTCTGGCGGCGCGACTCGTGGAATGGCGCCGCGAGCTGCACCGGAACCCGGAGATCGGGTTCGACGTGCGGCGCACCGCGGAGTTCGTCGCCCGGAGGCTCGAGGATCTCGGCGTCGAGGTGCGAACCGGAATCGGTCGCACCGGGGTCGTCGGGATCCTCCGGTCGGACCGCGGGGGCGGGACGATCCTGCTGCGGGCCGACATGGACGCGCTCCCTGTGCACGAGGTGCAGGGGCGCGAGTACGGCTCGACGATTCCGGGCCTCATGCACGCGTGCGGTCACGACGGGCACGTGGCGATGCTCCTCGGGGCGGCCGCATTGCTCGTCTCCCGGCGGGCCTCGCTCCCTCGAGGGGTGGCGTTCTGCTTCCAGCCCGCGGAGGAGGGGGAGGGCGGGGCTCGCGAGATGATCGAAGACGGCGTGCTCGAGACGACGGGCGCGACCGAGGCCTACGCGCTCCACCTCTGGTCGCAGTTCCCGGCGGGGACCCTGCGCGTCCGGACCGGACCCGTCATGGCGGCGCAGGACGAGTTCTCCGCGACGATCGTGGGGCGCGGCGGCCACGCCGCGTTCCCGCACGAGACGGCGGACCCGATCGTGGCCGCCTCCCAGGCGGTGGCGGCGCTGCAGGCGGTCGTCGCCCGGTCCGTGGATCCGCTGGAGCCGGCCGTCGTGTCGGTCGGGTCGTTCCACGCCGGGAGCGCACCGAACGCGATCCCCGACGAGGCCCGGCTCGCCGGCACGCTGCGCTCGTTCCGCCCCGAGGTCCGGGATCTCCTCGCGCGGCGCGTTCGCGAGGTGCTCGAGGCGGCGGCCCGCGGGGCCGGGTGCCGGCTCGATCTCGATCTCCGGCCGGGGTACCCGGCGGTCGTCAACGACGCCGGCGCGACCGCGCGGCTCCGCGAGGCGGCCTCCGCGGCGCTCGGACCGGCCGCGGTCTTGGAGGCGGCTCCGATGGCCGCCTCCGAGGATTTCGCCTATTTCCTCGAGCGGGTTCCCGGCGCGTTCGCGTTCCTGGGAGCGGGAAACCCGGTGCGGGGCATCGACGCGCCGCATCACTCCCCGAGGTTCGACATCGACGAGTCGGCGCTCCCGAGGGGAGCGGAGATCCTCGCGCGGGTCGCGATCGGACCCGCCTGATCGCCCCCGCCCCGGCGCGCCGCCGGCTACGCCTCCCGACCGTCGTCCGCGGCGTCGCCCGCCGCGCGGACGAACGCGTCGCGGGCCGCCCGCGCCGCGCGGACCCAGGCGTCGCGTCCCTCCCGGAACAGGCCCGGGGTGCCGGCGCGCTCCCCTCGGACCCTTCGCGCCGCGAGCCATGCGAGCGCGCCTCCGGCCGCGGCGCCTGCGAGGAACGCGAGGAGCAGGGCCGCGGAGCCCGGACGGGTCTCGCCGCTCATGGCGCCTCGCTCGGCCGGCTCGGCGGCGCGTCGTCCGTCGGGGCCGGGCGCTCGCCTCCCCCGCGGGCGCTCCAGAACGCTCCGAGGCCGGCGATGACGGCGGGTCCGAGGGCCGCGACCAGCGTGCCGAAGCGCCGCACGTTGTCCCGGAGCGAGAGGATCGGCTGCCTCGCCTGGTCGAGGGTGTCGAGCAGCGATCGGACCTTGCCGAGCGTCGACTCGGCGTCGTCGCTCAGCCGGTTGACCCGGGAGGCGGTCTCGGCCAGCTGCGAAAGGGCCTCGCTCAGCTTCGGCCGCGTCTCGTCGAGGAACCGCTCCAGGCTCCTCAGGGTCCCGCGCAGCTGCGCGATCGCCGGGATCGCTGCGCCGACGAGGACCCCGAGCAGGACGACGACGATCACCATCAGGATTCCGTTCAGGGTCATGGAGCACCTCGCACGGCGCAATCTACCAGAAAGCGGCCGGGGTCGCGGCGGGGGCGCCGGGGCCGCGGGCGGGAGCCGTTCCGGGAGCGCATCTCGAAGGCGTGACAATCCGCCCCCGGAACCTATATTGAAGTGCGGGAGGAAGGAGCGTGGCGGAGATTCTGCTTCTCGGAGAGGACCGCCACAGGGCCTGGGGGGTCCGCTCGCTCCTCCGGGAGGACGGTCACACGATCCGCTGGCACCCGACGCCCCACGACTGGCGGGACGCCGAGCGGGAGCTCCTCCCGGAGCTGGTCATCGCCCCGGCCGGGTCGTCGGACGCCGTTCTCGCCGCGCCGGGACGACCGACCCGCGGATTCCCCGCGCCCCTCCTGCTCGTCCAAGAGGGGGGGGACTTCGTGCAGGACGTGCAGGTCGAAGACCGGCTCGTCGACCGGATCGAGTCCCCGTTCGCGGCCGAGGAGCTTCTCGGCCGCGTGGACGCGCTCGTTCGCCTCCGCAGGGTCGTCCTCTGGGGCAGGCCGGACCGGAGCGCCCCTCCGGTCTCGGGCGCCGAGCGCCCCGGAGGGGCCGGGCGATGGCGCCGGGTCGGGAGCCGAATCGCGGCCCGTCTCCGCTCGAGGATCCCGCTCCGCGAGAAGCCGGCGGCCCCCTACCTCGAGGTCGCCTCCCGGGCGGCCGACTGGGCGGACCGGAGGGACGCGTTCGAGCCGGGTCACGCGGAGCGCGTGACGTCCCTCTCCGCGATGATCGCCGACGGGCTCGGCCTCCCGGACGGCGAGGCGGCCTCGCTCCTGCGCGCCGCGATGCTCCACGATCTCGGGAAGGTCGCGCTCCCCGTCGAGATCCTCACGAAGCCGGGCCCGCTCGACACCGAGCAGAAGCGGCTGATCCGGACGCACCCCGAGCGCGGAGCGGCCCTGCTGCGCGCCCTGGACCGCGACGAGGAGGTCGCCCGCGCGATCCTGTACCACCACGAGCGGTGGGACGGGGCCGGCTACTACGGGAAGAGCGGGGAGGAGATCCCCCGAGCCGCCCGCATCCTCGCCGTCGCCGAGGCGTTCGACGCGATGACCACCTTCCGCCTGCGACCGCCGATCGACCGGGAGTCCGCGCTGGGGGAGATCCAGGAAGAGCGCGGCGCGCACTTCGATCCCGACGCGGCGGACGCCCTCTGCGAGGCGATGCGTCCCCGCCGGTCGTTCGTCCGGCTGTCGCCTGTCCCCGAGGTCTGACCGCGCCGCCGCGCGGTCACTCGATCGTGGTCCGCCCGGAGCTCCCTCGGATCACGAACGAGAGGCCGACCGACGCGGCGAGGATCGCGCACACCACGAGGAGCGTGAGAGCGGTCGGGACCTCGACCCACCGGTCCAGCAGCATCCGCAGGCCGATCAGGACGAGAATCACGGAGAGGCCGTGCTTGAGGAAGTGGAAGCGCGGCATCATGGCGGCCAGGAGGAAGTACATCGCCCTGAGACCCAGGATCGCGAACACGTTGCTCGTGTAGATGATCAGCGCGTCGTGCGTCACGCCGAAGATCGCGGGGATCGAGTCGAGCGCGAAGACGAGGTCCGTCGTCTCGACGACCACCAGCACGATGAGATACGGCGTCGCGTGCCAGCGGCCGGCCCTGCGGACGAGGAACCTCGCCCCCTCCGTCGAGGTGTCCACCGGCAGGAGCCTTCGAACGAGGCGCACGACCGGGTTGTGCTCCGGGTCCGGCGCCTCCGGGTTCTTCACCACCAGCATGACGCCGCTGTAGACGAGGAACGCGCCGAAGACGTACAGGACCCAGTGGAACGTCGCGACGAGGGCCGCGCCCGCGAAGATCAGCGCGGCGCGCATGACGAGCGCCCCGAGGATCCCCCAGAACAGAACGCGGTGCTGGTAGCGGGGATCCACGCGGAAGTACCCGAACACCATGACGAAGACGAAGATGTTGTCGATCGAGAGGGCTCGCTCGATGACGTAGCCCGTGAGGTACTCGAGGGCCGACTGCCGGCCGTACAGCCCCAGGACGACGAGGACGAACGCGACCCCGAGAGCCGTCC
>CAZPWK010000123.1:0-8450 GCA_964590285.1 uncultured Acidobacteriota bacterium | reverse complement strand
CGTCCGCGACCTGCCCAAGCGAAGCCTCGGGGTGGACGAGAAGACCTTCGCGCCGACCTACCAGGTGCTCCCCGAAAAGAAGAAGACCCTGGCCGAGCTCAAGACCGCCGCCCGGTCGGCGAGCGCCGTCTACCTCGCCCCAGACCCCGACCGGGAGGGCGAGGCGATCTGCTGGCATCTCAAGGAGGAGCTGCGAGAGGAGACGGGGGCGCCGTTCCACCGCGTCCTGTTCAACGAGATCACGAAGCGCGCGGTGCTCGCGGCGTTCGACCACCCGAGGGAGATCGACGGGAACAAGGTGGACGCCCAGCAGGCCCGCCGGATCCTCGACCGCCTGGTCGGCTACAAGATCAGCCCGCTCCTCTGGGACAAGGTCCGTCGCGGCCTCTCGGCCGGACGCGTCCAGAGCGTCGCGCTCCGGATCATCTGCGAGAGGGAGCGCGAGATCCGCGGGTTCGAGCCCCGGGAGTACTGGTCGGTCCTCGCGAGGCTCGAGGCGGAGGAGCCCCCCCCCTTCGTGGCGAGGCTCGTCTCCCGGGGAGGAGAGAAGGTGGAGATCGTCTCCCGGGAGGAGGCGGTCGACGTCCTCGCGGCGCTCGGCTGGACCCTGCGAGAGGCGGAGCCCTCCGGGACCGCGGCCAACGGCGGAGCGCTCCTCGAGGCGGTCCCGGGCCCCGGGGCGGCGGAGCCGTTCCGGGTCGTTCGCGTCCAGTCCCAGCAGAAGAGGAAGAACCCTCCCCCGCCGTTCATCACGTCGAAGCTCCAGCAGGACGCCGCTCGCCAGTTCGGGTTCCCGGTGGCGAAGACGATGCGGCTGGCTCAGGGGCTCTACGAGGGGCGCGAGATCGGCGACGCCGGCACCGTCGGCCTCATCAGCTACATGCGCACCGACTCGACGCGGATCTCGGACGAGGCGATCGCGGCCGTGCGGGCGCACATCGCGCTCGCCTACGGCGAGCACGCGCTCCCCGAGCAGCCGCGGCGCTACCGGGCGGGGAAGGGGGCGCAGGAGGCCCACGAGGCGATCCGCCCGACGTCGCTCGAGTTCACCCCCGAGCTCGTCGCGCCGTTCCTCGGAAGGGACGAGCTCAAGCTCTACGGGCTGATCTGGAACCGCTTCGTCGCCTCGCAGATGGAGTCGGCGGTCTTCGACACCACGCGGGCCGACATCGAGGCGGGGCCGTTCGTCTTCCGGGCGACCGGGTCGGTCCTCAGGTCCGCGGGCTGGCTCGCCGTCTACCACGAGGCCGCGGACGAGGACGCCTCGACGAAGGACAGGGACGAGGACGAGTCGGAGGACGCCGAGGACCGGCGCCTCCCGCCGCTCCGGGAGGGGCAGACTCTCGACCCGCGCGCGATCCTCCCCCGCCAGCACTTCACGCAGCCCCCTCCGCGGTTCACCGAGGCCACCCTCGTGCGCGAGCTCGAGGAGAACGGCATCGGCCGGCCCTCGACCTACGCGACGATCCTCGCGACGATCATGAACCGGGACTACGTGGAGAAGGACCGGGGGCGCTTCCTGCCGACCGAGCTCGGGTTCCTGGTCAACGACCTGATGGTCGCCTCCTTCGACGACATCGTCGATGTCGGCTACACCGCCCGGATGGAGGAGGAGCTCGACGAGATCGAGGAGGGCCGCCTCCCCTGGACCGAGGCGCTGCGCGAGTTCAGCGAGAAGTTCGAGCGCGACCTCGAGCGCGCGCGCCGCGAGATGCGCGACGTCAAGCGCGAGGCGATCCCGACCGACGTCGTCTGCGACAAGTGCGGCAGCCCGATGGTACTCAAGTGGGGCCGCTTCGGGCAGTTCCTCTCCTGCTCCGGCTACCCGGAGTGCAAGAACACGCGGGAGGCGAACGGGAGCGCGCGGGTCTCGGACGAGGACCGCGCCGCGATGCCGGTCGCCGCGAAGGCGGCCAGGGCCGCGGCCGAGCCCGATCCGATCGAGGCGGAGGCCGAGCCCTGCGAGAAGTGCGGGAGCGCGATGGTCCTGAAGCGGGGCCGTTACGGGCCGTTCCTCGCCTGCTCGGCCTACCCCGACTGCAGGAACACGCGCAAGATCCGGGTCAACCGCGACGGGAAGGCCGAGGCGAAGGCCGACGTCCTGCTCGAGGAGACCTGCCCGCGCTGCGGCTCCCGCCTCGCCCGCAAGCAAGGCCGGTTCGGCGAGTTCGTCGCGTGCTCGAGCTATCCGAAGTGCCGGTTCATCCGGCAGAAGGAGACCGGCGTCCCCTGCCCGGAGTGCGGGAAGGGGAAGATCGTCGAGCGCCGGAGCAAGCGGGGCAAGATCTTCTTCGGCTGCGACCGCTACCCCGACTGCAAGTTCGTGCTCTGGAGCCGGCCCCACGCGAAGGCCTGTCCCGCCTGCGGGCGGGCGTACCTCCTCGAGAAGGCGAGCCGCCGCGACGGCCGGCGCCTGGTCTGCGACGGCGAGGGCTGCAAGCACTCGGAGCCCCTCGAGGCCTGAGCGCGGCTCCGCCGCTCCCTGGTAGCATGCGGCGGTCCCGGGGCGAGAGGTCCGAGAGGCGATCGTGCGCACGAGGGAGACGGATCCTGACGGAGGTCCCGGCCCGCGGGCGGCCGCGGCGACGCTCGCGCTTCTGGCGATCGCCGTCCCTCTGTTCTTCCTCGGCCTCGGCCACGGCGCCCTCTCCGAGCCGGACGAGCCGTACTACGCGGTCCCCGCGCGGGAGATGCTCCGCACCGGCGACTTCACGGTCACGACGCTCGGCGGGGAGCCGTGGTTCGACAAGCCGATCCTCTTCTACTGGGTCGTCGCGGCATCGTTCCGGGCGTTCGGCGTCTCCGAGGGGTCGGCGCGCGCGGGCTCGGCCCTGGCCGGCCTCGCCGGCGTCCTCGCCGTCTACCTCCTCGGGCGCCGCGGCCGGCTCGGAGAGCGCGGCGCGTTCCTGTCCGCCGTCGTCCTCGCCACGATGCTCGAGTACGCGCTGCTCTCCCGGGCGGCGATCACCGACGCGACGCTGACGCTGTTCGTGACCGTCGGGATGCTGTCGGCCGAGCGGTACCTGGCGACCGGCCGCGCCGCGCTCTTCGGCGCCGCGGGCGCGGCCTTCGGCCTCGCCGTGCTGACCAAGGGGCCGGTCGGCCTGCTCGTCCCCGGCCTCGCGCTCGCGGCGTACGCCCTCCTCGCGCGGCGCGCCGACGCCTTGAGGCCGGCGGCGCTCGTCGCCGGGGCCGCGGGCTTCGTCGCGACCGCCGGGCCCTGGTTCGGGCACATGCTCGCGTCCCACCGGGATCTCGTCGTGCGGACCTTCCTCGGCGAGGGGAACCTCCGCCGCTTCCTCGAGCCGGAGCACTTCGCCTTTCCGCTGTTCTACCTCCTCGTGCTCGCCGTCGGGGCCCTTCCGTGGACCGGAGCGCTTCCCGCGGCCCTCCTGCGCGCCGCGCGCCCCGAGGAACTTCGCGCGGAGCGCGGGAGCGGCCGGGCCCCCGGGCCGGTCTTCCTGCTCTGCTGGTTCGGGGCGGTCCTCGTCCCGTTCTCGCTGTCGGCGAGCAAGCTCCTGTCGTACGCGCTGCCCGCCCTTCCCCCCGCCGCGATGCTGGTCGGCGGGTACTGGAGCGAATCCCTGGCCGCCTCGCGCGGGCGAGAGGTCCCGGGTCACGCGAGGGTCTCGGCCGCTCTCGGGAGCGCGATCGCGCTCGCCGCGGGGTCGGCGATCTTCGTCGCCGCGGGCCGCGGGCGCTGGGCCCCGGCCGCGCCTCTCGCGGCCGGGATCGGCCTCGTTCTCCTCGCCGGCTCGATCCTGGCGTGGGTCGCGCTGCGCCGCGGCGCCGCCCGGCTCGCGGGCGTCCAGGTCGCGACGAGCGTCTCGGTCGTCCTTCTCTTCGTGTTCGGCGCGCTACCCGCCGTCGAGAGCCTCGACTCCGACCGGCCGTTCGCGCGCGAGCTGGAGCGGACCGGGCTCGCGCCGCGCGTGGCGGGGGCGCTCGGCGACGTGCGGCGGTACGGCGTGGATTTCTACCTCGGACGGACGCTCCCGCGCGTCGGGGACCCGGCCGAGGTCGCGCGGCGGGTGGCGGCCGACCCGGGCGCCGTCTGGATCGCGCCGTCTGGGCGCGCGGCGGAGATCGCCGCGAGCCCCGGGTGGGAGGCCGAGGTCGTCGCGTCGTCGCGCCACCTCGTCGGCCTCCGGCTGCGGCCCGTCGAGAGGCCCCCGGGGGACCGGCCGTGACCGGAACCGCACCGGGCCCCTCCGGCGCCCTGATCCTGCCGGTCCGCAACGCCGCCCCGTTCCTCGAGGGGACGCTCCGGGCGGCGGACGCCTGGCTCTCCTCGCGACCGGCGCCGTGGGAGATCCTCGTCGTGGACGACGGGTCTTCCGACGGCTCGGGGGCGATCGCCGAGCGCTGGCTCCGCGACCGGGGCGGCCCCGGGGAAGCGCGGCTCCTGCGGCTCGCGTCGAATCGGGGCAAGGGATTCGCCGTCCGAGCCGGGATCCTGAACGCGCGCGCCCCGATCGTCGTCTTCGCCGACTGCGACCTCGCCTACCCGCTCGAGAACGTCGAGCGCCTCGTCGCGGCCCTCGGGTCGGGCGCCGACGCCGCGATCGCCTGCCGCGTGCTTCCCGGGAGCACCTACCGCGTGAGCCCGTCCTTCTTCTCGTACCTGTACACCCGGCACGCGGCGGGACGCCTGTTCAACGCCGTCTGCCGCGCCGTGACGCTGCCGGGGATCCTCGACACGCAGGCGGGACTCAAGGGGTTCCGGGCCGGGGCGGTCCGGCCGCTCCTCGACCGGCTCGTCCTCGACGGGTTCTCGTTCGACGTCGAGCTGCTGCGCGCGCTGGCCGACCGAGGGGCCCGGATCGTCGAGGTCCCGGTGGACTTCCGGTACGACAGCGAGCCGACGACGACGGCGTTCCTCGGCGACTCCCTCCGGATGGCGCGCGACCTCGTCCGCGTCCGGGCCCGGTCCGCTCTCGGGCGCTATCGCCGGGCGGAAGCCGCGGCGGACTCGCCGCGGCTCGTGATCCACGCCGACGACTACGGGCTCGCCCCCGGGGTGAACCGCGCGATCGAGGCCGCGCTCGGCTCCGGCGCCGTGACGAGCGCGTCGCTGCTGCTCGGGACGCCCCACGCCCGCGAGGCGATCCTGTGGGCGAAGGCCCATCCGGAACTCGACTTCGGGGTCCATCTCAACCTGACCCGCGGGCGGCCGGTGCTCCCGCCCGGCGACGTCCGGAGCCTCGTCGGGCCCTCGGGGTCGTTCCCGGGGCTGCGCGGGCTGCTCGCGCGCCTCGCCTCCGGAGGGCTTCGGGCCGCCGAGGTCCGCGCGGAGTGGGAGGCGCAGGCGGAGGCGGTCGCGGGAGCGGGCGTGGCGGTCAGCCATCTGGACAGCCATCAGCACGTCCACCTGATCCCCTCCGCGTTGTCGAGCGCCGCGTCCGACCTGGCCCGGAAGATGGGGATCCCGCTGCGGGCGATGGACGGGCCGGTCCGCGGCGGCGGTGCCGGGGCGACGGTCAAGGGGGCGGTCCTCGCGCTCGCCTCGCGCCTGACCCTGGGAAGCCCGCGGAAGCGGCCGGGGAGCGCGCGCGGCTTCGGACTGGCGATCGCGGCGCGGCCGGGGGTCGGGACCGTTCGCGCCGCTCTCTCGAGAATGCGGCCCGGCGAGACCTACGAGATGCTGGTACATCTCGGCACGGCCGACTCCGCCCTCGCCGAGACGGGCGACCGCTACTCGGGGTCGCGGGAGGCGGAGCGGGACCTGCTCCTCTCGGAGGACTTGCGGGCGGTCCTCGGCTTCTCCGGCGTGCGGCTCGTGAAGAGGTCGTGAAATCGGGGACAGCAACCGATTTCAGCGCCAGGGAGGGGGCTCCGCCGCGTGGACGCCGTTGGCGTCGAGCCACACGTCCACGGCCTCGTGCATCCGGTCCGCCCGGTACGCGAACCAGCGGTCGCGCTCCTCGGCGTGGCCGCGAAGGGCGTCCCGGAACGCGTTGACCGGGTCGGGCCCGTCGAGCGCCCCCCGGAGCGCCTCGCCGAGCGCCGTGTCGAGGTCGCCCGCCTCGTCGACGAAGTCCTCCATCCAGGCCGCCTCCTCCTCGGCGCTGGGCGGCTCGATGTAGAGTCGCGTCGTCTCCTCGCGCGTCGGGGCCTCGTCGGAGGCGTCCTCGTCGAGAAGGTCCCCGTCGTCCTCGAACGCGGACTCCTCTCCTTCCCCCTCGAGGATCACCTGGCCGGTCACGAGGTCGAGGTAGTAGACGAGATCCTCGCGCTTGTTGTCGAACGCCGCCTCGATCTCGTCCCAATCGATCTTGATCGGCTTCCGCTTCATGGGAGCGCTTCCTGACGGCCGGGATCGGCGACCTCGGTTCCCTCCGGCGAGCGGGACCGAAGTTTATATAGACCGGTACGGGGTGCCAAATCAAGAGAGTCGGCGGGCGCAACCCCCGCCGGCTTTCGCCGAGACGACGACCCGCGGGAGGGCGGAATGGATCCTGGACACGATCTCGTACGAGATCGTGCCGCACCACGCCGCGAGCTGCTCCGCGCTGACGCGCTCCTCCCCCTGACGGCCGAGGAGCACGACCTCGTCCTCGAGCGCGGCGCCCGGGACGTCGGTCACGTCCACCATCGTCATGTTCATGCAGACGCGGCCCCGCACGGGGGCGCGCCTCCCGCGCACCAGGACGTGGGCCACGTTCGAGAGCCCGCGGTCGAACCCCTCGAAGTAACCGAGCGGAAGGACCGCGATCCGGGTCGGCCGCGTCGCGCGCCAGGTGCACCCGTAGCCGACGAACCCCCCCTCGGGGACGTCCTTGACCTGCGCGATCCGGGTCTTCCACGCGAGCGCGGGAGCGAGGTCGAGCGAGGGCTTCCCGCGCTCGAGACACGAGACGTACGTCTCGCGCGAGGGCCAGAGACCGTAGAGCGAGATGCCGACGCGCGCGAGCTCGAGGTGCGTGCGGTTGAACAGGAGCGTCGCGGCCGAGCAGGCGGAGTGGCGGATCGGCGCCGGGCCCCCTTCCGCGACCACGGCGTCGAAGATCCGGGAGAAGGCGGAGATCTGCGACTCGGCGAAGCCGTGGTCGGTCGTGTCCTCGATGTTCGCGAAGTGCGTGGTGAGCCCCTCGAGGTCGAGGGACGACGACCCCCGGATCCTCCGGACGAGCGCCGGGATCTCCGGCTCGGGAACCCCCTGCCGGTTCGTGCCGGTCTCCGCCTTCAGATGGACCCGGACGCGGCGCCCCCGCGCCGAAGCGATCCGCTCGAGCCGATCCACCGTCTCCAGGTTGTAGACGACCGGCCTGAGATCGTGGACGACCGCCTCCTCGAGGGCGTCGAGCGGGACGTATCCCATCACGAGGACCGGCGCGTCGTGGCCGGCCTCTCGCAGGCGGACCCCCTCGTCGACCGAGTTGACGCAGAGCCAGTCCGCCCCCGCCGCGCGCACGACGGAGGCCGTTTCGAGCATCCCGTGCCCGTACGCGTTCGACTTGACGACCGCCCCGAGGAGGGGCCCGGGGCCGAGCCGCCGCCGGAACTCGGCGACGTTGCCGGACAGCGCCGCGGCGTCGATCTCCACCCAGTTCAGCACGTTCGGGCCCTCCGCCCCGCCGCTACCACAGCGCGTACCGCGAGTCCCGGATGATGGTCGTCCTGCGCCCCTCCGCGGTCACGAGGTCCGCGCGCGCGACGCCGATCGGGTTGCCGCGGGCGTAGACGACGTCCTGGTGCACGACCGTCGCGGGGCCGCGGAAGGCGGCGACTCCGTGAACGCCGCCGAGGTGGTCGCTCCGCCCGTAGGCCCAGTGGAAGCCCGCCTTCTCGTCCTCCAGGACGTTGCCGGTCACCTCGGCGCGATCGTTGCAGCCGAACGCCAGCTCCGCGATGTTCGCGCGCGCCGGGTCCTCGTCGAAGAAGGCGCGGAAGCGGGACCCGGCCGGGCCCGAGCCGACGACCTCCACGATCCGGTTCTCCGCGACGCGGAAGACGACCGTCTCGCCGCTCTCGCCCACCGGAAGCTCCCCGGCCGTCCGCGAGGGCTCGCCGGGCCGCTCCCCCTCGTAGGTGACCTGGAAGGTCTCTCCCGAGGGGAGGTTGATCACGGGGACGTCGTCGGCCTTGTCGCGCCCGAACCTGGATCTCTGCTTGCGCTCGGCAAGGGCGTCTTGGCGCTGGCCTGGAGCGGGGTCGACCTGTTCTTCGTCCTGTCCGGGTTCCTCATCGCCGGGATTCTCCTCGATAATCGTGAGGCAAAAAACTATTTCCGCGTTTTCTATTTCCGCCGCGTCTGCCGTATCTTCCCGCTGTACTATCTTGCCCTCTGCCTGTTCGTCGTGGCTGCCGTGCTGCCGCTCTTCTCCGCGCCCGCTTTTGCCCGGCTCTTTCACAGCCCCATGCCGCTGTGGTCGTACGCGACCTATACGCAGAACATCTGCATGAGTTTGCGCGGCGGTTATGGCGCAGAATGGGTTGGCATTACCTGG
>CAZPWK010000122.1:0-8456 GCA_964590285.1 uncultured Acidobacteriota bacterium | reverse complement strand
GCCGCAGCGGACGCACCGCCCGGTCTCCTCGGGCTGGCCGAACGCGAGGCAGCGCACGGTCGCCTTCGTCTCCTCCTGGATCGAGGTCTCGCACTCGCCGCGGCCGCAGAAGTGGGCCAGGAGGAAGCCGCCGGTCGAGTCGTTCCGCTCCCGGAACGCGTCCCAGGAGTCGACGGCGAAGGTCGCCGCCTCGCGCCTCGCGCGCGCCGCCTCGAACATCTCCTTCTGCACCTCGCCGAGGAGCTCCGGGACGCGAGCCTCCAGGTCTGCGAGCGGGACCGGCGCCTTCGCGCGGTTCGGGCGCTTCACCGTCATGACGGAGCCGCGCTCGAGGTCCTTCGGGCCGAGCTCGATCCGGAGCGGGACGCCGAGCAATTCCCACTCGTTGAACTTGAAACCGGGCGAGAGGTTGTCGCGCTCGTCCAGGCGGACCGCGATCCCGGCGCGGGCGAGCCGGTCGCGAACCTCCCGGGCCGCCGCCAGGATCCGGTCGACCGGGTCGCTCCCCTTCCAGATCGGGACGACGACCGTCTGGACCGGGGCGAGACGGGGGGGCAGGACGAGCCCGTTGTCGTCGCCGTGCGCCATGACGATCGCGCCGACCAGCCGCGTCGAGACGCCCCACGAGGTGTTCCAGGCGTACGTCCAGTCTCCCGCCTCGTTCTGGAACTTGAGGTCGAACACCCGGGCGAAGTTCTGTCCGAGGTCGTGGGACGTTCCCGCCTGCAGGGCGCGGTTGTCCTGCATCAGCGCCTCGATGCAGTAGGTCCGGAGCGCCCCGGCGAACTTCTCCTTCTCGGTCTTCGCGCCCTTGAGGACCGGCACCGCCATGTACTCCTCGGCGAACGAGGCGTACACGTCGAGCATACGGAGCGCCTCCTCCTCGGCCTCCTCGTGGGTCGCGTGGGCGGTGTGCCCCTCCTGCCAGAGGAACTCGGTCGTCCTCAGGAACAGTCGCGTCCGCATCTCCCAGCGGACGATGTTCGCCCACTGGTTGATCAGGATCGGGAGGTCGCGGTAGGACTGCACCCACTTCGCGTACATCGCGTAGATGATCGTCTCGGAAGTCGGCCTCACGACGAGCTCTTCCTCGAGCGCGCTCTCCGGGTCGGGGACGACCGTCGCCCGGCCGTTCTCCCAGACCGTCTTCAGGCGCGAGTGCGTGACGATGGCGCATTCCTTCGCGAACCCCTCGACGTGCTCCGCTTCCCGGGCGAGGAACGATTTCGGGATGAAGAGCGGGAAGTAGGCGTTCTCGTGCCCCGTCTCCTTGAACATCCCGTCCAGGACACGCTGCATGTTCTCCCACAGGGCGTACCCGTGCGGGCGGATGACCATGCATCCCTTGACGGGGGAGTAGTCGGCCATCCGCGCCTGGGTCACGACGTCCGTGTACCAGCGCGCGTAGTCCTCGGAGCGCGGCGTGATCCGCTTGGCCATCGTCCACCTCTCGCGGCCCGGGTCCCGTCCCCGCGTCCGCGGGGCGGCGCCGGCGCGCGCGAAAGGCGGATTATAGGGCCTTCGCGGGCGGAGGAGCCAACCGGGCTAGCGAGCCTCGCGCGCCTTGCCCGTCATCGGGACGAACCGGACGCCGGTGACGACCTCTCGGACGAATCCGTCCTCGGTCTTCGTGACGACGACGAGATCCTGCACGCCGATCCCGAGAGGCACCACCAGGCGGCCGCCGGTGCGCAGCTGGGCGAGCAGGGGGTCGGGGATCCTGTCCGGGGCTGCGGTCACGAGGATCGCGTCGAAAGGCGCCTCCTCGGGCCAGCCGTCGTAGCCGTCGCCGATCCGGACGCGGACGTTCGCGCAGCCGAGCTCCTCGAGGAGGGCACGCGCTCGCCGCCCGAGGGGCTCGACGATCTCGATCGAGAACACCTCGCGCACGCATCGCGCGAGGACCGCCGCCTGGTAGCCCGAGCCCGTGCCGATCTCGAGGACCTTCATCTCCGGGTGCGGCCGCACGAGGGCGGTCATGAGCGCCACGATGTACGGCTGCGAGATCGTCTGGTCGTGGCCGATCGGGAGGGGACCGTCGGAATACGCGAACGCGCGCTCGGAGGGGGGTACGAAGAGGTGGCGCGGGACGTCGCGCATCGCCTCGAGCACTGCGGCGTCCCCGATCCCGCGCGCCGCGATCTGCCGGTCCACCATCTCGAGGCGGCGGCGGCGCTCCCGCTCTCCGTCGCCGTCGTCCTCCGCGCGCCCGCTTCCGCCCCCCGCGCAGGCCAGGCCCGCGCCCAGGAGGCCGAGCGCCAGGGCGACGCTCAGCATCGGGGCGCCCTTCCCCGGACGCCGGCCGGCTCGCGGAAGCGTCGAGGCTCGCACACGCCCGCTCCTTTCTCGCGAACCTACAGGGATCTCTCCGGGCCTGTCAAGTCGGGAGGTAGAATGACGAAGGCGCGCTCGCGGCGCCACTCGATTCCAGGGAGGTGGAAGATGAAGGCAGGCGCTTCCCGGCTCTCCGGGCGCCGAGGGGGCCGGCTGGCGGTGGTCCTCGTCCTCGCCGCCGCGGCGGCGTGCAGCCCCGGCTACAAGACGGTCGGAGAAGCCGTGTTCCCCTACGTGGATTCCGTCCAGAGCTCCAATTGGCCGCTTCTGCGCTGCCTCTACGCGGGGACCGAGTTCCCGGGCCCCGAGGGCGACTCGTCGCTCGACGCGTTCCAGTCCTGGGCCCGCGGTCGCGTGGTGGAGTTCGAGGAAGCCAGGGGCCGGGGCGAGGTGGACCTGGCGGCGGACGGCATCGGACTGATCAAGGGGTTCGGCCTGGGCGGAGGAACGCTCCTCGGGATCGCCCGCATCGAGACGAAGGGGCCGAGCGTCATCGAGGTCGAGACGCCCGCGACGTTCCGCTACGACGAGATCGACCCTTCCGTTCTTCCCGAGGGGTCGGTCGTCCACGTGGCCGTCGCTCCGGTCGGGAGGATCGTTCCCGTGCGGGCGGCGAAGGAGGCGGGCGAGACGGCCCTCGACGCCCTCAAGGAGATCCGGCTCCGCTGGACGCTGAGGCGCCCGCCGGCCCGCGAAGGGTGCTCGCTGGAGTGGGGCGTGGCCTCGATCGAGGTCGTGGAGGGCTCGGAGAAGACCTCTCGGATCGCGTGGAGATTCTGATGCGGATCGTCCGCGCGCAAGGCGCCGAAGGCTTCTTTCGATGAGCCGGGGTGGGCGCTGGGCAGCAGGGGTCGCGGGGGCCTTGGCGGCCGCCTACGTCGCCACGGGATTCCTGGCTCCCGTCGTCGTCGACGCCGAACGGCTCCGCGGCCGGATCGAGTCCCTCGCCTCCGACGCCCTGGATCGTCCGGTCCGGCTCGGTCGCGTCCGCCTGTCCCTTTGGACCGGAGTCGTCGTTCGCGGCGAGGGTCTGGACGTCGGACCGCCGAGGGGCGCCGGGGAGGCCGCCGCGTCGCTCGAGGCCGAGCGGGTGTCCGTCCGGCTCGCTCCGTGGCCGCTCCTCGGCGGCGAGGTTCGCGTCCGCGCCGTCTCGGTCGCCGGCGGCTCCTGGCGGGCCGGGGGGCGCACCCTTGTCTCGCAGGTGCGGGGCCGCGCGAAGGTCGACTTTTCCTCCGACGGAGCGCCGGTCCTGAGGGGCGCCTTCCGCGCCCGGCTCGACGCTCTCGGAGGGGATTCCTGCGAGGCCCGGCTCGAGGCGACCGTACGAGGCGATCGCCTCGATCTCGCCCGGATCGAGATCAACTCGGGGCCGGCCCGTCTCCGGGCCGCGGGGAATGCGCGGGGGATCGGCACCGATCTGTTCCGGGTCGAGCGGCGCGGACAGGCGGCCCTCGAGCGCTCGCTCGCCGACGGATCGCTCGAATGGTGGGCCGGGCCCCGGGGGCCGACGGTGTCGTTCCGCTTGACCTCGCCGATGATCGATTTCGACGAGCTGGCACGCTTCGCGAGGGGCGTCCCCGCCGAGGGCGGCCGTGCGTCCGCCGCCGGCTGGCTCGGCGCGGCCTGGGCGTCCGTCCGACCGTCTCCGTGGCCGGCGCTCGAAGGGATCGAGGGAGGCGGGACGATCGAGGCGGCCCGGGCCCGGTTCCATGGATTCGAGGCCACCGATCTCGCCGCCACGGTCGAGTTCGCAGACGGGGTCGTGAGGTTCCGCGACGCTTCCTTCGCCCTGTACGGGGGAACCCATCGCGGCTCGTTCTCGATCGACCTCGGGGCGGAGGGCGCCCCATTCCGCCTCGACGGCCGCGTCGAGGGCGTGGACGCCGGCAGGCTGCTGGCGGCCGCCCTGCCCTCGCGCGGCGGGGCGCTTCGCGGCACCGCCATGATCGAGCTCGAGATCTCGGGCCTGGGGTCTCCGTCGGCGCGCTCCGCTCGAGGTTCGGCGCGCGCCGCGCTCCGGGACGGTCGCCTCGCGAGCGTCGGGATCCTCAAGCAGGTCGCGGAGATCCTCGAGATGGCCGGAGGGAGGGGAATCGGGCAGGACGAGACCCCCTTCGACCACGTGTCCGCGTCCTTCGAGGTGCGGGACGGCGAGGCCTCGACGCGAGATCTCGAGTTCCGGTCGGCGGACCTGGATCTCGACGGCGGGGGAGCCGTCGGGTTCGACGGATCGCTCCGGCTCGACGTCCTGGCGTCGTTCTCCCGGGCGGCGACCGCCGACCTCGTGCGGAGCACGCCCCGGCTCGGGTTCCGCGTCGACGAGCGCGGCCGGCTCACGCTGCCTCTCCGGATCCGGGGCAGCCTCGAGGCCCCGGCGGTTCAGCTGGATCTCGACCGGGTCATCAAGGAGGGGCTCGAGCGCTCGGTCCGCAAGGACCGGTCCGCGCGGGGGCTTCTCGATCGGCTCTTCAAGGGGCAATGAAGGACATGGCGCGCGAGCACGTCCACCTGATCGGAGTCGGCGGGACGGGAATGGCGGCCCTCGCGGGGCTTCTTCACGAGAGCGGCTGCCGCGTCACGGGGTCCGACACGGAGCTGTACCCCCCGACCTCCACGCTCCTCGACGCGATGGGAATCAGGGTCCATCCGGGCTACGACGCCGCGCATCTCGATCCGGCGCCGGACCTCGTGGTGATCGGCAACGCCGTCCGCCGGGGGAACCCCGAGGCCGAGGAGGTTCTCGACCGCCGGCTTCCTCACGACTCGATGCCCGGCGTTCTCGAGAGGCGATTCCTTCCCGGGAGGCACTCGATCGTCGTGGCCGGGACCCACGGCAAGACGACGACGACGGCGATGCTCGCGTGGGTGCTCGATCGGGCCGGCCGGTCGCCGGGCTTCCTGATCGGCGGGCTCCCGCGCAACTTCGACCGGCCGTACCGGCTCGGCTCGGGCGCCGCGTTCGTTCTCGAAGGAGACGAGTACGACACGGCGTTCTTCGACAAGGGGCCGAAATTCCTGCATTACAGGCCGGACACGGCGCTCGTGGGCACGGTCGAGTTCGACCACGCCGACATCTACCGCGACCTCGAAGAGGTCAAGAGAGCGTTCCGGTGGCTGACGAACATCGTTCCGCGCAGGGGGCTCCTGGTCCGACACGAGGACTGCGCGACGACCCGCGAGGTGACCGCGGCCGCGCTGGCGCGGGTCGAGGGGTACGGAATCGGTAGCGGGCTCTGGCGCGCCGAGGGGATTGCCGAGACGCCCGAGGGAACGCGATTCGCGGTCGCCCGCGACGGCCGCCGGTTCCTCGAGGCGAACCTCAGAATGTCCGGCGAGTTCAACGTGCGAAACGCACTCGCCGTCGTCGCCGCCGCCGCGGAGCAGGGGTTGTCAGCCGGGGAGATCGCGGAGGGTCTCACGACGTTCGACGGCGTACGGCGCCGGCTCGAGATCAAGGGGGAGGTCGCGGGCGTCGTCGTGCTGGACGACTTCGCCCACCACCCGACGGCCATCGCGGAGACGCTTCGCGCGGTGCGCCGGCGGTTCGTCGGCCGGAGGGTCCTGGCGGTCCTGGAGCCGCGCTCCTGGTCCCTCCGGCGCAACGTGTTCCAGGACCGCCTGCCGGCCGCGTTCGATGCGGCCGACCAGGTCGTGCTGGCTCGGGTCTTCCTGGCCGAGGCGCTTCCCGAGTCGGAGCGTCTCGATCCGGATCGGCTCGTCCGCGACCTGGCTGAGCGGGGGA
Organism: uncultured Acidobacteriota bacterium; assembly: GCA_964590285.1. Lineage (GTDB taxonomy): Bacteria > Acidobacteriota > Polarisedimenticolia > Polarisedimenticolales > JAIQFR01 > CALMJU01. The sequence continues at coordinate 2,380 of CAZPWK010000122.1, read as the reverse complement.
AGCCGGCCCGTTTCCTGCCGGGAGTCGACGCCATCGTCGAGTACCTCGGCGAGGAGTGCCGCGCCGGAGACGTCGTCGCCTTCCTCAGCAACGGCGGGTTCGGAGGGATCCACGGGAAGCTGCTCGAGGCGCTGGCGGGCCGAGAATGATATGCGGGCCGGCGGCACGATGCCGCCGGCCCGTCCCGACTGCCGGATGAGGGGGGCCGGAGTCGGGGGAAACTTCCCCGCGTCCCGGTTACTTCCTCCGCGCCTTCTCCCCGCGGTTCTGAGAGGGGGCGGGCTTGGCGTCGCGCTTTTGCCCGCCTCCCTGGGACGGGGCCTCGGGCCGCTGGGGCCTCGGCGCGGCGCTCGGGGGATTGGCGCGCTGCGGCTGCTCCCTCGGCGCTGCGCTCGGGGGGGAGGCGCGCTGCGGCTGCCGACCGGGCTGACGCGGCTGGGCCGTCGGCACCGACGGCTGCCGCGGTCGCGCCTCGCGGGCGGTCCCGGAAGACCCCTCCGGCGCCCGTGACGGCCGTACCTCGCCGGGGTCCTGCCGGGGCCGCGTCTCGCGGGGGCTCGAGTAACGGTCGTACATGTTTCGGAGCTGGTCCCGCGTGGGGGATCGATCTTCCCGGGCCGTGCTCCCCGCCGGCTCTTGCTTCCGGATCTCGCGGCGACCGTCGGCGGCGGGATCGCGCTCGTATCGCCTCGGGAAGCCGCCCGTGGCGTCGCGACCCTGCCCCGTCCTCGCGCCGGCCGCTTCCGTCCCCGCGGCCCCCTCCCTCTTTTCGGAAGGCGAAGCGGACGGTCGAGGGTCGCCTCGTCCGGCGGCCCCGACCGGGCTGCGGGCCGCGTCCGCGCTGCGCCGTCGCGGCGCGCTTCCTCCGCGCGCTCCCGGATCGTCGGATTCGGCGGACCGTCGCGCGGCCGGAGCGGAGGTCCGAGGCGGGGTGCCCGCCGGGGCCTCGCGCCGCTCGCGATCGCGACGGACGGACGTCGGGTCGGCCGAGTTCCCGCGCTCGCGGATCGCCCGCCGCTCCGTCTCCACGAACCGCCGGTCGTCGGTCCTCCGGTAGGAGGCTCGGCTCTCCGGCAGCCGCGCCGCCCGGTCCTCGGAGGCCTGCCTCGTCGCGCGTCGCCGCGCCTCCGGGCTCGTCGCGAAGTCCCTCGGCGACACCCGCGGCGGCCGGGTCACGATCGCCGCCCCGCCGTGCGACGGGAGCACCGAGGAGACCGGCACGGCGTATCGGGGATACGGCCTGTAGTACGCGAACCGATCGTAGCGCACGAACGTCCAGCAGTACGGATCGTAGTATCCGACGAAGGAGACGCCGCCCACGCACGGGTAGTCCCAGAAATCGAGAGCGGCCCATCCTACGTAGAGCGATCCCCACGACCACGAGACCCAAGCGCCGGCGAACACCGATCCCGGAATCCAGCACCAGCCGTAGCCGGCGACCCAGGACCATCGCCCGTAGTGATAGGGCGCCCAGCCCCACGGCTCGCTGGCGATCCAGAAGTAGCCGCTCGGGCCGTAGCCCCAGTAGCCGTCCCAGTACGGTCGCCACCCGGGGCCCACGCCCGACGGATACCAGACCAAACCGTACGTGGGCACCCGCACCCACGAGCCGTGAGCCGAGAGCTCGCCGTAGTACGGCCGGACCTCGTAGGGAAGCTCCTCGTACGACCCGGTGTCGAGGCCGGTCGCGGTGCCCGCCCGCCAGGCGTACTCGCGGTCCCTGGCATTGCACCAGGAGTCGAAGCCGTCCCCCGCGAGCGTGCTCCACGCCCTGGGGTCTAAGGGCATCGCGCCCGGCTCGACTACGGTCCGGGTGCCTCCGCGCACGAGGACGGATCCGCCCTCGCCGACGACCTCGGCGACGCCCCTCCGGGAGAACACGCGGGTCGCGCCGCTCCGGTCGACGTCGACCCTCACGTCGGCCTCGCCGAGAACGTAGACCGAGGACGACGGAGTGTCGATCCGGAAATCCTCGTCGTCGAGCTCCCGCGAGGTCACTCGGAGCGCTCCGACGGCGAGCGACAGGATCGTGTTGTCCCGGTAGGCGGCGCCCGGTCGGGGCAGGGCCTGGAAGGCGATCTCCCCGTCCCGGTCGAGCCTGAGGATCGAGCCGCTGGCCAGCTCGACCTCGACTCGCTGGTCGCGCCCGGTCCGGATCGCATCGCCCGGGAAGACGGGGCTGTTCGCCGCCGGTTCGCCGTCGCCGAAGCGCTCGCCGCCCTCGGGGCCCGCGCGCAGAAAGGTCGCGCCGTTCTCGAGGTAGCGGACCCGCCCGAAGTTCCCCTCGCCGTAACCGTCGCCGTAGACCTCGGAGTCGTCCTGGGCCGGGGCGGCGGCGAAGAGGCCGATCGCGAGGATCGCGAGCGCGAAGTTCCCGACG
>CAZPWK010000121.1:0-8529 GCA_964590285.1 uncultured Acidobacteriota bacterium | reverse complement strand
GGGGGCACTGCCCCCCGGACCCCCCGCAACCGCGCTCCAGACGGGTCGGAAGAACGACCCGTCTTCCGCGCGGTTACTACGGCGGACTCACTCGCAGGGCTCCCGATAGAATCCGCCGATGGAGCCGCGGCCACTCCGCTGTTGCAATCGCCGGGAGGCCGGTCTATGTTTCCTCGGGCTCCGGAGGCCGACGCACATGACGAGCCGCGTCACCGCGATGGACGTCGAGAGACAGGATTTCAAGCGCGCCCTGCGCGGGTACGACCGCGAGGAGGTGCGCCTGTTCCTGCAGGCGGTGGCCGAGGAGCTCGAGCGTCTGAACCTGGAGAACGCCGCGCTCCGCGAGGAGGCGGGGGCGCTCCGGGGAAGGGTCGAGGATCACAAGGAGCGCGAGCGGAGCCTCCAGGAAACGCTCGTCATGGCGCAGCGGATGTCGGAGGAGATGGTCGGGAAGTCCCAGAAGGAGTCCGAGCTCCTGGTGAAGGAGGCCCGGATCAAGGCGGAGCGCCTCCTCGAGCAGGCTCAGGATCAGCTCTCGACGATCGAGGCGGAGATCGGCCGCGTGAGGGTCGAGCGCGACGCCTTCGAGAACCGCCTCCGCGCCGCGATCGAGGAGCACCTCGCGCTCCTGGACCTCCGCAAGAAGGAACGCGCCGAGCTCGACAACGTCCGGTTCCTCCGCCGCCGCGGCACCTCGACCGAAGCCGGATGAGCCGGATCCCCGCCGATCTCGCCGTAGTCGGCATCTCCGAACTGGCCACGCCCGAGGGGGAGGCGCCGCGCCTCGGCGCCGACCTCGGACGCCTCCGGGTCGTGCGCGACGCCGCGGTCGCCTGCCGCGAGGGGCGGATCGTCTTCGTGGGGCCCGAGCGCGACCTCCGCGAGGTCGTCGACCTCTGGCCCGGAGGCCGGACGCTCGACGCCCGCGGGGGCACGGTGCTCCCCGGCTTCGTCGACGCGCACACGCACCTGCCGTTCGCCGGCTGGCGCGAGTCCGAGTTCGACGAGCGCCTCCGGGGGGCGACCTACTCCGAGATCGCCGCCCGGGGCGGCGGGATCCTCTCGACCGTCGCGGCGACGCGTGCGGTTCCCGAGGCGACGCTCTCGGAGCTCGTCCGGTCCCGGCTCGACGGGATGCTCGCCCTCGGGACCACCACCGTCGAGGCGAAGAGCGGCTACGGCCTCTCGACCGAGGACGAGATCAAGCAGCTCGAGGCGCTCCGGGCGGGAGCGTCGGGCCATCCGGTCGAGGTCGTGCCGACGTTCCTCGGGGCGCATGCGCTGCCGGCCGCGTTTCGCGACGACCGCGCCGCCTACGTGCGGCTCCTCGTCGAGGAGACGATCCCGGAGGTCGTCCGGCGCGGGCTCGCGGAGTACGCGGACGCCTTCGTCGACGCCCGCGCCTTCACGCTCGACGAGGCGCGAACGGTCCTGGGCGCGGCGAGGTCGCGGGGCTTGGGCGTGCGAGTCCACGCCGACCAGCTCGCCGCGGACGGGGCCGCCGAGCTCGCCGCGGAGCTCGGCGCGGCGTCGGCGGACCACCTCGAGCACGTCTCGGACGCCGGGATCGAGGCGCTCGCTCGCGCGGGGGTCGCCGGCGTGCTGCTCCCCGCGGCGACGTTCTTCCTCATGCAGGACCTGCGCCCCCCGGGCCGGCGCCTGGTCGAGGGCGGCGTGCCGGTGGCGACGGCGACGGACTTCAACCCGGGGTCCTCGCCGTGCGAGTCGATGATCGCGGTCCTCTCGTTCACCTGCATGCTGGCCCGGCTCTCCGTGGACGAGGCGATCACGGCGGCCACGCTCAACGCCGCGTACGCCCTCGGCCGGGCGGACCGGACCGGCAGCGTCGAGACGGGCAAGCGCGCGGACCTCGTCGTCCACGCCGTCCCGAACCGCCGCCACCTGGTCTACCGGTTCGGCGTCCCGCGCGTCCGGGCGGTCGTCGCCGCGGGAAGGGTCGTCGTCGAGGACGGGCGGGTCCTGCCGCGCGGCTGATCCGCGGTCCCGCCGGAGGAGAGGCGGTCAGAACAGGGGCGCCCGCTCCTTCTGATGGAAGCGGTACGTGTAGGTCGTGAACTTCAGGTCGATCGGCTGCTCGTACGAGGCCGTGATCATCATCTCGTTCGCCGTGCGCTGGACCGTGAGGTTCTTCTTCTGGAGCGGGATCTCGAGCTCGAGCGCCTTGTCGAGGATCCGCTGCCGGACCTTCTCGTCCACGGTCCGCACCGCGGCGTAGCGGCACTCCTGCTGCAGGAAGTCGCTGAACTCGTAGGCGGCGATCCGAACCGGGATGATCTTGACGCCGAGGAAGATCCCGACACCGAGGACCGCGAGGGAAAGGAGGAGCCCGATCCGCCCCTCGCCACGCTGACCGTCCGACCGTGCCACCATACTCTCCCCCCCGCGGCGCAGGGCCGCCCCCGGGCCCGCATCCGCCCGGAGCGTGGTCGAATATAGGTTTGGGCGCCATGGGAGACAACCCGGGGTGCGAAGGGGGAACACGAGCATGAAATCGGCCACCCGTTACCTGACCCTCGAGGTCCCGGCCAGGATGGATTTCGTCCACATCACGGACGAGGTGCGGTCGGTCGTCCGGGAGAGCGGGATCCGCGAGGGGCTCTGCCTGGTCAACGCGATGCACATCACCGCGAGCGTCTTCGTCAACGACGACGAGCCGGGCCTCCACCAGGACTACAAGGATTGGCTCGAGGCGCTCGCCCCCCACGATCCGTCGCGGTACCGGCACAACCGGACCGGCGAGGACAACGGCGACGCCCACCACAAGCGGCAGGTGATGGGCCGCGAGGTCGTCGTCGCGGTCACGGAGGGGAAGCTCGACTTCGGCCCCTGGGAGCGGATCTTCTACGGGGAGTTCGACGGGCGCCGCCCGAAGCGCGTGCTCGTCAAGGTGATCGGGGAGTAGAGGGGGCGGGGCCGCCCTACTTCTTGAAGAGGCTCTCGAAGGCCGACTTCGGGTCGCCGGCGACCTGCGTGCCGGTGCGTCTCCCCGTGGCGTCGAGGACGAGGCGCGGCTCGTAGGAGGGGCAGGCGTTGACCTTCCCCTTGTCGGACACCCGCGCCGCGATCGGCGCGCGGCACTCCCAGCGCGCGGACGAGTCGAAGTGCCGGCAGGCGCGGCAGCAGCGCAGCCCGGCGCGGCAGTGCGGGCAGGTCGTCTCGGCGGTGATCGCTCCGATCGCCTGGATGTTCCTCCCGCAGTCGGGGCAGCGGATGACCTCGTTGGCCTCGCGGTCGAGCGCGTGCCGGAGGGCCCTAGTCTGCGCCCGTTCCTCGGGAGTCGGCGGCTTGCCGGGAGGCGGCCCCTTCCGCGGCTCGCGGTCCCGCTCCCAATCGCCATCCTTGTACCCGTGCTGACGGTACTTCTGGGACACGGACGAACCTCCCGGGGCCGGACGTGAACGACGTCGCCCGCCGCTCCCTCGGGTCCGGGCGCGCGCCGCGCGCGCCTCGGAGCCCCGCCGGAACCGCGTCGGCCTGCTACGCGAGTTCCCGGAACACCGCCTCGATCCGCTCGAGCGCCCACTCGAGCTCCTCGCGCGTGATCACGAGGGGCGGCGCGAAGCGGATGGTGTTCACGTGGGTTTCCTTGCACAGGAGGCCCTTCTTCATGAGGGCCTCGCAGAAACGGCGCGCCCCTCCGGCCTCGGGCTTGAGCTCGAGCCCGATCCAGAGCCCCTTGCCGCGGACCTCCCGGACGTGGCGGCTCGGGATCGCCCGGAGGCGCTCGAGAAAGTACGCGCCGAGCCGGTCGGAGTTCTCCGCGAGCTTCTCCTCGACGAGGACGGCGAGCGCTTCGCGGGCGACGGCGGCGGCGAGGGGGTTCCCGCCGAAGGTCGAGCCGTGGTCGCCCGGATGGAAGACGCCCATCACCTCGTCGTCGGCGAGGATCGCCGACACCGGGTAGAAGCCCCCTCCGAGCGCCTTGCCGATGATGACGACGTCCGGGCGCACCCCCTCGTGCTCGAAGGCGAAGAGCCGGCCCGTGCGCCCGAGGCCGGACTGGATCTCGTCGGCCATCAACAGGGCGCGGTGCTCGCGGCACAGCCGCTCGAGCCCCTTGAGGAACCCGGCGGGCGGGACCACGATGCCGCTCTCGCCCTGGATCGGCTCGACCAGGATCGCGACCACGTCGGGACCCATCGCGCGGCGCGCGGCGTCGAGGTCCCCGTACGGGAGGATCGTGAAGCCCGGCGTGAAAGGCCCGAAGCCGTCGCGGTACTGGGCGTCGTCCGAGAAGGAGACGATCGTCGTCGTCCTTCCGTGGAAGTTCCCGGAGAACACGAGGATCTCGGCCCGGCCCTCGGCGACCCCCTTGACCTTGTAGCCCCACTTCCGCGCGGCCTTCAGGGCGGTCTCGACCGCCTCGGCGCCCGAGTTCATGGGGAGCATCCGCCGGTAGCCGGTCAGCTTCGACACCTGCTCGTACAGCGGGCCTAGCTGGTCGTTCCGGAACGCCCGCGAGGTCAGCGTCACGCGCCCGGACTGCTCGTGCATCGCCTTGCGGATGCGCGGGTGCGCGTGCCCCTGGTTGACCGCGGAATACGCCGCCAGGAAGTCGAGGTAGCGGTTGCCGTCCACGTCCCAGACCCACACTCCCTGGGCCTTGTGGACGACGACGTCCAGGGGATGGTAGTTGTGCGCCCCGTACTCGTCCTCGAGGCGGATCAGCTCGGCAGCCGACGTCTTGGTGGATTCCATGGTCTCCGCTGTCTCCGGGGCTCCACCCGCGCTCGCGCGCGGGGAGCGACTGGTTGCACCAAGATAGCACGCAAAATCGGGTGCGGCCACACATCGGGGACAGCCACCGGATTTGTCGCGCGTCGGTGTTCGGCCTCTGCACGCGGTCGGCTCGGCGAAATTCGGTTGCCGTCCCCGATTTACTTGACGCCCCGGGGAGGGGGCGGAATAATCGCCCCGCCCGACCGGGTCCTCGAGCGCGCTCCCGGCGTCGCGGCGGAGAGCCGGCTGCATGGATTCCCGCAGGAGCCGAGTGAAGACGGGCGCGCGCAAGGAGCGGCTCCTCCTCAAGATCGAGAGCTTCAGCCGCCGCCGGTTCCGGCTCGTCTTCCTGATCGCGCTGCTCGCGGTGGCCGCGTCCGCGCTCTTCGGGTCGCGCCTCCGTCTCGAGTCCGACGTCCTGCAGCTGTTCCCGAAGGGGAACCGCCGGATCGACACGTTCAAGGCGGCGCTCCGGGACTTCGGCTCGATCGACTACCTGATGGTCCTTCTCGACGCGGGGGCCGGAGAGGGTCCGGACGAGCTGGAAGACTTCGCCGACCTCCTCGTCGAGGAGCTGTCGGCGCGGAGCGACCTCGTCCAGTCGGTCGAGTACCGGTTCCAGCCCGACGCCGAGTTCCTCAAGCTGTTCTCCGAGAACGCGCTCCTCTTCCTCCCGCCCGCACGGCTCCCGGAGGTGGCGGAGAAGCTGGCCGACGAGGCGATCCTCGCGCGCTTCCGCGAGAACCGCCTGGCGCAGGCCTCGCCGACCGCGACCTTCTCGGAAGACCTCGTCGTGCGGGACCCGCTCGGGCTGATGCCGCTCTTCCTGAACCGCCTGCTCGGGCACCGCGGCGCGCTCCAGCTCGACCTGTCCGACGGCTACTACCTCGCGCGGGACGGGCGCTCCCTGATCCTCCTCGTCAAGCCGACCGGCCACTCCCAGGACCTCGGCTTCGACGCCCGCCTCCTCGGGGCGGTGCGCGAGGCGGAGGCGGAGACGCGGGCGGCGCTCCTCGAGGAGTCGGGCGGCCGGCCTCCGGGGATCCGGGTCCGGATGAGCGGCAACCACGCGATGGCTCTCGAGGAGTCGAGCCTCGTGCGCGCGGACGTCGGCCGGAACGCGGTCGTCTCGCTCGTCGCCGTGTCGCTCCTCTACTGGCTCTGCTACCGGCGGTTCGCCGCGCTCCTCTACTCGTCGGTCCCGCTCGTCGTGGGGCAGGCGCTGACCTTCGCGGTGGCGTACTTCGCCTTCGGGCGTCTCAATTCCGCCTCGTCGTCGTTCACGGCGCTCCTGATGGGCCTCGGGACCGACTTCACGATCGTCATGTACGCCCGTTACGTGGAGGAGCGGCAGCGCGGGTCCGGCCTCGCGGACGCGACCGAGCGGATGGTGGGGGAGGCGGGCCTGGGCGTCTTCACGGGGGCGGTCACGTCGGCCGGGACGTTCTACGCGCTGTGCATCAGCCGGTTCGGAGGCCTCCTCGACCTCGGCTTCCTGATCGGGACCGGCATCCTCCTCTGCGCGGTCGTGATCGTGTTCCTGCTGCCGGCGATGATCGCCTGGAACGAGGGAGTGCGGAAGCGAAAGACCGACCCGGTGACGAAGCTCCACCTCCAGTCGTTCGGACTCGAGCGGCTGATCCCCGTGTGCGCGCGGCACCGGGGCGCGGCGCTCGCCGTCCTGGGGGCGCTCGTCGCGGGGGCGGCGTTCCTCGCGACGCGCCTCGACTTCGACGACTCGATCCGGGCGCTCCGGAGCAACCGGTCCGAGTCCACGCGCGTGCTCGACGAGATCTCGGACCGGTTCGGCGCCTCGCTCTCCTACATGATGGCGATCGCCGAGGCGCCGACGCTCGACGGAGCGATCGCCCTGACGGAGAAGGTGGAGGAGCGCCTTCGACCGCTCCTGGCGAACGGCACGGTCGGATCGTCCGAGTCGATCCTCTCCTACCTGCCCCCGGCGGAGCAGCAGGAGGCGGTCATCGAGGAGCTCCGGCGGGGCCGCGCGGACGCCTTCGACCCGGCCCGGATCGAGAGGACCTTCCTCCGCGCCCTGGACGAGAACGGGTTCCGCCGGGAGCCGTTCGAGGAGTATCTCGACCGGATGCGCCGGTTCCTGGCGCCCGAGCGTCCGGTCACCGTCGAGGACCTCGAGAGGCGCGGGCTCGGACGGATCGTCGACCGCTACCTCCACCGCGGCGCCGACGTCGTGCGCGTCGTCACCTACTTCTTCCCGACCGACCCGCGCTGGAAGCGCGAGCCCCCCCCGGGGGTGGCCGAGGCGCTCTCCGCGGGGGACGAGGGGATCGTCGTCACCGGCACGAACGTCGTCTCCCGCGAGATGCGGACGATCTTCGTCCGGGACGCCGCGCGGGCGGTCTCGCTCGGCCTCGTGCTCGTCACCCTCCTGCTCCTCGCCGACTTCCGGAGCTTCCGGCTGACGGCGGTCGCGATGGCGCAGCTGGTCGCGGGCATCGTGCTGATGCTCGGACTGATGAAGGTGGCGGGGCTGCAGGTCAACTACGTCAACGCGTTCGTGGCGACGATGATCCTCGGCGTGGGGATCGACTACAGCATCCACCTCGTCCACCGCATGGCCCGGAACGACGGGCTCGTGGACGAGGGGGTCCTCGAGACCGGCAAGGCGGTCGTGCTCGCGGCGCTCACGAACGTCGCCGGCTTCGGCACCCTCGTCCTGGGGAACTACCCCGCGCTCCGGAGCCTCGGCATCGTCGCCCTGTTCGGGTCGGCGACCTGCCTCCTGACGGCGCTGACCCTGGTCCCGGCCCTCCTGGCCCGGCGCGAGGGGGGCGCCCCCTGATGCCGATGCTCTGGCTCGCGCTCGCGCTCGGCGTCGTCGAGGGGCTGACCGAGTTCCTGCCCGTCTCCTCCACCGGCCACCTGATCCTGGTCTCGCGCCTCTTCGGCTTCGAGGGGCGCAGGGCGGAGGCGTTCGAGATCTTCATCCAGCTCGGCGCGATCCTCTCGGTGGCGTGGGAGTACCGGTCGCGTCTGGTCCGGGTCGCGATCGACCTGCCGAGCAGCCCCGCCGCCCGCGGGTTCGTCCGGAACCTCGCGATCGGATTTCTCCCCGCGGCGGTCCTCGGCCTCGCGGTCCACGACGCGATCTCGGAGCACCTCTTCGGTCCGGTCACCGTCGCCGGGGCGCTCGTCGCCGGGGCGCTCGCGATCTTCGTCGTCGAGGCGCTTCCGCTCCGCGCCCGCACGCGATCGATCGAAAGCGTCGGCTGGAGGCAGGCGCTCGCCGTGGGAGTCGCGCAGTGCTTCTCCCTCTGGCCCGGCTTCTCCCGGTCCGCAGCGACCATCCTCGGAGGCCTCGGCGCGGGCATGGACCGGCGGACGGCGACGGAGTTCTCGTTCTTCCTGGCCCTCCCGACGATGTTCGCCGCGACCCTGTACGATCTCGCCAAGAACCGGGAGTTCCTCGAGCCCGGCGACGCGGGCTGGCTCGCGCTGTCCTTCGCCGTGTCGTTCCTGGTCGCCTGGGCCTCGATCCGCTGGCTGCTGCGCTTCGTCTCGACGCACGACCTGCGCCCCTTCGCCTGGTACCGTCTGGCCCTGGGCAGCCTGGTGCTGCTCGTCATGCGGGGGAGATGAGGAAGCGGGGCGTCCGGACTTGACGGGGGGCCTGCCCCCCGGACCCCCCGCAACCGCGCGCCGCACGACCCGATGAGTCTGGGTCGTGCGTCACGCGGTTACTACCGCGGACTTCTATCGCGGGGCTTGCGAGAGAATCCGCTGATGTAGCCGCGTCATCGAGCGACAGTC
>CAZPWK010000120.1:0-8541 GCA_964590285.1 uncultured Acidobacteriota bacterium | reverse complement strand
CGTGCCGTGGCCGGCGCGGTCGTCTTCGGTCTGATCTCCCTGGCGGCGAATCTTCCGGCGCTCTCCGGCGCCAACGCCCTGTTCCGGGGCCGCGTTCTTGCCGCCGACGGCGTCAGCCCGAAGCCGGGTGTCGTCGTGACCCTCGTCGATCGGGAGTCCAGCCTGACCTTCGATTCCGCTCCGGCCGACGATCGCGGGTACTTCCGCGTCGACTCCGCCCCCGCGGGGACCTACCGGGTCGTCGCCCGGGCCCCGGAGGGCGCGTACCTCGCCGCGGACGCGGTCGCCCTCGAGGCGGGAGCGAACAGGCCGGTGGCCCTCGCCCTCAAGGCGAACGCGCAGTCCTCGCCGTCGCCGACGAGGACCGGCTCCGGCCAGGACATCGAGCCGTGGCTCAAGTGGGTGATCGTCGGGGGGATCGCGATCGGCGCCCTCGTGGTCACCGACGCGATCACGAACGACGAGTCCTCGGCGAGCCCGCTGTAAGTCGGGGGACGGCGGCCGAATTCCTTCGCCCTCGATGTCCGCTTTGCCGCGAACGCCGCCGGCGGAATTCGTTCGCCGTCCTCAATTCATCGCTTGGCGAGCGATCCGGGCCAGGGGCTCTCCACGGGACGGCCCTTCCGGCCTCCCGCGCTCTCGGCCTTCCAGGTGAGGTCCCACTCCGGGACGTTTCGCTCCAGGCACTTGGGGCAGGCCGCGAACTTCTGCCCCTCCTCCATCCGGCACGTCGAGCTCTCGCCCCGCAACGCGCAGATGTGGCAGTGGTAGGTTCCCGCCGCGGCGGCCCGCTCGCCCGGCTTGCGCATCGTGCTCGTCCCGCCCATCGCTGCCTCCCGTCCTCCCCGGACGCCGGTGCAAGACTATAGCGCACGCCCGCGGCCGCGCGCAGCCCTCGACCCCGGGCGGGCCGGTCCCCTAGAATTCCCCCGTGAGCCTGTTCGACCGCGACGACGAGTCCTCGCCCGGCCGGCCGCTGGCCGACCGGATGCGGCCGAGGGATCTCGACGAGCTCCTCGGCCAGGAGCGGATCGTCGGCCCCGGAACCGCGCTCCGGCGCGCCATCGAGAACGACGACGTGCGGTCGATCGTCCTCTGGGGCCCCCCGGGATCGGGGAAGACCACGCTCGCCCGGATCGTCGCCCGGAGGACGCGCGCCGCCTTCATCCCCTTCTCGGCCGTGCTCGCCGGGATCCGCGAGGTCCGCGACGTCATGGAAAAGGCCGCCTCGCTGCGACGCGCGACGGGCCGGAGGACGATCCTCTTCATCGACGAGATCCACCGGTTCAACAAGTCGCAGCAGGACGCGTTCCTCCCGTTCGTCGAGGAGGGAACGATCGTCCTGATCGGCGCCACGACGGAGAACCCCTCGTTCGAGGTCAACGCCGCGCTCCTGTCGCGCTCGCGCGTGTACCGCCTGGAGCGGCTCGAACGCGAGCACCTCGTCGCCGCGATGCGGCGGGCGGTCGAGGACTCCGAGCGCGGCCTGGGGGCGCTCCGCGTGGAGATCCCGGCCCCGCTCCTCGAGCAGATCGCCGCCGCCTGCCAGGGGGACGCCCGCGCCGCCCTCAACGTCCTCGAGTTCGCCGCCGCGTCGGCCCGCCCCGCGGCCGACGGGGCGCGGCGGATCGACGAGGACCTCGTCCGCGACGCGCTCCAGAAGACGGCGCTGTACCACGACCGCGACGGAGAGGAGCACTTCAACCTCATCAGCGCGCTCCACAAGTCCATGCGCAACTCGGACGTCGACGCCGCCCTCTACTGGCTGGCGCGCATGCTCGAGGCCGGCGACGACCCCCTCTACGTGGCTCGCAGGATCGTCCGTTTCGCGAGCGAGGACGTCGGTCTCGCCGACCCGCGCTCGCTCACCCTCGCGCTGGCCGCGAAGGAGGCGGTGCACTTCGTCGGCCGGCCCGAGGCCGACCTCGCCCTCGCGGAGGCGGTGGCGTACTGCGCCCTCGCGCCGAAATCCAACGCGCTCTACGCCGCCTGGGGCGCGATCCTCGGTGTCATCCGCGACGGGGAAACCGATCCCGTCCCGCTCCACCTCCGCAACGCGCCGACCGCCCTGATGAAGACGGAGGGGTACGGCCGCGGATACGAGTACGCCCACGACGCCGAGGACGCGGTGACCGCGATGGCGTGCCTGCCGGAGCGCCTGGCGGGCCGGCGGTTCTACCGGCCGACCGACCGCGGCCTCGAGCGAACCCTCTCCGAGCGGCTCGAGGCCTGGGCCTCGGCCCGCAGGCGCCTCGACCCCAAGAGCGAGCGGAAGGACCGGCCGCGCGGCCGTTGACCGCCGGAATCTCAGGCCCCCGGTTCGGCCTCGGAGGACGCGGGCCTGGCGGCGGCCGCCTTCGCCGCCGCCGACTTTCCGGGCGCGGCCTTGACGGCGCCCTTGGGGCTCCGCGCCTGGCCGCGCGCTCGCGCCTTGAGCGCCTCGCGGCGCCGCTTCCGCTTCCGACGTAGCTCCTTGGTTCGTTCGACCGACATCCGTCCTCCGTTCGCGCCCCGACCGACGCCGCAAGCGGACATTATACGGCGTCACGCGTCCCGGGGTCCGCCGAGAGAGGAGGTGCCGCGAAGGCGGTCGAGGAAGGCCTCCGCCTCGCTCCTGCTCGCGTCGCGCCACAACCCGAGCTTGCGCTTGCGCTCGATCGCGTCCCGGCTGTAGCGCACGCTGGAGACGAGCTTGCCGTCCGCGGTGAAGAAGTGGATCCGCCCGCGATCGCCCGGCACGACCAGAGTGCCGTTCCGTTCGTCCCGCAGGATCTCCTCCGCCCGCGCCCCCCGGATGTCGTCAAGGGCCTTCCGCGTCGGCCGCTCGCCGGATCGGTGCCTCTCCTCGGCGTGCGAGGTCCGGCGCGCGCGTCCGCGCCGGTCCCTCTCGAGCCGGCGCGCGAGACCCCGGAGGATCCCTTCCACGCGCCGCTCGAGACCCTCGCGCCTCTCCGGGGCGCCCGAGCGGCCGGACGGGGCCTCCCCCGCGACGGAGAGCGCGCCCTGCGCCCAGCGGACGGCGCGGCTCCAGGGCACGTCCCGGCTCCGGTCCCAGAGGAGGTCCAGCGAGCCCCCTCCGGGCAGCCTCCCGAGGATGTTGAGTCCGAGCCGGAGGCGCCCGGCGCTTCCGCGGGCCCCCGCCGCCTGGAACGTCACCGCGAGAACCCCCCTTCCCTCGCCCTCCCGGGCGAGGATCGGGAAGAAGCCGGCGCGCACCTGACCGAGCAGCTCGTACCCCGGCGCCTCGAACGCCCCGAGCAGGCGGGAGCGGAGCGTCGCGGCATCGTCGAAGAGGGTGACGAAGGCGGGCGGGTCCTCGTACAGACGATCGACCTCGGGGTGGCGCGCCTCGAGGCACACCTGCGCGAAGTCCTCCCATCGGGGCGTCCCCGTGGGAGCGTAGTCCACGAGGACGTGGCGAGCCGAGGGCGGCTCGGAGTGCTCGCAGGCCGCCCCGCCGCAGCGGTGGCAGAACGCGTGCCCCGGACGGAACACGGCCGCCCGCTGGATCGCGTCGTCGACGAACCGCTCGAGGCGGGTCGCGAGGTCCTCCGACACCGCAGCCGGGTCGGCGGCGGGCCCCCCGAGAGCGAACTCGAAGTGGAGGTCGACCCGGTCGAGATCCCGCTCGACGAGGTGCCCGCCGGGCCGGCGGGAGAGGATCTCGCGGACCATTCGTTGCAGCGCGCCGGCCGCGACCGCGCCGAGGTCCCTGACCCGGTCTTCCATCGGGCTCCGCCCCGGGGCCGCGCCCCGCCTCAAGGTTGCGCTGCCGGCCGCGCCGGGGCCAGCGCGACGAGCTTCAGAACGAGCGTCCGCGGGCGCCCCGCCTCGATCGCCACCGGCCCGACGCGGGATTCCAGATACCCTCCGCACCGGCCGACGACCGTCGCCGGCCCCGGCGGCAGCGAGCCGATCTCGACGCCGGCGGCGTTGACGGGGAAGGGACCTTTCTCCTCGCCCCAGGGTAGGAGGACGTAGACCTCCCCCCCCTCGACCGCCTCGCCGTCGCCAGCGTCCACGAGGCGGACCGCGATCGCGCCCGCCCGAACGAGGACGACGGGCTCCGCCCGGTCGTTCGCCGGAACGCTCTGGACGAAGAAGCCCTTGGCCGAGATCCGGAGCGACGGCAGCGAACCGCTCGGCAGGGCGTACCGGCCGTCGGCGGCGGTCCGGACGCAGAACGTCTCTCCCACCCCCGCCGCCACATAGCAGATGCGGGCGTCGGCGACCGGGTTCCCGTCCGCGTCCACGACCTTGCCGGTCGCCGCCGCCGCCGGAAGCGACAGGCAGGCGGCCGCCGCGATCGCCGCCCCGATCCGGAGCCTCCCGTCGAGGGTCATGCGCCTTCCTCCGCGCCCGCCCGGGCCGCCGCGGGCGCCGCCCGGTCGTCGCGCTCCGAGAAGGGTACCCCGGTCCCGCCCGGCGCTCCAGGGCGGCGAGGCGGAGCCCCGCGGGACCCCCGACGGGGACCGGAGCGAAGTCCCGGACCCGGGACTTGACAGCCCCTTTGCATCGTTTCCCCGAAGTAGTACCATTCCGCTCCGCCGTGTCGGAGGCAGAGGCTTTCCGGGGCGGGTCCGTTGGTGGTTCGCCCTCCGCATGCAGGAGGGTGCACAGAGAGGAGAGAGAAGAGTATGCGCAAGACGATGATGGTGTTCGCCCTGATGCTCGTGCTCGCGATGGTCGGCTGCCAGAAGCCGCCGCAGGTGGAGATCGACGGGGCGAAGGCCGCCCTGGACGCGGCCCGCGTGGCCGAGGCCAACGATTACGCCCCCGACGCGCTGAGGGCCGCGGAGGACGCCACCGCCGCGCTGGACGCCGAGCTGCAGGCGCAGGAGCAGAAGTTCGCGCTGTTCCGCTCCTACAAGAAGTCGAAGGAGCTCGCGGCCGCCGCGCTGGCCGCCGGCGAGAAGGCCTCGGCCGACGCCGCCGCGGGCAAGGAAGAGGCGAAGCAGCAGGCGCAGGCCCTGATCACCGAGGCCACGACGGCTCTCGACGAGGCCAAGGCGCTGCTCGAGAAGGCGCCCAAGGGCAAGGGCACGCAGGCCGACATCGAGGCGATGAAGGGCGACCTGGCGGGCGTCGAGTCGTCGCTCGCCGAGGCCCAGAACGCCTTCAACGCGGAGAAGTACCTCGACGCGAAGTCGAAGGCCGAGGCCGCGAAGGCCGCCGCCGGCAACGTGAAGTCGGCGATCGAGCAGGCGATCGAGGCCAGGAAGCGGCGGTAGCCGCCTTCCGATCGCAAGACTCCGAATCGGGGGCGCGGATCCGCGGGGACCGCGCCCCCGTTCGGCAATCGGCCGCCCCGGCCCGAGAGACCGCGCGAGAGCCTGGTCCTCCGGGGCTTTTTCCCATACATTGGACCCCATGAAGATTCCGTTCGCGACCCGCTCGCGCGCACATGGAGGGGCGAGGCGGCGCCGTTGGTTCGGCTGGGCCGCGGTGTCCGTGCTCGCCGTCTCGCTCGCCGGCGCCGCGCTCTTTCCGGTCGCCAGCGGGAGGACCGAGTCGCCCACGTTCAGCCGCGCCGCGGCGGAGCGAGCTCTCGACGCGGCGCGCAAGGCCAAGGCGAGCCGCTGGGCGCCGAGCGCGCTCGTCCGGGCGGAGACGGCGACGCGCGCGGCTCTCGCCGAGACGCGCCGGCAGGAGGTCCGGTTCTTCCTCCTGCGCGACTTCCGCGCGGCGCGCGAGAGCCTCCTGCTGGCGGAGCGGAAATCCAGGGAGGCGGAGTCGGAGGCCGCCCGGAAGCGCACCGAGGCGAAGAGCAGGGCCGACACGGCGATCGCAGAGGCGGACGACCGCCTCGGCGCGGCCGACGGGTTCGCCGACGCGATGCATCTCGGCAAGTTCCAGCGATCGGTCCTCCAGCGCGCGAAGGTGGCTCTCGAGGAGGCCCGGATCCTCCACCGGAGCGACGAGTTCGAGACGGCCGCCGCGCGGGCCGCCGCCGCCAGCGCGAGCGCCGAGCTCGTGGGCGACACGGCGGCGGACGCGATGGCGCGGTTCGGCGACGCCCGGCTCGTCCGGCACTGGAAGCGGATGGCCGAGGACACGATCCGGTGGTCGAGGCTCACCGGAGAGGACGCGATCGTCGTCTACAAGGACGAGCACCGCCTGACCCTCTATTCGGGGGGAAGACCGGCGAAATCCTACCGGGTGGAGCTGGGATACAACTCGATCCGCGACAAGCTCCACGCGGGCGACGCCGCGACCCCCGAGGGCCGCTACCGGATCACCGCGAAGAGAGGGACCGGCCAGACGACGTACTACAAGGCCCTCCTCCTGAACTACCCGAACGACGAGGACCGCGCCGAGTTCGAACGCGCGCGGCGCTCCGGACGGCTCCCCCGCTGGGCCCGCATGGGCGGTCTCATCGAGATCCACGGCGAGGGAGGCAAGGGCAAGGACTGGACGAAGGGGTGCGTCGCGGTCCGGAACCCGGAGATGGACGACCTCTTCCGGCGCGTCGGAGTCGGGACTCCCGTCACGATCGTCGGCGGAGACGGGGGGGGCGGGACGTACACGGCGCTCGTCCGCCGGCATCGCTCCCCCGGGAACGGCACGACCAGTCAATGACCGACGACGACGGCTTCCCGGGCGGTCCGATCCTCCGCTTCGAAGACGGCGAGGAGACCCGGGAGGCGCGCTCCCGCCCGGCGGCGCGAGCGATCCTGCTTGCGGCGGCCGTCGCCCTCATCGTGGCGGCCGTCGCGCTCGGCGTCGTCGCCTCGGGGACCGGCTACGTGTACGGCGGCCTCCCTGCCGGGGGCACGCCGGAGAGCGAAGACCCGACGCCGGGCGACCCTGCCGCCCGGAAGAAGTCCCTTGCGAAGCTGCGCGCGGAGGGGAAGCGGCTCGCGGCGGCGATGCGCTCGCGCACGCCCCAGGGATACTGGGTCATCGTGGACCAGACGCAGAACCGGATCTACCTGAAGCGGGACGGCGAGACCGTCCTCGACGCGAGATGCTCCGCCGGGTCCGGGATGATCCTCAAGGAAGCGGAGGGGGGCAAGGGCCGCCGCTGGGTGTTCGACACGCCGCGCGGCGTCTTCAAGGTGAGGAACCGCGTCGCCGACCCCGCCTGGAAGAAGCCCGACTGGGCGTTCGTCGAGGAGGGGAAGCCGATCCCGAGGAACGACGGCGACCGGATCGAGTACGGCACCCTCGGCGAGTACGCGTTCTACCTCGGCGACGGCTACATGATCCACGGGACCCTCTACGAGAGGCTTCTCGGACGAAGCGTGACCCACGGGTGCATCCGAGTGGGACGAGAGGACCTCAGAGTGCTCTGGAAGCACGTGCAGATCGGGACCCCGGTCTACATCTACTGATGGCGAACCTGGAGCGCGGAAACCCGGGCGGCGCCCGGCGGACGGCGGTGGCGATCCTGGCGATCGCGGCGGGAGTCCTCGCGCCGGCGGCGGCTGCACCGGGGGGCGGAGAGGACGCGCGGATCGAGATCGAGCGGCTGCGGCGGGAGAACGCCATCCTCCGGAAGCACGTCGAGCTGGCCGACGGGAAGGAGTTCTACCTGGTCCTCGATCCCGGCTCCTCGAGCCTCCGGCTGATGCTCCGGGGAGCCGTCCTGCAGGACTACAGGGTCCAGAGGATCGAGATCGGATCGCCTCGGGTCGCGTTCGTCGTCCGGGAGCTTCCCGAGGGCTGGCGCGGGCGAACCTGGAACGCCGGGAACCTCGTCCCGCCGAGGGACCGCGAGCGGATGGAGGTCGAGGCACCCCCGCCGACGTCCGACCCGGAATACGAGCCGCCTCCCCCGACGATCCCTCCCACTCCGGAGGAGCTGTACCCGGTTCCCCGCCGCTTCCACGTCCGGTTCGCCGGGGGCCTGTCGCTCGAGTTCCTCCGCAAGGGCGAGGCCGATTCGGCGTCCGGCCGGTGGCAGGGGTTCCTGGAGTGGGCGGAGAGCCGCTTCGCGGACCTGCGCTCGGCCCTCGACCCGGAGGCGCCCGACGCCGACGGCGTGCGCGTTCGTCTCACGCTCCTGCCGCGCGACGTGGACTCCCTCTACCGGGCCCTCCCGCCCGACACCAAGCTCCTGATCCTCCCGGACCGGGACTGACCGGACGAGGAGGCGGTCAGACCGCCCTCGCGATCTCGTCTCCGTGCACGTGCGAGCGGGAGGAAGGCCCCTTGCGGGCCTCGGACCATTTCCGGACGTCGTCCGGGCGGACGCCCCCGATCTCGTAGAGCTTCTTCTTGTCGAAGACCATCAGATCCCTGGAATGCCCGACCGCGACGTAGGTCCCCGACAGGAAGATCGCCTCCTCCGGACAAACCTCCTCGCACAGGCCGCAATAGATGCACCGGAGCATGTTGATCTCGAACTTCGCCGGGACCTTCTCGATCGCGTGGAGCGGGTGGTCCTTCGGGTACTCGGCGGCCTCGATCGAGATCGCCAGGGGAGGACAGACGAACTGGCACATGTAGCAGGCGACGCACTTCTCGCGGCCGTCCGGGTCCTTCACGAGGGCGGGGATTCCGCGGTATCGGGGCCCGAACCGGTGCTTCTCCTCCGGG
>CAZPWK010000119.1:4518-8602 GCA_964590285.1 uncultured Acidobacteriota bacterium | reverse complement strand
GATCGCAGATGACGCCGCCCTTGCCGCCGCCCAGGGGGATGTCCACGACCGAACACTTCCAGGTCATCCACATCGCGAGGGCGCGGACCGTGTCGATCGTCTCCTGCGGGTGGAAGCGAATGCCGCCCTTGTTCGGCCCTCTCGCGTCGTTGTGCTGGACGCGGAAGCCGCGGAACACCCGGATCGTCCCGTCGTCCATCCGGACCGGGATCGAGAAGTGGTACTCGCGCATCGGCTGACGGAGAAGCTCGCGAGCGCCCGGATCGAGCTTGAGGATGTCCGCCACCTTGTCGAACTGAGCCTGGGCCATCTCGAACGCGTTGAATGCCTTGTTCTTCATCGGGTTCCCTTTCTCGGCGACGTGGTTCGTTGGGTGCGAGGCGATGCCTTTCCCCCGCGACCGGTTGGGGCACTTTAGCAGCTTTCCGAAGCGGTCTCCAGGGACGCGCTCCGGCCGATTCCGGCTTAAAATCCCGCCGGAGGCAGCCATGACCGTGCAGGAGTTCAACCGTTACCTCGGGGTCGAGGTGGACCGGATGGAGGGCGGCGAGGCCGAGGGCCATCTCGAGCTCGGCGCCCATCACCTGAACCGCAGCGGGGTGGTCCACGGAGGGGTCCTCGCCGCGCTCCTCGACGCGACGCTCGGCGCGGCGGTGATCTCGTCGATCCCGAAGGAATGGTGGTGCGCCACCATCTCGCTCTCGGTGCAGTTCCTCGAGGGCTCGCGCGAGGGACGCCTCCTGGCGGCGGCACGGGTCCTCCGGAAGGGGAAGAAGGTCGCGTTCGCCGGAGGGGACGTGCGGGACGCCACCGGGCGCGTCGTGGCGGCGGCGCAGGCGTCGTTCCACCTCTGGCCGTATCGGCCGGAGACCGAGCGCCACAGGACCGAGCCCTTCGTCGTGATGCGCGCGACCGGCGAGCGCGTCCGCGTCGGGAAGATCCTCGCGGTCGGCAGGAACTACGCCGAGCACTCCGCCGAGATGGGCTGGGCGGAATCCTCGCCTCCCGTCCTGTTCCTCAAGCCTCCCACGGCGATCGTCCACGACGGCGGGACCGTCCGGATCCCGGCCGGGTCCGGCGCCGTCCACCACGAGGTCGAGATGGTCGTCGTCGTCGGGAGGGACGGCCGCGAGATCCCCGAGGAGCGGGCCCTCGAGCACGTGCTCGGTTACGCCGTGGGCCTCGACATGACCCTGAGGGAGGAGCAGGCCCGGGCCAAGGCGAAGGGGGAGCCGTGGACCCTCTCGAAGGGGTTCGACACGTCCGCGCCGGTCTCGACGGTGGCCCCCCGGGACGAGGTCGGCGACGGCTCGGGACTGAGGCTCACCCTCGACGTCAACGGCGAGCGCAGGCAGGACGCGAGCACCTCGACCATGGCGCGCGGCGTCGCGGCGCTCGTCGCGTACGCCTCGCGCCGGATCACGCTCGAGCGCGGCGACCTCCTGTTCACGGGAACCCCCGCGGGGGTCGGCCCCGTCCTGGCGGGCGACACCCTCGTCGGGACCCTGGAGGGAGTGGGATCCGTCGCGGTGGGCGTCGAGGACGAGCGCTGACCGGATCGCGCGGGGAGGAAGCGGCCCGTTCGCGCGTCAGGCGCCTCGCAGATCGAGCAGATGGAACGCCGCGATCACGAGGGAGTGGGTGATCGCCCCGGAGCGGATGAGCCCGGGGATCTCCCCGAGCGGCACGGTCGACACCTCGAAGGCCTCGTCGGGATCGGGCGCCGGCTCGCCCGCCGGCCGGGCCCCGAGAGCCAGGAACGAGTGGCAGCGGTTGGTCTGGATCGCGGGATTCGGGTGGACCCAGCCGAGGGGGACGATCTCCCGGGCCTCGTAGCCGGTTTCCTCGCGCAGCTCGCGCGCGGCCGCCTCGGCGGGCGGCTCCTCGCCGTCGCACATGCCCCCGGGGATCTCCAGCGTGAACCCCTCGATCCCGTACCGGTACTGGCGGACGAGCACGACCCGGCGATCGGCCGTCAGAGGGACGACGTTGATCCACTCCGGAGCCTCGACGACCCAGAAGTCGCGAGGCGGCGAAGCGTCCGGCGGCTCGAAACGCACCTTGTGGAGA
Source organism: uncultured Acidobacteriota bacterium (assembly GCA_964590285.1). Lineage (GTDB taxonomy): Bacteria > Acidobacteriota > Polarisedimenticolia > Polarisedimenticolales > JAIQFR01 > CALMJU01. Next base: position 6,532 of record CAZPWK010000119.1, on the reverse strand, counting down.
TCGAAGACCGGCGAGCGCTGAAGCCGCTCGGACCCGACGCGGCGCCAGGGCTTCACGGGCGGCGCTATTCCTTCTTGGCCTTCGGCCCGGCGGCTCGCGCGGCGGCGGCCTCGCTCCGGCGCCTCTTGCGCTGGACGCGCCGGATCTTCTTCGCGAGCGCGCGGCGCTTCGCCCCCTCGAGCGTCCCGCCCCCCTCGGCCAGCTTCTTCTTGAGCGCGCCGGCCCGGTTCCGCAGCTGCTCCGTGGTCTTCGCGGGCATGTTCGGCTCTCCTGGGTCGCGACCCGGGACCCGTCCCGGATCCGCGGAATCCCGTCGAACGGCGCATGCTAGCATACGCGGCCACGCGTTTCGCCCAGGGAGCCGGCCTCCGATGACGCGCAGCGTCGCGACCCTCCTTCTTCCCGCGGTCCTGCTCTCCGGAGCGCCGCTCGCCTTCGAGGGCCGGGTCGTCGGCCCCGACGGGGAGCCGCTCGCGGGGGCCCGGGTCGCGGTGCTCGGCGGCCGCGGCTCCACGGTGGCCGACGCGACCGGGCGGTTCGTCCTCTCGCCGGACCCGGCCGTTCCCTTTTCGCTCCTCGTCAGCCGTCCCGACGGCGTCGCCCTCCGGCCGATCCGCGTCGAGGAGATCCCCGGGGCGGGCCCCCTCGAGCTGCGGCTCGAGCCCTATCTCACCCAGTCGGTGACGGTCCTGAGCGACGCCCCGGTGGACGTCGAGGTTCCCCCCGCGGCGGCCTTCACCCTCGTCGGCCGGGCCGATCTCGAGCAGCGGCGGCCGCAGAACCTCGCCGACGCGCTCGCGAACGTCCCGGCGGCGGGCCGCCTGGAGGAAGGGTACTCGGCGGTCCCCGCGATCCGGGGGCTCGCCCGATCGAGGACGCTCCTCCTCCTCGACGAGGGCCGGGTCACCGCCGAGCGCCGGGCCGGCCCGTCGGCGACGTTCCTCGACCCCCTCTCGGTCGAGGAGATCGAGATCGTCCGCGGCCCCGGCGCCGTCGCCTACGGCTCGGACGCCTTCGGCGGCGTCGTTCGCGCGAGGACGCGGATCCCCGCCGGGTCCGACCCGTTCACGGTCCGGTTCGGGGCCGACGCGGCGGCGCTCGGCGAGGACACCTTCGCGGGGAACCTCGAGGTCTCGGGGCCGCTCTTCGGGGGCGGCGCGATGGCGGGCGTCGGCGCGAGGAGGCACGGCGACTACGCCGGCCCCGACGGGACGGTCGAGAACTCCTCGGCCCGGTTCTCCGGGTTACGGGCCGGGTGGCAGGCTCCGGTCCTGGGGGGGAGCCTCCGTGTCCTGTGGAGAGAGGACCGGGGCCGGGACGTCGGCAAGCCCGCGATCGACTCCGGCGAGATCCGGTCCTACTACCCCGAGGAGAACTCCGGCCGGGCGAGCGTGCAGTACGAGCGGGGCGGCCTCGGCGCCTGGTCGCGCCTCTCGGTCGCGGCGGCGTGGGACCGGTACGCGCTCCTCACGGCGCGCGACCGGCTCGAGACGGAGTCGGAGCCGAGGGAGGAAACCCTCGCCGACGTCGCGGCGCGGGACTTCGGGCTGCGCACCGAGGCGGAGCGCCCGCTCGGCGCGGCGCGCCTCGTGCTCGGCCTCGACGCGAGCGGCCGCTACGGTCTTCACGCCACGAACCGCACGACGACCTACGCCCTCGACGGCTCGGCCGCGGAGGAGGAGCTCGAGGTCGCCGTGGACTCGGCGCGGCGCGAGGACCTCGGTGCGTTCGCGAGCCTCGCCGCTCCCGCGGGTCGCGCGCGCCTCTCGGCGGGGCTTCGCCTCGACCGGGTCGCGAGCCGGAACGAGGGCGGCACGCTCGGGGACCACGAGACGTCGGCGACCGAGCCCTCGGGGTTCGCGGCCGTCGGCGTCCCCCTCGCGGGGGGCCTCGACCTGACGCTCCAGGTCGCGCGCGGCTTTCGCGACGCCCTCCTCTCCGACCGCTACTACGTCGGCATCTCCGGGCGGGGGTTCGTCACCGGGAACCCCGATCTGGAGCCGGAGACCAGCCT
>CAZPWK010000119.1:0-4508 GCA_964590285.1 uncultured Acidobacteriota bacterium | reverse complement strand
GACGCGGCCGCCCGGTGGCGGTCGGGGCCGGCGAGGATCGACGCGTACGCGTACCGCTACCGCATCCGGGACCTGATCGAGAGATACCGGGAGGGGGACGACTACTTCTTCCGGAACCGGGGAGAGGCGGAGATCCGCGGAATCGAGATCGAGGGAGGCTTCGCCTGGCCTCGCGCCGGCGCGCTCGAGGCCGGGTTCTCGGTCCTCCGCGGCGAGGTGCTCGCCGACGGCACGCAGACCGCCGACGTGCCGCCGAGGGGGGGATTCGTCCAGTTCCGCCGGGACGCCGGCGGGCGCTGGTGGTGGCTCGCCCGCGCGGCCGCCTACGCGAGGGACGAGCGCCCCGGCCCCACGGAGACGATCGTGCCGGGCTTCGCGGTCGTCGACGCGGGAGCGGGGCTCCGGATCGGCGAGGGGTTCGAGATCCGCGTGTACGGGCGCAACCTGCTGGACCGCTCGTACCCCGCCACGCCGGACGAGAAGGCCGTCGTCGCGCCCGGACGCACGGCGGAGCTCACGCTCCGCGGCGTCCTCGGTTCGCGGCGCGGCGGGGCGTGACCCGGTGGGATCGGCCTCCCCCGCGCGCCCGTGGGTGGTGGGCCACCGCGGCGCCGCCCTGAGGGCGCCGGAGAACACCGCCGCGGGAATCCGGGCGGGGATCGACGCGGGGGCGGACGCGATCGAGGTCGACGTCCGTCTCGCCGCGGACGGGCGGGTCGTCGTTCTCCACGACGCGACCCTCGACCGCACGACCGACGGGCGAGGCCCGGTCGACGAGCGCGCCTGGGCGGAGCTCGCGCGCCTCGACGCCGGGTCCTGGTTCTCGAGACGGTTCCGGGGAGAGCCCCTCCTCGATCTCGACGCCGCCCTCGCGCTCGCGCGGGGACGGGTGCCGCTCTTCGTCGAGATCAAGGCGGGGGATCCCGCGGGCCCCGGCGCGCTCCGCCGGGCGGACCGGCTCCTCCTCGACGGAGTGCTGGCGGCGCTACGGCGAACGGGCGGTCTCGCGGACGTCGTGCTGTCCTCGTTTCACTGGCCGGTCCTCGCCGCCGCCGCGGCCGCCGCCCCTTCGGCCCGCCTCGCGCTGACCGTCGGACCGCGCAGCCTGGAGGACCCGGTGGAGGCCGCGAACCGGATCGGGGCCACGGCCCTGCACGCGAACCGCCGGCTCTGCTCGCGCTCCTTCGTCGCGCGCGCCCACGCGGCAGGCCTCGAGGTGCTCGCGTTCGTCGTCGATCGCGAGAGGGAGGTCGAGCGCCTTCTGGCCGCGGGCGTCGACGGAGTGTTCACCGACGACCCGGGACGCGTCGCGCCGCTCGTCGCGCGGCTGCGGCCCGGAAGACGCCCCCGTCTCGCCCCGGGAGGCGCGGCGAAGCCCGCCGCGAGCGGCCCGTCGGGGAGCCTCCGCTCGGCGCTCCTCCGCTGGTACCGCCGCCGCCGGCGCGACCTGCCCTGGCGGCGGGTCCGGGACCCGTACGCGGTCTGGGTGTCCGAGGTCATGCTGCAACAGACCCGGGTCGCGGCCGTGATCCCCTTCTACGACCGGTTCCTCGAGGCGTTCCCCGGCGTCGCGGCGCTGGCGTCGGCGCCCGAGGAGGCGGTCCTCGCGGCGTGGAGCGGCCTCGGATACTACCGGCGGGCCCGGGCGCTCCGGGAAGGCGCGCGCGCGGTGATGGAGCGCTTCGGAGGCGAGGTCCCCGCCGATCCCGCGGCGCTCCGCTCCCTCCCGGGGATCGGGCGCTACACGGCGGGCGCGATCGCGAGCATCGCCTTCGGTCTCGAGGAGCCCGTGCTCGACGGGAACGTCCGCCGGGTGCTCTCGAGGATCCTCGCCCGGCGCGGGCGAGGGACCTCCGGCGAGCGCGAGCTCTGGGAGGCGGCCGGCGAGCTGGTGCGCGGGCCGGATCCGGGAGGCCTCAACCAGGCCCTGATGGAGCTGGGCGCGACCGTCTGCCTTCCGCGCGCGCCCCGATGCGGCCTCTGCCCCGCGGCCGGCGCGTGCGCGGGACGCGCGACCGGCCGGCCGGGGGACTTCCCGGCCCCGCGCCCTCGCAAGCCCCCGGTCGAGGCCCGGGTCGCGGTCGGGGTCGTGGAGCGGCGGGGCCTCGTCCTGCTCGAGCGGCGAGGCAGCGGAGGCCCTTTCCGGGGGGAATGGGATCTTCCGGCCGTCGAGATCGCGCCCGGGGAGAACGCCGTCGAGCGGCTCCGCGCGGCGCTGGAGTCGAGGCACGGGGTCGCGGCGCGCCCCGGCGCCGACCCGGTGCTCGTCCGCCACGCGATCCTCGACCGTCGCCTCGCGATCGAGGCGTTCCGGTGCCGGCCGGCCCCCGGGCCCCCGACGGGCGCCGCGGTCTCGCGATGGGTGCGGGCCGCGGAGATCGACGGCATCGCCGTCTCGGGCGCGACCCGCAAGATCCTGCGCGCGACCGATCAGAGGCGCTCCCAGGGAGGGACCCACCGATCGTCCGGCGCGGCGAGGCGGCGGAGCGTCTCGGGCTCCGGATCGAGCGGGCGCTCGAACCGGTAGGATCGCCCCTCCATCAGCGGCACGGCGCCGAACGCGAGGTCGAGCCCCGCCCAGTACGCCAGGAATCCGGTCACGACGACCCCGACGCTCCCCCGCCCGCCGATCGCCGTCAGCGCGACGAGGCCCGCCGCGGTCAGGGCCGCCGGCGGGTAGAGGAGATACCGGACGAACCTCGCGTGCGTGCGGGCCGGGACGGCGAGCGCGGCCTCCCGCCCGAGCCGGCCGATCGTGAAGCCGATCGAGAGCGCCGAGAGAAGCACGACGTACTCGAGCCAGCGGAGCCGCTCGTCCTCGATCCCGCCCAGGTCGCGCCAGGGAGCGGCCACGAGATAGAGGATCGACATCCAGGCGGCGAGCCAAGCGAAGCCCAGGACGCGCCGTTTCCAGAACAGGGGGAGCCGAGCCCGGTACCGCATGCCGACCGTCCTCGGAGGCTCCGGGGCCGGAGCCAAGATAGGCGCCGGGGGGCGATCGGGCGACCGTCCGGGTTCCGGGGAGGAAACGGGCGCGGATCCGGCCCCGCGCGAAACCGGTTCCGGCCGCGGCGGGGTCTGTGGCACGATTGCGCGCATGCGGGAACCGGGGCGCCCGGGAAGCGTGTGGGCCTGGAGGGGAAGGGCGGCCGCCGCGGCGGCGGTCTTCGTGTTCCTGTGCGTCCTCTCAGCGCGCCGGGCGACGCCGACGATCGACGAGTTCGCGCACGTGCCCGCGGGGTGCGAGTACTGGAAGCAGGGCGATCTCTCGCTGTACGGCAAGAACCCGCCCCTCGCGAAGCTGTGGATGTCGCTCCCGGTCGCGCTCGACTCGCGCGTGGTCGTCCCGGAGTTCAAACGCAATCCGCTCGGCTGGGGTCCCTGGGAGTACGGCGCGCGATTCATGGACGCGAACCGGGACCTCTTCTTCTCGATCTTCTTCCGGGCCCGCCTGACGATCGTGGCGCTCGGCCTCGCGACCGCCGCGCTGCTGTTCGTCTGGACGCGGAGCCTGTTCGGCGAGCGCGCCGCGGCCGTGACCGCCTCCCTCCTCCTCCTCTCCCCCTCGGTCGTGGCGCACAGCAGCCTCGCGACGGTGGACGCGGCCTGCATGCTGACGATCCTGGCCGCGTGCTGGCTCCTGCGACGCGCCTGCTCGAGGGGGGGCGCCCGGGCGATGGCCGCGGCGGGGGCGGCTCTCGGCGTCGCCCTCGCGGTCAAGTTCACGGCGCTCCTGATCGTGCCGGCGGCGGCGATCCTCCCTGCCTGGACCGACCGCGGCCGGAAGGCGGGGGCCGGGCGGAGTCTCGCCCTCTGGGCCCGGGACGTCGCGGCTCTGGCGCTCGCCGCCCTGGTCGTCGTCAACGCCGCCTTCGCGCTCCGGGGGTCGTTCGGCCGTCTCGACTCCTACCGGTTCCACTCTCGAACCTGCGCGGCGGTCCAGCGGGCGCTCCCCGGGGCCGTTCCCGTTCCGCTCCCGCGGGAGTTCGTCCTCGGCTTCGACGCGGTGCGGCTCGACACGGAGAAGGGCGAGTTCGAGAACTTCCTCCTGGGCCGTTGGTCCGCGGAGGGGTGGTGGCACTACAACCTCGTCGCGCTGGCGGTGAAGACCCCGCTCCCGGTCCTCCTCCTCGTCCTCGCGGGGATTCTCGCCTGGCGCTCGAGCGGGGCGGGGCTCCGGGAGGCCTGGCCGGTCCTGATCCCCGGCGCGAGCGTCCTCCTCCTCCTGTCCGCCTTCAGCCGGGTCAACACGGGGATCCGCTACGTGCTCCCGCTGCTCCCCTTCCTCCACCTGGCCGCCGGAGCGCTCTTCGCGGCGAGGTCGGGACCGGGGCGCTTCCGGTGGAGGGACGCGCTGGCCGTCCTCGCGGTCGCGGCGACGCTCGCGACCGCCGTCGCGGCGCACCCGGACCACCTCATGTACTTCAACCCGATCGCGGGAGGCTCGTCGCGGGGGCACGAGTGGCTGATCGACTCGAACCTCGACTGGGGGCAGGATCTCTACCGGG
>CAZPWK010000118.1:0-8644 GCA_964590285.1 uncultured Acidobacteriota bacterium | reverse complement strand
GAGGAGGACAAGATCGAGGAGGCGCTCCGGAGCGTCTCCTGGGCGGACGAGATCGTCGTCGCCGACTCGTTCAGCGCCGACCGCACCGTCGAGATCGCGCGGCGGCTCGGCGCCCGCGTCGAGCAGATCCCGTTCGACGGGTTCGGCAAGCTCCGCAACGAGGCGGTCGCCCGCTGCGCCCACGAGTGGATCCTGAGCCTCGACGCGGACGAGCGGTGCACGCCGGAAGCCCGCGACGAGATCCTGGCGACGATCGCCCGTCCCGACGCCGCGGACGCCTACCTCGTCCCGCGCAGGAACTTCTTCCTCGGGAGGTGGATCCGGCACTCCGGCTGGTACCCCGACTACCGGCAGCCGCAGCTCTTCCGGAAGGGGAGGCTCCGCTACCTCGAGGATCCGGTCCACGAGCGGTACGAGGTCGAGGGGCGTCTCGGCCGGCTCGAGAGCGCGATCCTGCAGTTCCCGTTCCGCGATCTCGCGCAGAGCGTCGACAAGTGGCACCGCTACTCGACGCTCGGCGCGCAGAGGCTGGAGAAGCGCGGCGTCCGGGGGAGCTTCGGCGCGGGGCTCCGGCACGGGCTGTGGGCGTTCCTCAGGATCTACGTCCTGAGGCGGGGATTCCTCGACGGGTGGGCCGGCTTCGCGATCGCCTTCGGCTACTTCGAGCAGACCTTCTACAAGTACGCGAAGCTCGCGGAGAGGCAGGGGGGATGGGATCGCCGCCCACCCTCCCCGGGCGCTCTCACGCGAGAACCGCCGCCAGGACCCGGGGAAGGTCGCTGAGATCATCGAAGAGGGCGTCCGGCCGCGCGGCCTCGAGGCGCTCTCGCGGCACCCAGCCCGTGGCGACCGCGATCGCCCGGAAGCCGTTGGCGCGGGCGCAGGCGACGTCGAGTTCCGTGTCCCCGACGACCGCCGTCCTCGAGAAGTCGATCGGCGCCCCGGCGGCGGCGGAGAGCCGCTCCCACGCGATCCGCGCGATCTCGATCCGGTCCGGGTGGTCCGAGGAGAAGCCGCCGGCCGGGAAGTACCGGTTGAGGCCGAACGGCTCGAGCTTGAGGCGGGCTCCCTCCTCGAGGTTCCCGGTGAGGAGGCCGAGGCGGACCGAAGGGCGCCCGGAGAGGTCGTCGAGGAGCGCGGGGACCCCCGGCATCACGCGGCGCCGCGCGTCGGGCCTCGTCATCTCTTCCCGGAGCGCGGCGAGGTAGGCTCCGCGGATCGCTCCCTCGGTCCTCTCGATCCGCTCCGGCGGGATGCCGGCCTCCCGGGCGATGTCCCGCACGATCGCCGGGTCGGTCTTTCCCTCGAAGCGCACCCTGCGGGAGAGCGCCTCGATCCCGTCGATGCCGAGCACCCCCCGGAACGCCGCCTCCAGGGAGCGGCGCCCCGCTCCGGCGCAGTCGACGAGCGTCCCGTCGAGGTCGAAGAGGACGATCCGGAGGCTCATGGCGGCGGCATTGTAGACGCGTCCGAGCGGGAGCGGCAGGGCTCGACTCGAGCGGGACTCGGCGCTATGTTGCGGTCGTTCGGGAGGCGATTTGCAGGCCCAGCCCCGTCTGGTGCAGGTGCGGCGGCGCGCGTCCGAGGTCCGCGCCGAGGGGAGCGTGTGGCCCGAGGTCCGCCGGATCCTCGTCTCCCGCGTGGACCCGCTGCGGCCCCTCGTGCTCGCGCTGCCCGCGCTGGCGGCGCTCCGCGAGGCGTACCCCGGCGCCTGGCTCGGGCTCCTGGTCCGGCCGACGACCGCCGCGTTCGCGCGCCTCGTCTCCGGGGTCGACCAGGTCCTCGAGGCCCCCTCGGATGCCTCCGGCGTCGCCGAGGTCCTCGGGAAGTTCCGGCCCGACCTCCTCGTGTCGATGTCCGCCGGAGGGCGGATCCCCTGGGCGGCGGCGACCGCGAGGGTCCCGCACCGGGTCGGCCCCTCGGGGCGGGTCTACTCGCCGCTCTTCGAGCGTCGCGCGGAGATCGCTCCGGGAAAGGACGCCCCGGCTCACGAGGTCGAGCAGGCCCTCGCCCTCGCGCAGCGCTCCGGCGCCCGAGCGGGGGAGGCGCGCTTCCCGATCGCCCTCCTCGATTCCGCGACCGCTCTCTGCCGGGAGTGGCTCGAGGAGCACCGCGTCCGGCCCCCCTTCGTCGTGCTGAGGGGCGAGTCCTGCGGAGGCTGCTCGTCCTGGCCGGCGGGGCACTTCGCCCGCCTCGCGACGCTCCTGGCCGCCGAGGGGGTGCGCGTCGTCTTCTCGGTCGGCCCAGGGGACGGCGCGACCGCGGAGGCCCTGGACGCCGCGGACGTGCGCGTCCGGAAGGCCCCGCGGTTCACGGGCGACCCGCCGTCGCTGGCCGCCTTCCTCCGGTCCGCGGCCCTCGTCGTGGGGAACGGCACGGGCGCAGTCCACCTCGCGGCCGCGCTGGGGACGCCGGTCCTGATGCTGCACGCCCCCTGGAGGACGTGCGGGCCGGAGCGATGGGGGCCCTACGCCGCGAACGGGTGGGCGCTCGTCGCGGACGCGCCGGGCGCCGACCGGTGGTCCCCCCGGGAGCGCGCGCGCCTCGGCCCCGAGCTGATGGCGACGATCTCGCCGGCGGCCGCGCTCTCCTCGGTCCTCGCGATGCTCGAGGGGGGGGCCCCCAGGTTCTGAAGGGGAGGCCGGCGCCGGCCTTCCCGGCCCTCAGATCTCCGGCATCCGCCGATCCTCCTTCGCGTGGAAGTCGGCGACGATCCTCCACGCCTCGGCGGCGGTTTCCGCGTAGGCGAACCGCTCGGCGTCCTCGGGGGAGATCATGCCCTCGCGGACGAGCTCGTCGAACCGGATCACGCGGTCCCAGAACTCGCGGCCGAACAGGACGATCGGCACGGGCGGTACCTTCCCGGTCTGGACGAGGGTCAGCGTCTCGAACAGCTCGTCGAACGTGCCGTACCCCCCCGGGAAGGCGACGAGCGCCCTCGCCCGCATCAGGAAGTGCATCTTGCGGATCGCGAAGTAGCGAAACCGGAAGCAGAGATCGGGGGTCACGAACGGGTTCGGCTCCTGCTCGTGCGGGAGCACGATGTTGAGGCCGACGCTCTTCGCGCCGACGTCGTGCGCTCCGCGGTTCGCCGCCTCCATGATCCCGGGGCCTCCTCCGGTGACGACGACGAACTCGCGGTCGCCGTTCCGCTGGGCCTCGGAGGAGACGATCCGGCCCAACTCTCGCGCCTCCTCGTAGTAGCGGGAGTTGGCCGCGGCCCGGCGCGCGCGGGCGAGGGCCAGGGCGGCCTCCCGGTCCCCGGGGGCGCCGGCCGCGGCGGCCTCGGCCTCCGCGAGAGCGGCCCGGGCCGCCCCGGGCTCGGGGATCCGCGCGCTCCCGAAGACGACGATCGTGGACGCGATCCGGTTCTCCCGCTGCACGAGGTCCGCCTTGAGGAGCTCGAGCTGCAGCCGCACGGAGCGGAGCTCGTCCCGGTTGAGGAAGTCGACGTCCTCGTACGCCTTCCGGTAGGACGGGGACTCGACGATGTCCGGATCGGTCGCCATGGGATCTCCTCGGGCCGGCTTCCGCGTCGCGCGGAAGGAAGTCGAGCCGGGCGGCCCAATGTGATGCCGGAATCGGCCGGACGCCAGCGGCGGGCGGGAGCGCGCCTCAGGCGAGGGACGACGCGGCCTCGGGGCCCGACGTCACCGCCTCGAACGGGTCGTCGCCCGGGTCCTCGATCCCGACGACGGCGAGGGCGGCGAGCTTCCCGACCTCGATCGTCCCGAGATGCCGCTCGAGGCGCAGGGCCCGGGCTCCGTTGAGCGTCGCCATCCGGACGACCGCGGCGGGCGAGAGGCCGGGATGCTCGCTCCTGAGCGAGGCCATCTCCGCGAACAGGTCGAGGTCTCCCGCGGAGGCGAGCGAGCCGGTCCCGAGCGCGACGGGGATCCCCATCGAGAGCAGCTTCGGGACCGGAGTCCGCCCGACGCCGAGCCGGACGTTGGAGCGGGGGCAGGTGACGAGCGTCGCGCCGCGCGCCTGGAGCTTCGAGAGGTCCTGGGCGCCGAACTGGACCCCGTGGACGACGAGGGTCCGGGAGGACAGGACCCCGAGACGGTCGAGGCACTCGATCGGCGAGTGGCCCGGCGCGCGCCACCCCTCGTCCCACAGGCCGAGGCTCCGGAGGATCTCCGGCAGCGGTCCCGAGCCGTCGTGGAGCATGGACGTCTCGTCCGCGGACTCCCCGGCCTGGACGGTGAGGATCTCCCCCGTGGCCGCCGCCCTTCCCGCGAGCGCCTTGAGGAGCGCGGGCGAGGTCGTGTGGGCTCCGTGGGGCGCCAGGACGACGGAGACGCGGCCGGCCGCGGCCTTGACCTCGGGGGTCCTCTCGACGGCGTCCAGCGTCTCGGCGGCGCGGTCGAGGATCCTCTCCGCCTCGTCGGTCCGGAGCCCCGAAAGCTCGAGGAACACCACCCCGTGCAGGGTCGAGCGCGCGAGGACCTGGGCGGCGACCGGCCGGACGGCGACGTCCCCCACCGCGACCGTCCCGCGCGCCGCCATCGCCGCCACCGTCTCCTCGGCGGCGGCCCGGACCGCCGCGTCGTCGGGACGCGACTGCCTCTCGAGAACGTCCCGGAACCACGCGGCCCAGCTCTCGGCGGGAGGCGGGTCGTCGCGCATCCAGGAGAGATCGATGCGCGTGTGGGCGTTGACGAGCCCGGGCAGGAGCACGGCGTTTCCGAGGTCCCGCGTCTCCGCCCCTGCGCCCGCGGCCTTCGAGACCTCGTGCCTGCGGCCCACCGCCGCGATGCGGCCCTCGCGGACCGCCACGGCGCCGTCCACGAGGGGCGGGGAGGCGACGGGTAGGACGTGCCTGGCCGTGTAGACGATCATCCGGCGCCTCCGGCCGCAGGCGGGATCCGCCCGCGCGGAGGTCGATTATAGGGGATCGGGGCCGTTCCGCGGCGGTCGCGGATGCTAATATGGCCCGGGCCGCGGAAACGGGGCGAGCCGGCCCCTCGGGCCGGCCGGAACGGCGGAGCGTCTCGATGGCGAGGACTCGGAGGACGTCGAGGGAAAAGCCCCTGCGCGACCGGCGGGCCGCGGAGACGGGCGCGGTCGTGCTGCCGCTCTCCGGGGCCGCGGGCGGGGCGGGCGATCCCCCCTGCGACCGGTGCGAGGCGCGGTGCTGCCGCTACTTCGCACTGGAGATCGATCGTCCGGCGACGCCCGAGGACCACGAGACGATCCGCTGGTACCTCGTCCACGAGGGGACGTCGGTCTGGGTCGACGAGGGGCGCTGGTTCCTCGAGGTGAGGAACGAGTGCCGGCATCTCGGCGCGGACTTCACCTGCCGGATCTACGACGCGAGGCCCCGGATCTGCCGGGAGTACGGGGCTCCGGGGTCGCCGGACCGGTGCGAGCGCTTCGAGCGGGATCTCGAGTTCGACCTCCGCTTCGACTGCGCCGGGGCGTTCGAGGCCTGGTCGCGCGAGGCGCTCCGCGCTCGCGAGGAGCGGCTCCGGCGGCGGCGGGAGGCGCGGAGGCGCCGCGCCGCCGGCCCGAGGGAGGCGATCGCATGAGGAGATCGGGATCGCGGGTGGCGTGGGCGGCGCTCGTGGCGGCCGTTTCCTTCGGCGCGGCGCTCGCCGACGCCGCGTCCGAGGTTCGCGCGGCGCTCGGGATCCTGTCGAAGGACGTCCTCTCGGGGAGCGTCCTGACGGCGCGCGTCCTGCCGGGGGACTCGAAGCAGATCGTCGCCGTGACGACGTACTTCACCGGGAAGCGCGGCGACGCCGACGCGGTGAACGTGCGGCTCGACGTCTTCCGGCGCGAGGGGGAGCGGCTCGCCCCCGTCTACTCGCGCGACTTCGGCGAGGAGAACGGCGGCCACGTGGGACGCGGCGAGGTGGAGCTCCTCGATCTCGACGGCGACCAGGTGAACGAGATCGTCGTCTCGTACGACGACGCGAGAAGCCCCGTCGCGTCCCGCAGGGTCGCCGAGGTGATCGTGCGCGAGCCGTCGGGCTTCCGCGTCGCGTGGAGCGGCGAGACGGAATACGACGCGACCCGCGAGGCGAGGGACGTGCCTCCAGAGCGGCGGGACCGGTTCGTCCGGACCCTGGACGTCGCCGCGACGCTCAGGACGCGCGGGGTGACGCTCTTCTTCCGGAAGAAGGTCATCGCGGTCGCGGGCGAGCGCCTGCCGGAGCCGAAGGAGGTCGTCGAGACCTTCCCGTTCCGGGGGGCGCCGGAGCCCTGAGGCGGATCCCGGTCCGGGAGCCCTCGTGCTGGAGCGCTTCGCCGCCGTGCGCAGGGAGGAGCGCGAGGCGCTCGCGTGGGCCTTCCTGCACTTCTTCGCCGTCCTCTGCGCCTACTACCTGATCCGGCCGCTCCGCGACGAGATGGGGATCCGGGGCGGGGTCGGGAACCTCAAGTGGATGTACACCGGGACCTTCCTCGCGATGCTCGTCGCGGTGCCCTGCTGGTCGGCCGTCGTGGCACGCCTCCCGCGGCGGAGCGTCGTGCCGATCGCGTACCGCTTCGTCGCCCTGACGCTGCTCGCGTTCTTCGCGGCGGAGCGCCTCGGGGCGCCCGTGGGGGCGACGGCGAGGATCTTCTTCGTGTGGGTCTCGGTCCTGAACCTCCTCGTCGTCTCGGTCCTCTGGAGCTTCCACGCGGACGTGTTCCGTGCGGAGCGGGCGAGGCGCCTCTACGGGCTGGTGGCGGCGGGGGGGAGCGCGGGGGCGATCGCGGGCCCGTGGGCGGCGTCGGCCCTGGCGGGGGCGGTCGGTCCCTCCGGGCTCCTCGTCGTCGCCGCCGCGGCCCTCGAGGGGGCGGTCCTGTGCGTCGCGCGGCTCTCGCGATGGGCGGAGCGGGAGCGCGCGGGGAGCTTCGGCGAGTCGCCCGAGGAGCCGGTGGGGGGCGGGGTCTTCGAGGGGTTCCGCCTCGCCCTCCGGTCCCCGTATCTGCTCGGCATCTCCGCGCTCCTGCTCTTCTACTCGGGCACCTCCACCGTGGCGTACCAGGAGCAGGCCCGGATCGTCGAGGCGTCCTTCGCGGACTCCGCCGCGAGGACGGCGACGTTCGCGAGGATCGACCTCGCGGTGAACGTCCTCGCGATCGCACTCCAGGGGCTCGTCGCGGGGCCGATGCTCGCGAGGCTCGGCGCCGGGGCGACGATCGCGGTCCTCCCTGTCGTCACGGGGGCGGGCTTCCTCGGCCTCGCCTCCCGCCCCGGGGCCCTGGGGACGCTGGTCGCCTTCCAGGTCGTCCGCCGCGGCGCCCAGTACGGGCTCGAGCGGCCGGCCCGGGAGACGCTCTTCACGACCCTGGGAGGCGGCGCGAAGTACAAGGCGAAGAGCTTCATGGACACGGTCGTGTTCCGCGGCGGGGACGCCGCGAGCATCTGGGCGTACGCGACGACCGCGGCGCTCGGCGTCCCCGGCCCGGTCGTCTGGAGGGTCCTGGCGGCGGCGTGCGTCGCCTGGGTCCTGCTGGCCCGTGGGGTCGCGCGGCGGCAGGGGAGAACGGCGGAGACGGGGAGGTGATTCGATGGATCGCGGACGACGACGGTTCGTGACGGCGGCGCTCGGGGCGGGCGCGGGCGCGGCGATCGGCTTCCGGCTCGGCGGGGCCGCCGAGGCGCCGCTCCGGATCCTGATCCTGGGCGGGACCTCCTTCCTGGGCCCCGAGATCGTCGCGGCCGCGAGATCCCGCGGCCACGTGCTGACCCTGTTCAACCGCGGCAAGACCAACCCGACCCTCTTCCCGGACATCGAGAAGCTCAGGGGCGACCGCGACGGCGATCTCGGGGCGCTCGAGGGCCGGAAGTGGGACGCGGTCGTGGACACCTCGGGGTACGTCCCGAGGATCGTCTCCGCGTCGGCGACGCTGCTCGCCCCGAACGCGAGGCACTACCTCTTCGTCTCGTCGATCTCGGCGTACGCGGAGGGGATCCGGCCCGGCGCCGACGAGAGCGCGCCGCTCGCCACGATGCCGGACGAGGAGAGCGAGGACGTCGCCAAGCACTACGGCGCTCTCAAGGCGCTCTCGGAGAGGGCCGCGGAGCGGGCGATGCCCGGACGGGTCGCGAGCGTCCGGCCCGGCCTGATCGTCGGCCCCCTCGACCCGACCGACCGGTTCACCTACTGGCCGGTCCGCCTCGCGCGCGGCGGCGAGGTCCTCGCCCCGGGGGACGGCTCCGACCCGGCGCAGCTCGTCGACGTCCGCGATCTCGCCGAGTGGATCGTGCTCGTCCTCGAGCGCCGCCTGACGGGGGTCTTCAACGCGACCGGGCCCGAGAAGCGGCTCGTCATGCGGAAGCTCCTGGAGGCGTGCCGCAGGGGCGTACGGAGCGAGGCTCGTCTCGCGTGGGTCCCCGCGGACTTCCTCGAGAAGCGGCAGGTGGCCGCGTGGACCGACCTGCCGGTCTGGATCCCCTCGCGCGGAGGCGAGGAGGGCCTGACCTCGATCGATTGCCGCAAGGCGATCGACGCCGGGCTGCGGTTCCGCCCGCTCTCCGACACGGCGCGGGACACCCTCGCCTGGTTCCTGGGGCTGCCCGAGGACCGCCGGGCGAAGCTCCGGGCGGGCCTCGCGCCCGCGCGGGAGGCGGAGCTGCTGGCGGAGTGGAGCGCGGCGCGGAAGGCGGCTACGGCGCCGCGCGGCCGGTGATCGCGGGGGACGGCGTCAG
>CAZPWK010000117.1:0-8645 GCA_964590285.1 uncultured Acidobacteriota bacterium | reverse complement strand
CCGGGACGTACCGGTCCTCGTCCTCGAGGTAGACCATGGAGAGGAACGGCACCATCCGGACGCCCAGTTCCTCCTCGTGCCGCCGCAGCAGCTCCTGCGCGTCGTAGGGGCCGTAGAACGGCTTGCCGGCGCGGTCCGACCCCGGCCCCGCGTGGTCCCGGCCGACGATGAAGTGCGTGCATCCGTAGTTCTTGCGGACGATCGCGTGCCAGACCGCCTCTCTCGGGCCCGCCATCCGCATGGCGAGGGGGAGGAGCGACAGCATCGCGGTGTCCTTCGGGTAGTGGGGAAGCACCGCCTCGTAGCATCGCACGCGCGTGTAGTGGTCGAGGTCGCCCGGCTTCGTCATGCCGACGACCGGGTGGATCAGAAGGTTCGCCTCGGCCTCTCGCGCGGCGCGGAAGGTCAGCTCGAAGTGCGCCCGGTGGAGCGGGTTCCGGGTCTGGAATGCGACGACCCGGCGCCAGCCGAGCCTCTCGAACTCCCGCCGCACCTCCGCCGGGGTCCGCCGAAGCGTCCGGAAGTCGTAGTGCGCCGGCTCCTGGATTCCCTCGACGCGGCCGCTCACGCAGACGGGGTGCGTGCTCTCGAGAAGGTGGCGGACTCCGGGGTGGGACCGGTCCGACGTGCCGTAGACCTTCTCCGCCTCCGCCTCGCGGTCGGGCGCGAAGATCTCCTCGACGTGCATCGCGGCGAGCATGACGCCCTCGGCGTCCCGGAGCGCCAGCAGGTCGCCCTTCCGCAGCTTCGACGCGCGCTCCTCGGGCAGGTCGAGCACGATCGGGATCGGCCAGATCGTTCCGTCGGCGAGTCGCATCCGTTCGACCACCGACTCGTAGTCGGCGCGGCCGAGAAAGCCCCCGAGCGGCGAGAAGCCTCCGCAGAGCAGCAGCTCCAGGTCGCAGGTCTGCCGCGGCGTCAGGTCCCAGGACGGCCACGCCCGGGACGCCGCCTTCAGCTCCTGGGCGTGCTCCGGCGACGCCATCGGGTCGACGAGGGCGCCCCCGTGAGGGGCCACGAGCGGTTTCTGCACGGACGCTCCTCCTTCCAGCGACGGGCCGGCGGGTACGACGCCTCGAACCGGGATGGCGGGATTCGGCTCGGCGGTGGGGAGCAGCGTAGCGACTCGCCCGCGAGGTGTCAACGCGGCCGGCTCTCGGCGCGCGCGGCGCTCAGTGCAGCGCCTCACGGACCGCCTCGTACACGTCCGTGTTGTCGATCGCCCGCGCGAGACGAAAAGCCCCCGGACCCTGGCTCCAGATCGGCACGTCCCCACCGGTGTGCTCGGAACCGGTCCACGCCGGCGTCGCCCTCTCGCCCGGCGCCGGGAGGCGCCCGTACGGTCCGGCGATCGCGAATCCTCCGGTCTCGTGGTCGGGCGCGACGACGACGAGCGTCTCGCGCTCGCGCGCGGGCCCCGCGGCGATCCACTCGAGGACGACCCGCACGGCGTCGTCGAAGGCCAGAACCTCGGCGAGCTGGGCGTCCGCGTCGTTCGCGTGGTTCGCCCAGTCGACCTGCGACCCCTCGATCAGCAGGAAGAACCCGCCGGGGTTCCCCTCGAGGAGGTCGAGAGCCGCCGCCGCCATCTGCGGCAGGCTCGGCTCGGGAGACGACGGGGTCCAGGCCTCCGCCGGGGACATCGCGCCCGAGGCGAAGAGACCGAGCACGCGCCGCGCGCCACCGGCGACGGCGTCTCCGAGCTCGCCCCGGTCGAACGCCGTCCGGTAGCCCAGCGTCTCGGCACGCGCGACGTAGTCGCCCATCGTGCCGCAGGGATCCGGCCATGGGGAGCGAAACGTCCCGAGACCGCCTCCGAGCAGGACGTCGACGCCGGTCGTCTCGACGTACTGCCTCGCGATCTCGGTTTCGCAGGACCGGTCGGCGACGTGCGCCCCGAAGGCCCCCGGCGTGGCATGGGTGATCGTGGCGGTGGCCACGAGCCCGGTCCGCCTCCCGCCGTCCCGCGCGATCTCGAGCAGGGACCTCGGGAAGCTCCCGTCCGGGCGCCGGCAGACGGTCCCGTTCTCGAACTTCTCGCCGCACGCCCAGGCCGACGCGGCGGCGGCCGAGTCGGTCACCGTGCTGTCGGCGGACCACGTCCGCTGGTACCCCACGAAGTCGAGCGTCTCGAGGGCCAGCGGCGGGCCGCCGGGGCCGCCCCGGTGGATGCGCGCCGCCGTGACGTCGGCGAGCCCCATCCCGTCCGGAACGAGGAAGACGACGTTTCGCGCCCGCCTCTCGAACAGGGAATGCGGCCCCTCCGGTTGCCCGGCCGATGCGGGCGCGGCGAGCAGCAGGACGAGACCGATCGCGGGAGCGGACCGTCGCATGAGAAGCCTCCTCCTCGGCGGGCCGACCGCCGCCCGAGTCTCTTCGACCCGAGAATGTACTCCGAACGACGCCGAGCGAGGCGGGCCGAAACCCTTCGCCCCCGAGAACGTAAGCAACGCCCTGCGAAGGGCGCCTCTCGGGCCCGCGACGAGGCGCGAGCGAGGAGGTGATCGATGAACCGGCGGACTCGTTGGCTGGCGGCGCTGCTCGTCCTCCTCCCGGCGGTCGGCGCCCGGTCGTCCGAGCCGGCGCCGGCGGAGGATCCGGCGGCCCTCTCCGCGCGGTTCGAAGAGGCCTTCGCCGCGGGGGACTACGCGAAGGCCCTGGCGCTCGCCGAGACGCGGAACGCGATCGTCGAGGAGCCGCACGTGGACGCGCTCTACGACATCGCGCGCTCGCACGCGATGCTGGGGCGCGGCGACGAGGCCTACGAGGCGCTGAAGCGCGCCGCGGACGCGGGGTTCTGGAACGTCTCGCGAATCCGGAAGGATCCCGCGTTCCGTGCGCTCCTCGAGGAGGAGAGGTACCGCTCGCTCGCCCGCGGGATCTGGGCACGGAGCTACCTAGGGATGCTCGAACGGCCGGAGCGCGCCGAGTTCCAGAAGCCGGACCAGGTGATGAGGACCCTGGAGATCCGGCCGGGCGAGCGCGTGGCGGACGTCGGGGCCGGCTCCGGCTACTTCACGATCCCCGTGGCGAAGGCGGTGGGCCCCGAGGGGGTCGTGTGGGCGATCGACATCGCCCAGGAGATGCTCGACCACATCGCGAAGCGGCTGGAGAAGGAGGGGCTGACGAACGTCCGGCTCGTCAAGGTCGCGAAGGACGACCCGGAGCTTCCGCCGCGCGGGGTGGACACGATCCTCATGGTGGACACGATCCACTACGTGAAGGATCGGGCCGAGTACGCGAAGAAGCTGCGGGAGGGGCTCGCTCCCGGCGGGCGCCTCGTCGTGATCGACTACGTCCCCAAGCCGTTCGAGGAGAGGCCCTGGGGACCGCTTCCGGAACAGCAGGTCTCCCGGGAGACGCTCGACGCGGAGATGGCGGCCGCGGGCTTCGCCGTCCTCCGCTCGCACGATTTCCTCACGGAGCAGTACTTCGTGGAGTACCGGGCCGCGGGTGGGGGGGAAGAGAAGGGAATCCGGGATCCCGCGAAGCCCTGAAGGGGGCCGCGGGGAGATCTAGCCGGCCTCTCCGGGCGCCGGCTCCCGCGGCATCCCGTGCTTGTCGATCCAGCGAAGAACGAGATCCGGGGCGCGGCCGTACCCCTCCACGCCGTCTCTCACCCCGTGCGCCTCGAGGAACCGGTCGTACCCCCTCCAGATCGCCTCGGCTTCCCGGCCGCGGCGGTGGCGGGCGAAGAAATCCGCGATCGCGCGCAGATCGCGCCCCACGGCCTCGGATCGTCCCTCCGGCCTCCCCCCGAGATCGAGGTAGAGCCTCAGCCAGGCGGAGTACCGCACCTCGGGGCGCTCCGAGCGCAAGCAGGCGAGGAACCCGACGAATCCCGCCGCGTCCTCGGTCGCGAAGCCGGAAAGGTGGGCCAGCTCGTGCGCCGTTGTGAAGGGCAGGAACCCGGGCGGCGCGGGGGTCACCACGTGCGGCTCCGCGGTGAACGGTCCGTAGAACCCCGCGATCCCCCAGCGGAGCAGCAGCGCGCTCGAGAGCGGCCGCTTCGGGCGCCCGGCCTCGACGGACGGCAGCCCGAAGCCCCGAAGCGCCCTCCCCTGGAGCGCGGAGAGATGGCGGTGGAGATCCTCGCGGTCCCGGTCGCTCGCGGCTTCCGCGACGACGCCCGCCCCGGTTTCCGGGGCGGATCTCCGGGACTCGTCGACCCTCTTCCCGATCTCCCGCAGCAGCTCCGCGCGCCGTTCCGACGAGACGGCCGGCGGCAGATCGAAGATCCTCTCCGGCGCCGGCCTCGCATAGTTGAGTCCCCAGAGCACGACGAACGCGGTCCACCAGAAGGCGATCCGCGCGACGAGCCCGAGGGCTCCCGCGGCGAGGCTTCTGGGCCACCCCTCGAGGGCGCGCCGCATCCTCTTGGCGTAGGTCGGGACCGCCCACAGGATCGAGAGGGCGATCAGGAGGAAGACCCATTCCGCGAGGCCGAACGGGACCATTCCCGAGACCGACCCGACCGCCTCGGCGATCCACGGGTAGCCGTGGCGTCCGTACAGCGACTCGACGGCGTCCGGAAACCTCCGCGCGACGAGGAACAACCCGAGCGCGACGGCCCCGACGACGATCCTCAGCTTTCCGGGAAGGGGCTCCCTGCTCCGGCGCCGCGCCCGGGACTGTCGCGAGAACGCCGCCACGTGCGCTCCTCTCCGGGCCGCCTGCCCGCGAAGCGTACAGAATACGCCTTCCCCCGCCGGTCCCTCCCCTCTCCTTGACACCGCCCTCCGGTTCGGCCTTACTCTCGGGTCCGGTCCCGCCGACCGGCCGGCGACCGGAGCCTCAAGGAGAGCGAATGGGCGGATTCTTCGGGGTGGCGGCGAAGGGCGACTGCGTGGCGGACCTGTTCTACGGGACCGACTATCACTCCCACCTCGGCACCTCCCGAGGGGGGATGGTCGTCCGGAACCGCGACGGGCTCAAGAGGAACATCCACGACATCTCGAACACGCCGTTCCGGACGAAGTTCGAGGAGGACCTGCCGAAGTACCGCGGGCCCATGGGCCTCGGAGTGATCAGCGACTTCGAGGACCAGCCGCTCCTGATCGGCTCCCGGCACGGCACGTACGCGATCGTCACGGTCGGCCGCGTCTCGAACGCCGACGCCCTCGCGGCGGAGGCGCTGCGCGGGAACGGGACGCACTTCAGCGAGATCAAGGGGAACGCGTTCAACCCGACGGAGGTCGTCGCGAGCCTGGTCAACCGGGGAGAGACGCTCGTGGAAGGCCTCCGGCTCGTGCACGAGAGGGTCGAGGGATCGTGCTCGGTGCTTCTCCTCACCCGGGAGGGGATCTACGCGTCCCGGGACCGGCTCGGGAGGACGCCCGTCGCGCTCGGCCGGAGGAAGGACGCGCGCGCCGTCACGCTGGAGACCTGCGCCTTCCCGAATCTCGGCTTCGAGGCCGACCGGGAACTCGGCCCCGGCGAGATCGTGCGGATGACCGCCGAGGGCGTCGAGACGCTCTCCCCTCCCGGCGAGCGGATGCAGATCTGCTCGTTCCTCTGGATCTACTACGGCTACCCGGCCTCGAGCTACGAGGGGATCAACGTCGAGGCGGCCCGGAACCGGTGCGGCGCGGCGCTCGCGCGCGCCGACGACGTCGAGGTGGACCTCGTCGCCGGGATTCCGGACTCGGGGATCGGCCACGCGATCGGCTACGCGTCGGAGTCCGGCGTCCCCTACCGCCGCCCCTTCGTCAAGTACACGCCGACCTGGCCCCGGAGCTTCATGCCGCAGGACCAGCGCGTGCGGGACCTCGTCGCGAGGATGAAGCTCATCCCGATCGAGGAGCACATCCGGGGGCTGCGGCTCCTCTTCTGCGAGGACTCGATCGTGCGGGGGACGCAGCTCCGGGACGTGATCCAGCGCCTCTTCGACCTCGGCGCGCGCGAGGTCCACATGCGTCCCGCCTGCCCGCCCCTCGTCTTCGGCTGCCGGTTCCTCAACTTCTCGCGCTCGAGGTCCGAGCTCGACCTGGCGGGGCGCCGGGCGATCGCCGGGCGCGAGCGCGACCCCGGCTCGTGCCTCGAGAAGTACACGGACCCCAGCTCCGCGGACTACGCCGCGATGGTCGAATCGATCCGCGGCTGTCTCGGCCTCACGACGCTCCGCTACCAGACGCTTCCGGACATGGTGCGGGCGATCGGACTGCCGCGGGAGAGGCTCTGCACCTACTGCTGGAACGGGGAGGCGCTCCACGAGCGCGCGGCGGAGCGCGTCGAGCGCCGGGCGGCGTCCGTCAGTAGTAGAACCCGCGCGAGGTCGGAAGCGCGTCCGTCGTGACGTTGAGGCGCAGCTTCCGCAGGCCGTTCTCGTCCCCCTTCCCGACGACGTGCGTGGTGTGCATCTCGCAGCCGGCGAGGAGCACGAGCCTGCGCATGCAGTGCTCGCTGGTCGGGTTCGTGGCGGCGCTCATCGAGAGGGCGACGAGCGCCTCCTCGACGTTGAGGCTGGCCGACTTCCCCCCGAGGATGTCCTGCTTGAGCCGGGCGATGTTCCCGATGATGGCCTCGGGGAGGAGGGCGATCTCGTCGGGGATTCCCCCGAGGCGCTTGATCGCCTTGAGGACGGCGGCCGACTCGGCGTGCAGGAGCGGGGTGTTCATCCCGATCACGATCTCGCCCGAGCGGAGCTCGATCGCGGCGGCGCAGTAGACGCCTCGGTTCCCCTTGCCGAGCGCCTCCGCGGACTCCGCCGCCTGCCGCGCGGCCGGCACGGTCGGCCGGTCGTTCGGCTTCGCGCCCACCTGCTGCATCAGCTTCTCGACGACGTCCACGGTCTCGCGCGACTCGAACCCCCGCTTGCACTCCCACTCGTAACGGAAGTGGCGGCGGATGATCTCCTGCCTCGCCGCCTCCCGGACGACGGCGTCGTCCACGATCCCCTCGCGGGCCCGGTTGACCCCCATGTCCGTCGGCGAGCGGTAGGTGTTCAGGAACGATCCGCCGTCGCCGATCCGCGTGATGATCTCCTTCATGATGCTGAAGTTCTCGATGTCCCGGTTGTAGTTGATCGCCGCGACGCCGTACGCCGCGAGATGGAACGGGTCCACGAGGTTGCGGTCCCGGAGGTCCGCCGTCGCGGCCTCGTACGCCAGGTTCACCGGGTGATCGAGAGGGAGGTTCCAGATCGGGAACGTCTCGAACTTCGCGAAGCCCGCCGGTTCGTCCCTCAGGTGGTGGTGGTACACCTGGGAGAGGCAGGTCGACATCTTGCCGCTGCCGGGGCCGGCCCCGGTGACGATGACGAGCGGCTTCCCGGTCGGCACGAAGGGGTTCCTCCCGTACCCCTCCTCGCTGACGATCCGCTCGACGTCGGCCGGGTAGCCCTGGATCTCCGGCTGGGTGTAGACGGGTATGCCCCTCGAGCCGATGAAGCGGAGGAACCGGTCCGCCGCGGCCTGCCCCCGGTACCGGTTGACGATGACCGCCGAGACCCGGAACCCGAACCGCTCGAGGTCGTCGAAGGTCCTGAGCGAGGCCACGTCGTACGTCAGGCCGAAGTCGCCGCGGATGCGCCCCTTCTCGATGTCTCCCGCGTGGATGCAGAAGAGGATCTCGACCATGTCCTCGAGCCGCTTCAGCAGCTTGATCTTCACGTCGGCGTCGTAGCCGGGGAGGACCCTCGCCGCGTGCATGTCGTGCAGGAGCTTGCCTCCGAACTCGAGGTAGAGCTTCCCCGAGAACCGCTCCACCCTCTCCAGGATCGCCTCGGCCTGGGCCTCGAGATACCGCTCGTTGTCGAACCCCTCGCGGCCCGGTCCGGTCGGCGGGAGGCTTCCGTTCGCGGAGGAGCGGTTCGTCATCGCCGGACCTCGTCCCCGGGGAGCGCCGCCTCGGGCGGGGCGCCCCCGCCCGAGGACCTCGGCCACCGCGCCGGCAGGGCCGCGCCCGCCGAGAGGACGAGGCCGATGCCGTCCTCGACGGGGACGTCGGTCGGAACGACCTCGTCGTCCCGGAGCACCAGCATGTTGCCGATGTAGAGATGGTTCGTCGGCACGAACACGACGTGGTAGGTCCGTTCCGCCCCGTCCGCCGCGCGCAGGACGAACGAGCCCGTCAGGAAGCCCGGGGTCATCACCCCCCCGACGCGGGCGAGCACGAACTTCTTGAACGCCTGCCGGTTCTCGGGAGTGCCGAACCCCGCCAGGACCTTCCGGATCGTGCCGTAGAGGGTGCCGATCACCGGAACGTTCTCGAGGACCTCCACGAGGCCGTCGAGGAGCCCCCGGAGCGGCCCGGCCGAGAATAGGATTCCGGTGACGAGGACCAGGGCCACGGTCAGGGCGAAGCCGAACCCGGGGATGTCGTGCCCGGCGAGGGTCTTCGCGAGCGGCCGGGCCAGGCCGTCCACGTACAGGAAGAGCCACCACAGGGCCTTGGCCGTGATGACGATCGGGATGAGGATGATGAGCCCCGCGAAGAACTTGTTCCGGAGGGCCCTGAGAAAGGGGTTCTGCGTGCTCACGCGGCGCATTGTAGCCGGTGCCGCCCGCCGCGCCACCCCGCCGTCAACGCATCGTCTCGTCCAGGAACCTCGCCGAAATCGCTGCCTCCGTCCGGCCTCCCCTCACCACCGGGGGGACCCGCGCAGCTTCCGGACGCGCAGGACCTCCTTCGCGATCTCCTCCAGG
>CAZPWK010000116.1:0-8664 GCA_964590285.1 uncultured Acidobacteriota bacterium | reverse complement strand
CGTGGACTCGCCCCCGGGGACGGGGGACGAGCCGCTGAGCGTCGTCCAGCTCGCCGGGAAGCTCGACGGCGCGGTGATCGTCACGACGCCGCAGAGGGTCGCGGCGGTGGACGTCCGAAAGTCGATCACGTTCTGCCGGAAGCTCGACGTGCCGGTTCTCGGCGTCGTCGAGAACATGAGCGGATTCGCGTGCCCTCGATGCGGGGAGGTGACGCAGATCCTGAGGTCGGGGGGCGGCCGGAAGACCGCCGAGGACATGCGGGTGCCGTTCCTCGGGTCGATCCCGATCGACCCCGCGATCGCGGAGGCCTGCGACGGGGGCCGGGCGTTCGTCCGGGACTTCGCCGCGTCGCCGACGGCACGGATCCTGCGAGAGGTCTTCCG
The DNA here is from genome assembly GCA_964590285.1 of uncultured Acidobacteriota bacterium. GTDB lineage: Bacteria > Acidobacteriota > Polarisedimenticolia > Polarisedimenticolales > JAIQFR01 > CALMJU01. The sequence goes on along the minus strand of CAZPWK010000116.1, from coordinate 8,280 downwards.
CCCGATCGAGGCGCTCGACGAGGACGGCGGGAAGAGGGGGAGAGGATGAACACGAAGGACCTGGGGTTCTGCTCGAAGCTCGTCCACGCGGGGGCGCCCGAGGATCCCTACGGGAGCGCGGTCACGCCCATCTACCAGACCTCCACGTTCTCGTTCGAGAGCGCCGACGACGGCGCGGACCGGTTCGCGGGCCGGTCGGGCGGGTTCATCTACACGCGGCTCGGCAACCCGACGATCCGCGCGCTCGAGGACTGCGTGGCCGAGCTGGAGGAGGGGGCCGGCGCCGTCGCGACCAGCTCCGGCATGGGGGCGGTGACGACCGCCTACCTCGCCCTGCTCGGGGGAGGGGATCACTTGGTCAGCACGGCCGCGGTGTACGGCCCGTCGCGGACGCTGATGGAGAAGCACCTTTCGAGGTTCGGGCTCTCCGCGACCTACGTGGACACCTCGGACCTCGGCGCCGTCCGCGCGGCCCTCCGCCCCGAGACGAAGATGCTCTACGTCGAGACGCCCTCGAACCCGCTCATGCAGATCACGGACCTCGCGGCCGTCGCGGATCTCGCGCACGGCCGGGGGATCCGGCTGGTCGTGGACAGCACGTTCGCCTCTCCGTTCCTGCAGAAGCCGCTGGCGCTCGGCGCCGACGTCGTCCTCCACTCGGTGACCAAGTTCATCAACGGGCACGCCGACGTGGTGGGCGGCGTGCTGATCGCGCGCGAGGAGGCGGTCCTGAAGCGCCTTCGCGAGATGATGATCCTGACCGGATGCAACATGGACCCCCACCAGGCGTACCTGGTCCACCGCGGGATCAAGACCCTCGCCATCCGCATCGAGCGCGCGCAGTCGAACGCCCTAGAAATCGCGCGATGGCTCGAGAAGCGCGACGACGTTCTCTGGGTCCGGTACCCCGGCCTCGCCTCGCACCCGCAGCACGATCTCGCCGGGAAGCAGATGAAGGGCCCCGGCTCGATGATCGCCTTCGAGCTCGCGGGCGGGCTCGAGGCGGGCAAGCGGCTGATGGACCGGGTGCGGCTGGCGCTCCTGGCGGTGTCCCTGGGCGGCGTCGAGTCCCTGATCGAGCACCCGGCCTCGATGACGCACGCGGGCGTGCCGCGGGAGGAGCGCGAGGCCGCGGGGATCTCGGACGGCCTGGTCCGGTACTCGGTGGGGATCGAGGACGTCCGGGACCTCGTCGAGGACCTGCGCCAAGGGCTCGAGGGCTGACGGCGCCTCCTCCGGGCCGCGCGGCGGGTTGCCCTGGCGGCGCCCCGCGTGCAAGACTACCGGTTTCCCGCGGGGCTCGGCGGGAGGAGGATCCCTCGTGAGCAACGGCTCGAACGTGCCCATCGTCCTCGTCGCGATGGGCGGCCACGCGTTCATGCAGAGAGGCGAGAAGGGGACGATCGAGGAGCACGAGAAGAACGCCGAGGTCATCGCCTCGCTCCTCATGACGCTCGTGGACCGCGGCTATCACCTGGTGATCACGCACGGCAACGGGCCGCAGGTCGGGAACCTCCTGATCCAGCACGAGATGGCGAGGCAGGAGGTGCCCGCGATGCCGCTCGACGTGCTGGTGGCGATGACCGAGGGGAGCCTCGGTTACATCCTGCAGCAGAGTCTCCTGAACGAGCTCCGGAAGAAGGAGCTCCGGCGCTACGTCGTCACCGTCGTCACGCAGGTGCTCGTGGACGAGCAGGACCCGGCGTTCCGGGACCCGAGCAAGCCGATCGGCCCGTTCCTGTCGCGCGAGGAGGCGGAGCGGAGGCGCGACGCGCTCGGGTGGAACGTGCGCGAGGATTCCGGTCGCGGCTGGCGCCGGATCGTCCCGTCGCCGAGGCCGGTCAAGGTGATCCAGCGGCACATGATCCGGGACACGGCGCGTGCCGGGCACATCGTCGTGGCTTGCGGCGGCGGCGGCATCCCGATCAAGAAGGAGGCGAACGGGCACTACGCGGGGATCGAGGCGGTCATCGACAAGGACCTGACCTCGAGCGTCCTCGCGACCGACATCGGCGCCGCCCTCCTCGTCATCCTGACCGCGGTCCCGCAGGTCTACGTGAACTTCGGGAAGCCGAACCAGCAGGCGCTCGGCGCGGTGACCCTCGAGGAGCTGGAGCGGCTCCACGCCGAGGGGCACTTTCCCCCCGGCAGCATGGGCCCGAAGATCGAGGCCGTGATGGGATACCTGCGCGCCGGCGGCCGCCGCGCGCTGATCACGAACCCCGAGAGTCTCCCGCAGGCGATCGAGGGCCGCGCCGGCACCCACTTCGTCGGCAAGATCTAGGGGGTCAGACGTTACCTGCGTTACCGTTTACCGCGAATGGCGCGCGATCGCGCGGCTTTTCCATGAAGCCAGAAGCGACGGTTCACGTTTCGAGAACGTTGACGGAGCGTTCCCGTACCGTTCGCCTCTTGCAGAGCATGACTCGGAGGGAGGCCGGGGGTCGGCCTAGAAATCCGGCGATCTCCGCATACCGGTAGCCATGATCGTCCACGGCGGCCTCGACGAACATGGATCGGGCGAGCGAGGCGGCGTGCCTGCGGCTCGGCCCTCGCACCTCGATCGGCTCGACCCGGAGGCGGGCGTCGCGGATCGCGTCCCTAAGGATCTGATCGAGCCCCGGCCTGCTCCTCGCCGGAGGTTCTCCGGACTTCGCAGCTCGGCGCCTCGCGCGCGACTCGAACCGGACACCGCCGAGGATCGTGCCGCGCCGCGGTAGAAAGTGCTCTCTCGTGTCCGCTTCCGCCGCCTCCTCTTCGTGGAACGCGCGAAAGGCCTCCCGCGCGGCTTCCACCTCCGCGCCGAACATCGACATCACCGGTCGGCGATCGACGAGAGGATCCGGCTCATCGGCAAGGTAGGCGGAGTACGAGCTCCACTCGAACCCGACGCCGGCCGCGATCCCCGCGCGCAGGGCGTTGCGGTGCACGTAGCGGACGAGGCGCAGGAGGTACGTCTCGTCCTCGCACACGAGGCAGCGGTACCGGCCCTGGAAGACGTGGCCCACCAGGTCGTACTTCCTGTTGAAGTGGCGTGCGTAGGCGGTCAGAAGGGCGCCGACGAACCGCGCGATCGGGTCGTGCATTCTCCGGACAACGAGGTGCACGTGGTTCGGCATGAGGACGAACGCGTAAATCTCTGCGTCGTAGCGGTCCTTGAGCTTGCGCAATCTCGCCAGCAGGACTTTCCGGTCGTCGTCGTCCAGGAAGATCGCCTGGCGGCGGTTTCCGCGGAACATCACGTGATAGAGGCCTCCCACGAACTCGAGGCGCAATCGTCTGCTCATGGAGTGTGAATTTCCGAGGAGGCCGGGACGCTCCCCATGCAACCTGCTTCCTCTGCGCGCGAGAGGCAAGTGTCCGAACCCTCGTGGCGAACCTGCCACCGTTGCGCTTCGGCAACTCCCGTCGCAATCGGCCTCTGGTCAACGTCTTACCGGCGTTTGATCGCCAAAACTGATACGCTGGTAACGTCTGACCCCCTATGAGCGAGCTGCACGGGAACCTTCTCGGGCTGTCACCGGCCGAGCGGCGCGGGCTGGAGCGCCTGTATCGGAGGCGCCTGCCGCCCGCGGCGGTGCTGACCCACGAGATCGCGCGCGAGATGGCGGAGTTGAGCCGCAATCTCAACCGCCGCGTTGGCCTTCTCGTGGACCGCGCGGGAAGGATCGAGGCCGTCGCGGTCGGCGACGCCGGGCGCCTGGCCGTGCCGCGCAGCCCGAGCGCGCCCGCGGGCCGTGACCGGTTCTGCACGCTCCGGTGGCTCGCGACGCGCCTCGGCGACGCCCCGCTCGCCCCCGCCGACCTCGCGCCGCTCGCGCTCCACCGGCTCGACGCCCTGGCAGTGATCGCGGTCGGCGCGGACGGACTGCCGGGCCCCGTCCGCGTGGCGCACCTGCTCCCCGCCGACGAGCGCGGGGGAGCCCGGCCGAATCGTCCGCCCGACGACTCCTTCGCGCTCCCTCCGGCCTCCCGCCGCGGCCGCCGCGAGGCGCCGGTCGAGGACGTCGTCGCCGACGGCGAGCGGTACCGGCTGTTCCCGCCGCGCCCGGCGAGTCTCGTCGACGACGACTTCCTGGCGCTGATCCGCGCGCTCGAGCAGGAGTTCGATAGGCGCCGCGCCCGGACGCGGGCGGCCGGCCGCGAGGGGCGCGCGATCCTCGTCCACGTGACGACGGGGCCGCGCTCGCGCGCCGAGGCCTCGATCGACGAACTGGGCGAACTGGCCTCGTCGAGCGACCTCGCGGTCGTCGACCGGATCGTCCAGCGCCGGCCCTCCTACGACCCGCGGACCCTGATGGGCTCGGGCCGCCTCGAGGACCTGATCATCCGGGCGCTCCGGCTCCAGGCGGACTTCATCGTCGTCGACCAGGACCTGACCCCGGCCCAGGCGAGGGCGATCGCCGAGGCGACCGACCTCAAAGTCATCGACCGCACGCAGCTGATCCTCGACATTTTCTCCCGCCGCGCCCGCACGCGGGAGGGGAAGATCCAGGTCGAGCTAGCCCAGCTGAAGTACCTCCTGCCGCGCCTGATGAGCCGCGGCGACTCCGGCCTGTCGCGCCTGATGGGCGGGATCGGCGGGCGCGGCCCCGGCGAGCAGAAGCTGGAGGTGGACCGGCGCCGCGTGCGCGACCGGATCAAGGGCCTCGAGCGGATGCTCGACGCGGAGAGGACGCGCCGGGAGCAAAGGCGCGCCCGCCGCCGCGAGCGCGACGTCCCGGTGATCTCCCTCGTCGGCTACACGAACGCGGGGAAGAGCACGCTCCTGAACCTCCTGACCCGGAGCCAGGTCTTCGTGGAGTCGCGGATGTTCGCGACCCTCGACCCTTCGAGCCGGCGCCTGAGGCTCCCTCGCGAGCGCGAGGTCGTCGTCAACGACACGGTCGGGTTCATCCGCGACCTCCCGAAGGATCTCCTCGCCGCGTTCCGCGCGACCCTCGAGGAGATCCGCGACTCGGACCTTCTCGTCCACATGGTGGACGGCGCGCACGCCGGCCACGAGCGGCAGATCGCCTCCGTCGAGGCGATCCTCAAGGACCTCGGCGACGACGCGATCCCGCGCCTCCTCGTCTTCAACAAGGCCGACCTCCTCGACGAGCAGGATCGCGTCGAGCGGCTCGCGGGACGCGACGCGCTGTGCATCTCCGCGAGGACCGGCGACGGCGTGGACGCGCTGCTCCGGCGGATCGACGCCGCGCTGTTCTCGAGGGCGGCGCGGAAGGGGCGGACGCGGGGCGGCGAAGGCCCCGAGCGGTCCGATCCGGGGCCCCCGGCGCCCGCCGGAGCCTAGGGACAGGGCGCCGGGCGGCCCGTCGAAGCGCCTCGCGCCCCCCAATCGGCCCGTAACCCTTGACATGAAGCCCCCAGGGCCGTAGTCAGAAACCAGCTTCGGCACTCGCCGCCCCCGGCGAAAGAGGGCATGATCATGCGCCGACTCGATGCCTCGAACCCGGCGAAGAGCCTCTTCCCGTTTTCGGTGCTCCTGCCGGCCGTCCTGATCGCGGCGAGCGCGGCCGCGTTCGCGGCGGAGCAAGCTCCGGCTCCGGACCCGCCGGCGCCCGCTGACGGCGCTCCGGCCGGGTGGCTCCAACAGGTCCAGCGGGACATCGCCGCTTCGGAGTACGAGGTCACCTGGCAGGACCGGACGGCGCTCGTCGATCTCGACGCGGCGTGGCAGGCGCCCAACCGGGCGCACGGATTCCGGACGTACTTCACGGAGTCCGGGATCCGGGTGATCCCGAGGACGGAGGAAGATCCGAGCTGGGAGTGGGGGCTCGAGCTGGTCGGCTACGGCCGCGGCGGGCAGGTCTGGCCGGTGGCGGCGGCCTCGCTTCGTCCCTCGGGGAACCGGATCGAGTACGCGCGAGGCGGGATCTCGGAGTGGTACGTCAACGAGCCGAGGGGGCTCGAGCAAGGGTTCACGCTCGACGCACGGCCCGAGGAGGTCGCACGCGCGGCCGGGGCGGAGGCCGAGGAAGTCGCCGCGCCGCGAGGCGAGGGGGGCGTCCCGCTCGATGCCGACCGGCGCGGAAGACTGGTCTTCGTGCAGATGGCGCTGACGGGAAACCTCGATCCCGCGTTCGGCACCGACGGCCCGGCGATCGACTTCCGCACCGCCGGAGGCGTCAACGTACTGCACTTCGCGGAGCTGCGGGTGACCGACGCGACGGGTCGCGAGCTTCCGGCGCGGATGGAGGGGTTCGCTGCGACCGGAGCGCGGGCGATCCGGATCGTCTACGACGACTCGAATGCGGCGTATCCGATCACGATCGACCCCCTGGCGACGACCCCGGCGTGGACGATCGCGGGCGACCAGTACGGCGCTCTCTTCGGCTGGGCGGTGTCGTTCGCTGGGGACGTCAACGGGGACGGGTACTCGGACGTGATCGTCGGGGCCGAGGAATACGACAACGGCGAGACGGGCGAGGGCCGCGCGTACGTCTACCACGGCTCGGCGGCGGGACTTTCCCCGGCTCCCGCGTGGACGGCGGAGAGCGACAAGTCTTCCGCCAGATTTGGCGACTCGGTATCGACGGCGGGGGATGTGAACGGGGATGGCTACTCGGACGTCATCGTCGGGGCGACGGGCTACTCGAACTTCGAGGTGTACGAGGGGCGCGCCTACGTCTATCACGGTTCGGCAACCGGCCTCTCGGCGACGGCCGCGTGGACGGCGGAGAGCGATCAGGCGTCCGCCCTCTTCGGCTACTCGGTGTCGACGGCGGGGGACGTGAACGGGGACGGGTACTCGGACGTGATCGTCGGGGCCCAGCTGTGCGACAGCGGCGAGACGGACGAGGGGAGAGCGTACGTCTATCACGGCTCTGCGGAAGGGCTCTCGGAGTCCGCCGCGTGGACCGCGGAGAGCGACCAGGCCGGTGCAGAATTCGGCGTATCGGTGTCGACGGCTGGAGACGTGAACGGGGACGGGTACTCGGACGTGATCGTGGGAGCGATACGCTACGACAACGGGCAGACGGACGAGGGGAGAGCGTACGTTTATCACGGCTCGGCGGCAGGGCTCTCCGCGACCGCCGCCTGGGCGGCGGAGAGCGATCAGGCGTCGGCCTACTTCGGACGCTCGGTGGCGACAGCTGGAGACGTGAACGGGGACGGGTACTCGGACGTGATCGTCGGGGCCCATTTTTTCGACAGCGGAGAGACGGACGAGGGGAGAGCGTACGTCTATCACGGCTCGGCGGAGGGGCTCTCGGCGTGCGCCGCATGGACGGCCGAGAGCGACCAGGCAGGCGGGCGGTTCGGCCTGTCCGTGGCGACGGCTGGGGACGTCAACGGGGACGGATACTCGGACGTGATCGTCGGGGCGTATGGCTACGACGGGTACGATAGGTACTATAACGTGGTCTTGGACGTCGGCCGCGCGTTCGTCTACCACGGTTCGGCGGCGGGCCTATCCGCGACTTCCGGTTGGACGGGGGAGGGGAACCAGGCGTCCGCCTACTTCGGCTACTCGGTCGCGACGGCCGGGGACGTCAACGGCGACGGCTATTCGGACGTGATCGTCGGCGCCTACGGCTACGACAACGGACAGGCGGACGAGGGTCGCGCGTTCGTGTATCACGGCTCGGCGGCGGGCCTCTCGGCGGACGCCGCATGGACCGCGGAGAGCGATCAAGCCTCGGCTTGGTTTGGCGGCTCGGTGGCGACGGCCGGGGACGTGAACGGGGACGGGTACGCGGACGTGATCGTCGGGGCGCAGTACTACGACTACGACAACGAAGAGTCGGACGCCGGTCGCGCCTACGTCTATCACGGCTCGGCGTCGGGCCTCTCGGCGGTCGCCGCGTGGACGGCGGAAATTCACCAGCAGATGGCCTTGCTCGGATATTCGGTGTCCACGGCCGGGGACGTGAACGGGGACGGGTACTCGGACGTGATCGTGGGAGTCCCCAGCTACGACGGCGACAAGTTGGGCGAGGGTCTCGCCTACGTGTATCACGGCTCGGCGGCGGGCCTCTCGACGGTGGCAGCGTGGATCCGGGAAGGAGACGAGTATGACGCCCTCTTCGGAGCCTCGGTGTCTTCGGCGGGGGACGTGAACGGGGACGGGTACTCGGACGTGATCGTCGGGGCGCCGTGGTACGCAGTCGACGGGGACTGGGCGGGGCGCGCGTTTGTCTTCCACGGTTCGCCGACAGGCCTCTCTCCGACGCATGCATGGACGGCGGAGGCCGGCCAGTACTTCGCCAATTTCGGCGAGCCGGTGTCTTCGGCGGGGGACGTGAACGGGGACGGGTACTCGGACGTGATCGTCGG
>CAZPWK010000115.1:0-8670 GCA_964590285.1 uncultured Acidobacteriota bacterium | reverse complement strand
GCGCGGCTGCGACGTGGACCAGCCCCGGAACCTCGCGAAGAGCGTCACCGTCGAGTGACCGGGGCTCCCCGGCGGGCCTTCCCCCGCGGGCGTTGCTACAATGCCCGGGCCTTCTGCGGGTGAGGACCTTGAATCCACCGGAGCCGCATCGGATCGGGGCCAGGTACGGGGGGGACTCCACCCGGAGCGACCCCGTCCTCGAGGGGCTGAACCCCGCGCAGCGGGAGGCCGTCACCCACGGCGACGGCCCGCTCCTCGTCCTCGCGGGCGCCGGCTCCGGCAAGACGCGCGTCATCGCCCACCGGATCGCCTCGCTCGTCCTCCATCGGGGCGAGGACCCCTCCCGCATCGTCGCGGTCACGTTCACGAACAAGGCCGCCGCGGAGATGCGGTCGCGCGCCGAGCGGCTGCTCGGGGCCGCGGGCCTCGGGGCCTGGATCGGCACCTTCCACTCCTTCTGCCTGGGCATCCTGCGGCGGGAGGGGCGGGCGGCCGGGCTCGAGCCCGGCTTCGCCGTCTACGACACGGACGACCAGGTCGCGGTCGTGCGCCGGCTCCTCCGCGACGAATCGCCGGAGGACGCCTCGGCCGGGGCCCGCCTCGTCCTCGCCCGCATCAGTCGCGCCAAGAACGCGATGCGGAGCGTCGAGGACGTCGAGGCCGCGGCGTTCGGCCCGGAGTCGCGGGTCCAGGCCCGCCTCCACAGGCTCTACGAAGAGGCGCTCCGGCGGGCGAACGCCGTGGACTTCGACGACCTGCTCCTGCGCCTCCTGCTCCTCCTCCGCTCGGACCCGGAGGCGGCCGCCCGCCACGCGCGGCGCTGCCGCCATCTCCTCGTGGACGAGTACCAGGACACGAACCGGCCGCAGTACGAGATCGTCCGGGCGCTGTCGGCCGTCCACGGGAACGTGTGCGTCGTCGGCGACGAGGACCAGTCGATCTACCGGTTCCGGGGGGCGGAGATCCGGAACATCCTCGAGTTCGAGGCGGACCACCCCGGGACGCGCGTGATCCGGCTCGAGCAGAACTACCGCTCGAGCGGGACGATCCTGCGCGCCGCGGGGGCCGTGGTCGCGAGGAACGCGAAGCGCAAGGGGAAGAGGCTCTGGACCGAGAACCCGGAAGGCGAGGCGATCGAGCTCCTCGCCGCCCCGGACGACCGCGCCGAGGCGCGCTGGATCGCGGGGAGGGTCGAGGATCTCGCCGCCTCGCGGCCCCACCGGGACTTCGCGGTCCTCTACCGGACGAACGCCCAGTCCCGCCTGCTCGAGGAGGCGTTCCGGGCGCGCGGGATCCCCCACCAGGTCGTCGGCTCGGTCCGTTTCTACGAGCGGAAGGAGGTCAAGGACCTCCTCGCCTACCTGAAGCTCGTCGCGAACCCGGACGACGACGTCTCGTTCCGGCGGATCGTCAACACGCCGCCGCGCGGGATCGGCGAGGCGACCCTCCGCGACGTGCAGGAGTCCGCGCGAGAGAGGGGCGTCTCGCTCCGGCGCGCCGCGGCCCTCGCGCTCGAGGAGGGACTCGTGTCGCCGCGCTCCGCCCGTGCCCTCGGGCAGTTCCTCGGCCTCGCGGACGACCTGGCCCGGCGCGCGGCCGAGGACCCGGCGGTCCTCCTGCTCGAGGACCTCGTCTCGAGGCTCGAGTACGCCGCACACCTCGCGCGCGCGAACCCCGGGGAGGGCGCCGACCGGATGGACAACGTCCGGGCGCTGGTCTCGGCCGCGGCGGAGTACCAGGAGGAGTCCGGCGACGGGTCGCTCCAGGGTTTCCTCGACCGCTCGGCCCTGGTCTCGGACGCCGACGAGGTCGGCGCGAAGCCGGGGGTCGCGCTGATGACCGTCCACTGCGCGAAGGGGCTGGAGTTCCCGGTCGTCTTCCTCTCCGGCCTCGAGGAGGACCTCTTCCCCCACGTCCGGTCGCGCGTTTCGGACGACGACCTCGAGGAGGAGCGTCGCCTCTGCTACGTCGCGATGACGCGGGCGAAGGAGCGGCTCCTCCTCTCGCACGCGCTGGTCCGGCGCGCGCAGGGGGAGCCCCGCGCCTCCTCCCCTTCCCGGTTCCTGTCGGAGATCCCGGAGGACCTCCTCCGCCCGGTCGCCCCTCCGCCCGCGCCGTGGGACCGCCTCGGCGAGCCGGCGCTCGCGCTCCCCTACGGCCGCCGCACGCCGGTCGGCTCCTCGGCCGCCCTCGCCGCGGCCCGCGCGGCCGCGCCCGGGAGGGATCCGAGGCCCGCCGGGACCGGCGCCCCCCCTCCGCCCGACGGCTACGCCGTCGGCGCGACCGTCGTCCACCCGAACTTCGGGAGCGGCCGGATCCTGGACCGCGAGGGGGAGGGGAAGCACCTCAAGCTGACGATCCGATTCGCGGGCAAGGAACAGAAGAAGATCCTGCCCGCCTACACCCGGCTTCGGATACTGGCCGCGAACCCAGACGAGGAGCGAAGATGAAGGCGACGGAGATCCGCAAGGGGAACATCCTCCGGGTCAACAACGACCCCCACCGCGTGCTCGCGATGCAGCACATCACGCCGGGGAACTGGCGGGGGATGGTGCAGACGAAGCTCCGCAACGTGAGGACCGGCGCGAGCGTGGAGATCCGCTTCCGCTCCGAGGACGAGGTCGAGAAGATGGTCCTCGACACGAAGGAGATGCAGTACCTCTACCACGACCAGCACGGATACCACTTCATGGACACGGAGACCTACGAGCAGGTCGCGCTCGACGACGAGACGCTGGGCGACACGATGTCCTTCGTGGTCCCGGAGGCGAGGATCACGATGGACTGGATCGAGGGGAAGCCCGCGGGGATCGAGCTCCCCTCGGCCGTGGACCTCAAGGTCGTCGAGACCGCGCCGGGGATCAAGGGCGCGACCGCGTCCGCCCAGCGCAAGCCCGCGAAGCTCGAGACCGGCCTCGTCGTCCAGGTCCCCCCGTTCATCGAGGAGGGGGAGTCGGTTCGCGTGAGCACGGCCGACGGCAGCTACCTCGAGCGGGCGAAGTAGGAGGCCTCAGCGCGGTCGGCCCCCGGGAAGCGGCCGCGCCTCCCGTTGCAGGCGGGCCCAGTCGGCCTCGATCCCCAGCGCCCCGGCCCATCGCTCGACGTAGGCGAGGTCGAGCGCGGCCCGCTGCACCTCGAACACCCGGAGCGCGTCGACGAACTGCTTCTCGCTCCCTCCCGACCTCCGAGCCCAGCGGAGCTTCGAGAGGATGATGTCCTCGGGGGACGCCACCCGCACGGAGGCGCCGAACAGGATCTCCGTGCGGCGCCGCGCGAAGCACGCCTCCTCGTATGGGTCGCCGCGGAGCATCCAGAAATCCACCTTGAGGCCGGTGCCGTGGTCGATGTAGTTGAACATCGTCCCGTCCCGGAGCGCCCGGCGCATCCCCTCGGCGTCCGCGTACCCGTCGAGCGCCGAGAGGGACTCGGAGAGGGCCCGGAGCCGGTCGGCCCCGAGGGCGACCACGATGTCGAAGTCGTGCGTGGCGCGCGGCTCGCCGTAGAGGCTCGACACCAGGGACCCCGTCAGCATGTACGGGACCCCGGCGTCCTCGAGGGCGCGGACGACGGCGATCAGTAGTTCCTGTTGTGGCAAAGGTCGAGCCTCGCTCGAAGGAGCGCGCGGAAGTCCTCGTCCCCGAGGTCGGCGAACCGGCGCCTGAGCCCCTGCTCGAACAGCCGGCGGGTCAGCTCGGAGAGCTCGAAGGCCTGCGCCAGCCGGGCCTCGGGGGTCATGGCCCGGAGAACCTCGAGCCGGTAGGCCTCGGACGCGTCGCTCGCCAGTTTCTCCATGCTCCTCGTCCCCGACGTGAAGCGAGAATACCCTCCTCCCCGGTCCCCCGTCGACCGGGGATCCCCAAGGCCCGCTCACACTTCGAACGCCCCCCCGGGCTTCACGACGACCGCCTTCAGGCCTTTCGCCTCGACCTTCCGGACGAACTCGGAGGGATCGGCCTCGATGACGTCGAACGTCCCGTAGTGCATCGGGATCGCCACGCGCGCGCCGAGCATCTCCGCCGCCCGGACCGCGTCGTCCACCCCCATCGTGAAGTTGTCGCCGATCGGCAGGAGCGCCGCGTCGAGCGGCCCCCACTGCTCTCCGATCAGCTGCATGTCGAGGAACAGGCCGGTGTCCCCCGCGTGGTAGATCTTCTTCCCGCCCATCGTCAGGACGAAGCCGACCGGGTTGCCGAGCGGCTCCCCGTCCGGCCCGGTCGAGCCGTGGTGCGCGATCGTCAGCTTGACGTGCCCGAACGGGAACGAGCGTCCCCCTCCGATGTGCATCGGGTGCCCCTTGCACCCCTTCGCGCCGAACCAGTTGACGATCTCGAAGTTCGACACGACGAGCGCGCCGGTCTTCCTGGCGATCGCGACGCCGTCCCCGATGTGGTCGCCGTGGCCGTGCGTGATCAGGATCGCGTCGAGCTTCCCGAACGACCCCGGACCCACGTCGGCGTTCGGGTTGCCGGTCAGGAACGGGTCCACGAGCACGCGGTGCGCGCCGTCGTCGAACTCGAAGCAGTCGTGGCCGTGGTAGGTCAGCTTCAGCATCGGGACACCTCCTCTCGACTCAGGGACCCTCGGCGAGCTCCCCGGCCTCCGTCCCGCACCTCTCCCCGCCGAAGAGCGGGCGCTGCCCGCGGCGCCATTCCGGGCCCGGCCGGTAGTGGCCCCTCGCCCTCGCCTCCTCGAGGATCCGGAGGTAGAGGTCGCGGAACCGCGGCGAGTGGTCGAAATGCCGGAGGTGCGCGAGCTCGTGGCAGAGCGTGTCCACGAGGCTCGACTCCTTCAAGAGCTTCCCGGTCACCGCGTGCCTGAGCCGAATGCGGATCGTGCCGTCCTCGAAGCAGGCGCCGTAATGCCCGTGGACCCCCTCGCGCTCCGCCTCGACGACGGCGGCGCGAAGCCCGAACGCCCGGCCGAGCTCGGCGGCGATCCGGCGCATCCGCTCCATCGTCCGGCCGGCCTCCTCGGCCCGGAGGGAGCGCGCGTGGGCCCGCGCGGCGGCCGGGACCGACGACCGGAACGCCTCGACCGGCCGCAGCGAGGAGAGATCGAACAGCGCCGCCCGGGGCGGCCGGACCGCGGAAGCCACGGCGCCTCCTACTCCTCGGGCTCGAAGAAGAAGAACTCCGCGCAGGGCTGGCTGCAGAACATGCGGCCGCTGAACTGGTAGGCGTGCTCGTCGCAGAAGTACTTGAAGCAGATCGGGCACTTGTGAAGCGTGATCTCGTCGTCCGTCTTCTTGCACGTCACGCATTCGAGCGCCGGCATCTGGACCTCGCGCTCCCCCTCGCCCGCGGCGGGGACCGAGCCGGGCCGGATTATAACCGAACTTCAATTACTTGGATCCCCCCGCCCCCGCGATTCGGCTCTCCTTGACGCTTTCCGGTGGGAGCGGCTACATTACGGCGCGCTTTTCGGGGAACGCCAGCGTAGCTCAGCGGCTAGAGCGAGGGTCTCATAATCCCTAGGTCGGTGGTTCGATTCCACCCGCTGGCACCAGGGCTCAAGATCCTCGGCGGGGCCAATCGTCAATCCGATTCCCGATCCGCCCCGCCTGCGCCTTCTCACCCCAGCCTCGCCTGCCTCGCGATCTCCCGGAGCGACGGGCGGACGCCGGTCAGGAGCAGGCCGACGCGGAACAGGCGGGCGGCGACCTTGAGGACGAGCCAGACGCTCGCCGCGAGGATGGCGGCGGGACCCGCGATCCCCCACCACGGGAGCCCCTCGGGCGCCAGCGTCGCGCGGACCACGACGGTGATCGGCGCGGAGAACGGGAGCCACGACAGCACGTGCGCCGCGGTCCCGTGCGGCTCGCGGATCAGGAGCTCGAGGAACAGGAGCGGGATGACGGCGAAGAACGCCCAGGCCATCCCCCACTGCTGGGCCTCGCGGCGGCTCTTGCCGAGCGAGCCGCTGCCGATCATCAGGCTGCCGAAGAACAGGTAGCCGAGCGGGAAGAACGCCGCGGCGGTCGCGAGCCCGAGGAACGGGACCTCGAAGCCGAGGCTCGCGAGCGAGGCGGCGAACGCCGCCCCCGCGAGCCCCGCCATGCCGAACCAGACCCCGGTCTGGATCATCCCGACCGCGCCGAGGCCGAGGAGCTTTCCGGCGAGGATCTCGTCGGCGGCGGCCGAGGAGAGGAGGATCTCGACGACCCGGTTCTCCTTCTCGAGGCCGACCCCCTCGGCGAGGCCGCCGCTGCTCGTCAGGATCGCGATCAGGAGCAGCATCGCGAACCCGACCGGGACGAGGATCCGGAGCGCCCGAAGCGGGCCGCCCCCGGGCTTGACGTTCCCCTCGGCATCCACCACGAGGCGCCTCGTCTCGGAGATCGGCTCGCGCACCCTGGCGACCAGGGCGTCCTCGACCTTGCCCCGGACGACGCGCTCGACGAGCAGGCTCTCGAACGAGCGGCGGGCGTCCGACCCGGCGAGGTCGGCGACGTCCCTCGAGTAGCTCTCGACGACGCCGGTCGCGACCCAGTCGGCCGGGACCCGGAAGACCCCGTGGACCTTCCCCTCCCGCAGGTCCCGGAGGCCCTCCTCGATCGTCAAGACCGGACGGAAGACGTGGCTCCCCCTCGAGGCCAGGCGCACGTCGAGCGCCGCCTCCTGGCCCGCCGCGCGGAGCGCCGCCCGGACCTCGGCGGGGACCTCCTCGGGCGCCCCGGCGACGTCGCCCGAAAGCCCCAGCGCCCCCGCGTCGTCCGCGACGCCGTACACCCGCACGACCCGCTCCTGCCTCGCCGCGAGCATCGCGGGGATCCCGACGATCGCGGCGTAGAGCCCCGCGAACACCGGCATGCCGAAGGTCCAGATCAGCCAGCTCTTGCTCCGGACCGCCGAGAGGAGCTCGAACCGGGACACCTCGCGGACCTTGCGCCAGCGGATCATTCCCGGTTCTCCTTGACGAGGCGGACGAAGATCTCCTCGATCGGGGTCAGCGTCGTCTCGAACCCCTCGATCGCGGCCCCCGTGCGGACGAGCGCGGCGAGGACGTCGGCCGGACGCGCGCCGGGCGCGAGCCTCAGCCTCCACGTCGAGTCCCCCTCGTGCGCGGCCGACTCGACCCCCTCGACCGCGGGGAGCGGCCCCGCGGCGCGGACCCTGGCCTCGGGGACGGAGTGGCGCCTCCGGACCTCGTCCACCGCGCCGTACACGACCAGCCGGCCGCGGTCGATCATGGCGATCCGGTCGCACAGCGACTCGACCTGGTCCATCTGGTGCGTCGAGAGGATCGTCGTGCGCCCCCTCGCCCTGCGCTCGGCGATCGCCTCCTGGACGAGGCGCGCGTTCACCGGGTCGAGCCCCGACGTCGGCTCGTCGAGCACGCACAGCTCCGGGTCGGGCAGGAGCGCCGCGGCGAACTGGACCTTCTGGCTCATCCCCTTGCTCAGCCGCTCGATCCGCCAGGAGCCGACCTCGGGGAGCTCCAGCCTCTCGAGCCAGGCGTGCGCCCTGCGGCGCGCCTCGGCGCGGGCGATCCCCTTGAGCGCCGCGAAGTAGGTCAGGACGTCGGCGACCCGCTGCTTGACGTAGAGGCCGCGCTCCTCCGGGAGGTAGCCGATCCGGTCCTGGCAGGAGGCCCGCCAGGGCTCGCCGAACACGGAGACCTTGCCGGAGTCCGCGCGGATGACGTCGAGGAGGATGCGCATCAGCGTCGTCTTCCCCGCGCCGTTCGGTCCGAGGAGACCGAAGACCTCCCCTTCTCGCACCGCGAACGAGACGCCGCGGAGCGCCGCGACCGCACCGAAGCTCTTGGTCACTCCCTCGAACGTCACCGCGTCCATGGAGCCTCCGAACGATCCGATCCTGCGGGCGAGGGCGAGCGCGAGCGCCGCGGCGGCGAGGACCGCCCGGTCCGCGCGCGGGAGAAGCGCGCCACGAGGAGAAGGGCGGCCAGGGCCGCCGGGATCGCCCGCGGGGCGTCACGCACGGGACGACTGCTTCGCCTTCTCCTCCTCGACCAGCACGCGGCGGAGGTACTTGCCGATCATCGTCTTCGGCAGCTCGTCGCGGAACTCGACCAGCCGCGGCACCTTGAACGCCGCGAGGTGGAGCCGGCAGAAGTCGAGGATCTCCTCGGCGGTCGCCTGCTGCCCCTCCTTGAGCACGAGGTACGCCTTGACCGTCTCGCCGCGGTAGGGGTCGGGAACGCCGGCGACGACGGCCTCCTTGACCTTCGGGTGCATGAGCAGCACCTCCTCGACCTCGCGCGGGAGGATCTTGAACCCGGAGGCGGCGATCATGTCCTTCTTCCGGTCCACGATGAAGAAGAACCCCTCCTCGTCCATCCGGGCGACGTCGCCGGTCAGGAGCCAGCCGTCCACGATCGTCTGGGCGGTCTCCTCCGGGCGCCCCCAGTACCCCTTCATGACCTGCGGCCCGCGGACCGCCAGCTCCCCCTCCCGGCCGGGGGGGAGCGGCTCGCGCGTCTCGAGATCGACGATGCGGGCGTCCACGCCGGGGACCGGGACGCCGATGCTCCCGGCCTTCCGCTTCCCGTAGAGCGGGTTGATGTGCGTGACGGGCGACGCCTCGGTCAGGCCGTATCCCTCGGTCAGCTTCCCTCCCGTCAGCCGCTCGAACGTCGCCTGGACCTCGCCCGGCAGGGAAGCGGCGCCGCTGACGCAGAGGCGGCCGCTGTGGAGGTTGAAGTCCTTGA
>CAZPWK010000114.1:0-8684 GCA_964590285.1 uncultured Acidobacteriota bacterium | reverse complement strand
AAGGTCTCGACGGGCACGGAGGAGATCCTCGAGAGGAGCGCGAGCACGACCGTGGAGTCGAGCCCCCCGGACAGGAACATCCCGAGAGGAACGTCGGCGACCGTCTGCCGGCGAACGGCCTCCTCGAGCAGGGGTCCGAGCGGCTCTCCCTCCGGGCCGCCCGCGTCCCCGACGGGGGCCGGGGGCTCGTACCAGCGGCGCTTCTCCCCCCGCCCGCCCCGAACGTGGAGGAGCCATCCCGGCAGGAGCTTCCGCACGCCCCGCCGGAGCGTCCGATCTCCCGGCACGTACTGGAGACAGAAGGCCTCGACCAGCGCCCCCTCGTCGACGGGCGCGCCCCCTCCCGCCGCCCGGAGCGCGCGCATCTCGGACGCGAAGTCGATCCGCCCGTCCGCCTCCCGGTAGTACAGCGGCTTGACCCCGAACCGGTCGCGGGCGAGGAGGACCTCGTCCCGCCTCGCGTCCCGCAGGCAGAACGCGAACATCCCGTCGAGACGTTCGAGCATCCCCGCCCCGTGCTCCTCCCAGAGGTGGACGAGCACCTCGGTGTCGCTCCGGGTGCGGAAGCGATGCCCCTTCCCCTCGAGGCCGCGGCGCAGCTCGCGGAAGTTGTAGATCTCCCCGTTGAACACGACGGTCACCGAGCCGTCCTCGCTCGAGATCGGCTGGTCCCCGGTCTCGAGGTCGATGACCCGGAGCCTTCGGATGCCCGCCGCGACTCGGGAGTCCGCGAACCGGCCGTCGGAGTCCGGCCCGCGGTGGACGAGGGCGGAGAGCATCGCCTCGGGGCGCGAGGCGTCCGGCCTCTCGGTCGTCAGGGAGATGCTGCCGCAGATCCCGCACATCGGGGCCGCCCTCAAACCGCGGCGCGAAGCCGCTCCGCCACCTCGATCCCGTCGAGGAGGGCCCGCTCCATGTACGAGTAGGTCCACGCCCCGTACCTTCCGACGGCGTGGACCCCCGACGCCTCGAGCGCCGGGAGGATGCGCGCGAGAGCGCGCCGCCTCGCCCGGTCGAAGACGACGTACCCGGGATCCAGGACCGCGCGGTCGCGGACCAGAATCCGGTCCGACTCCTCGAGGATCCCCTCGCGCCGCAGCCCGTCGATCACCGCCGCCTCGAGCGCCCCGGGATCGGGCGTCTCCTCCCGCGAGAGCCCGGTCTCGACGTAGAGGGACGACGTCCCGGGCGGGGCCACCGAGTCCGAGAAGGCGGTCGGGAATCCGACCCGGTAGAACGGAACGTCGGGGTCGGGGAAGTAGATCCAGTGCGCCCCGCCGCCGATGCCCGGCCGGTCGACCCCGAGGTTGAAGCACGACACGACCGACCAGTCGAGGCTGGCGGCCTCGGCCGCGAGATCGCCCCCGCCCCGGACCATCCCGAGGAACGCGGGGAGCGGGATCGTGACGACCAGCCGGTCGAAGCGGATCCGCTCCCCGTCGGCGAGAGCGACCTCGCGCGCGTCGAGGTCCGCCTCGACGACGCGCGCCCCGCACCGGATCGTTCCGACGGCGTCCGCGAGAGCGGCGGGCAGGATGCCGATTCCGCCGCGAAGCGGGTACCGGAACGTCGCGTTGTATCCCATCCCCTCGTTGCGGATCCCCAGCGCCCCCCGGACGATCTCGCGGGGGGTCGGCCTCGGGACCGACCAGGAGACCCAGTCGGCCGTCATCCGGGACGGCTCCCTCCGGAAGAGCTTCTCGGCGTACGGGAAGAGGAACGCCCTGCCGATCCCGCTCCCCAGGGTCGCCAGCACCCACTCCTCGAACGAGGCGTCTTCCCCCTCCGCTCGCGGGGCGGCAAGGCTCTCGAGGAAGCCGACCAGGCAGTCCTCGACGACGTCGGGCGGAAGGCCGTGCAGGTTCGCCTGGAACGGAAACGGCACCGTGACGCCCCGCGTCCGGACGAAGGCGCGCCGCTCGACGACCCGGAACGCCCCCGGCAGGAGCCGGTCGACGAGCGCGATCGCCCGCGGGTCCCTCACGTGGAGGAGGTGGCCCGTGTCGTCGAACAGGAAGCCGCCGACCTCGCGGGTCCTGCACAGCCCGCCCGGCGTCCCTTCGGCCTCCAGCACGACGTGGGGGAGGTCCCGCAGGTGGTAGGCCGCGGAGAGCCCCGTCAGTCCGCCGCCGAGGATCGCGATCATCGTCCCTCGCTCACAGGCTCATGTCGATCCGCCGGAGGAGCCATCCGAGCAGGAGCCCCGCCGCGGCGACCGCGCCGAGCACGACCGCCGCGCCGGCGAGATCGAGAAGGCTCATCAGCATCGCCGCGCCCCCCAGGAGCGCGGTGGCCGCGTACGAGGCCAGCACGGTCTGCCTCGTCGAGAGGCGCCACTTGCGCAGCCGGAGCGCCACGTGGTCCGGGCTCCCGAGCATCACCGGCAGCCCGCGGCGCCACCGCACGTACACGACGAAGAGCATGTCGAAGATCGGGACCCCCAGGATCATCGCCGGCGCGAGCGCCGCCAGGTCGTTGTTCCGCGTGTAGCCGTTGTTCATCGCGAGCGCGCCGAGGAGCAGCCCGATCAGGAGGCTCCCCGCGTCGCCCATGTAGATCCTGGCCGGCTCGAAGTTGTACCGGAGGAACCCGACGCAGGCGCCCGCGAGCGCCGCGAGGAGCGTGGCCGACTCCGGCCTCCCGTTCCAGACGGCGACGGCGAAGAGCGCGGCCGCGGCCACGGCGGCCGTGCCGGCGGACAGACCGTCCATGACGTCGATCAGGTTGAACGCGTTCGTCAGCGCGAGCAGCCACAGCACCGACACCGGAATGGCGATCCACGGGGGCACGAACACCAGCTGGACGAAGATCCCGGCCTTGACGAGCACGAGGACCGCCACCGCCTGGCCCGCGAGCTTCGTCCAGGGCGACAGCTGGCCGAGGTCGTCGAGGAGCCCCAGGAGCACGGCGATCGACCCCGCGAGGAGCATCGCGAGCACCTCGGCGCGGAAGCTCAGCGTGAAGGAGAGCGACAGCAGGAACGCGAGGTAGATCGCGAGCCCCCCGAGGTACGGCACCGGCTCCCGGTGCCGCTTGAGCTTCTCGTCCGGCCGGTCCACGATCCCGAAGCGCAGCGCGGCGTCCCGGAGGGGCGGGGTCAGCCAGGCGGCGAGGCCCGCCGCGAGACCGAACGTCGCCCCGTACCTCAGGAACTCGATCACGCGCGCCCCTCCGTCGTCCCCGCGCCCCCGGTGGGAATGTCGCGCCTCCCCCGCGCCGCGTCCAGCCGCCTGCGCTCGATCGCCCCCCGGAACGCCGAACGGCCACGCCACAGGCGGACGAGGACGCCGGGGGAGAGGGAGAGCAGGAGGGCGATCGTAACGAGATTGCGCGCCAGGATGAACGGGAGGTTTCTCAGGTAGGCGGCCGGATCGTCGTTCCGGAGGATGGCGAGGTACCGGTTCTTGGCGATGTGGTAGCGGGAGTCGGCGGAGCGGGACAGGATCGCCCGTCCCCGGACCCGGACCCCGGGATCGCCCGCGGTCGCCCCGCGCGCGTGCCAGCCGACGGCGCGGTGCCGGTAGGCCGCCCGCCACCCGGCCCGCCGCGCCCGCCAGGCCAGATCGAGGTCCTCGTAGAAGGCGAAGAACGCCTCGTCGAACACCTGCCCCCCCGGATCGACGACGTCGTCGAGCATTGCCCTGCGGTAGACGGCGGCCGCGCCGCAGGCCCCGAACACCTCCTCGTCGCGGTCGTACCGCCCCGTGTCCGGCTCGCCGTAGCCCCGGTCGATCGGCTGCCTCGAGCGCCCCAGCCGCTGCCCCGCGGAGTCCAGCGTCCTGCCATCCGGCCGGAGGAGCTTCCCGGCGGCGATCCCGACCCTCGGATCGTCGAAGGCGGGCAGGATCTCCTCGAGGAAGCGCGGGGCGAGGCGAGCGTCCGGATTGAGGACCAGCACGAACGGGTTCCGCGTGCGTGCGATCCCGAGGTTGTTCGCCCGGCAGTAGCCGAGGTTCGTCCCTCCTTCGACGAGAGCCGCCGCGGGGCAGGCCCGCCGGACGAGATCCGGCGTCGCGTCGACCGACCCGTTGTCCACGACGACGATCTCCGCCGGCGGCCTCTCGAGGGACTCCAGGCTGGCGAGGCACGCCTCGATCCAGGCCGCCGAGTTCCACGTCACGACGATCGCCGCGACGGGCGCGCGCGGATCGGAAGAGGGCGCCGGCCCCGTCATCGCTTCACCGCGACGACGATGTCCTGCGACGAGACGCCGTCGGCGCGCCCCGACCACCCGCCGAACCGGATCGGCTCGACGATCTCGAGCCCCGCCCGGGCGTACCGCTCGCGCACGTCGGTCTCCCGGTACGCGACGGCCGACTCCGGCACTTTCGGGTCCACGACCCGGCAGCCTCCGAGGTCGTGCTCGAACCGCGTCGGGCTCGTGCCGTCCCTCGTCCTGCGCTCCGCCTCCGCGTCGAGGAGGAACCAGGTGACGAGCGAGCGAGCGCCCCCCGCCGAGACCCGCGCGATCTCCGACAGGTACCGGTCGACGGCCGCGGGAAGCATGTGGGTGAACACCGACGTCAGGAAGACGAAGTCGAAGGAGCCGTCGCCGTAAGGGAAGCGGAACTCGGAGGGAGGCACCGAGCCGCGGGGGCTGTACATCGGGCTCCTGAGATCGGCGTGCCGGAAGCGGAAGTTCGGGTGGCGCGCCCCGATCCGATCGCGGCACCATCGGACGTGCTCGGGCAGAGGGTCGAATCCGTCGTAGGTTCCCTCCGGGGACAGGAACCCGGTCAAAGGGATCGCCATCCTCCCGGCCCCGCAGCCGACGTCGAGCACCCGGTCTCGGGGACGGAGCCCCCCGAGCTCGACGAAGTGCCCGAGGAACTCCCGGCCGATCGCGTCGAAGTCTCCGTCCCCGACGAACGCGATGCGCCGGGGCGGACGGTCGGCGCGGCGCCGGCCGAGGGCGAGGTCGAGGAGGTCGGCCGGGAGGACCACGACGCGTCGCACGGCGGGCCGGTAGTAGAGCCGCCGCGCCCAGGAGCGGATCGGCGACGGGAGAAAACGGCGCGCGAGATCCTTCATGGCGCCTCGCGTCGGGCCGGCCCCGAGGGCCGGCGCGGCGTTTCCGGGATCACGGCGACGTCCACACGGGGATTCTAACCGTAGCTCGGCGCCGGCTCGCGCCCGGCATCGAGCGCTCTCGCGCAGGCGCCGAGCACGTCGCCCGGTCCGATCGAGCCGAATCCGTGATCCGATCCGCACGAGAGGTCGAAGCAGGGGCGAGGGTGGTCGATCGGCGCGGAGACCGAAAGGAACCGCCGCCCGTCCTCGTAGGGGAAGGTCAGCGCCGGGTCGGTCGGGCCGAACACCGCGACCGTCGGGCAGCGGACCGCGGCCGCGAGGTGCGAGGTCCCCGAGTCGTTCGCGACGAGGAGCGAGGCCCGGGCGAGCACGCCCGCCAGGGAGGCGAGGGACGTCCTCGCCGTCAGGTCCGCCGGCCGACGCCGCGCTGCCGCGGCGACCTCGCGCGTGACGGGAGCGTCCTCTCCGCGGCCGACCAGGACCGGCCGGACGCCCCTCGCCTCGAGGCCGTCGCACACCGCGGCGAACCCCTCCGCGCGCCACCGCGCCTCCGCCCGGTTGGAGCCCGGGGCGACCACCGCGAAGGCCTCGCCCGGCCGGATCCCCGCCGCGAGCCAGAGACGCTCCGCCTCCCCGCGCGCCTCCTCCGTCACCCGGAAGACCGGCCTGCGACCGACCGGGGGCGCTCCGGCGGCCGCGGCCAGGTCGAGCGCGAGGTCCAGCATCGATCGCCTCCGCTCGTAGGGGATCGAGTCCGTCAGGAGGCGCGCGAGCCCGAGACCCGAGAAGCCGAAGCGGCGCCGCGCCGCGGGCAGCAGGTACGCGAGCGCCACCCTCGGATCGCCCCGCAGGTCGAGCGCCCAGTCGTAGGGCCGTCTCCTCAGCGCGGCGACCGTCCCGAGGATCTCGGCGGGTGCGGCGAGGTCTCCTCGCCGGGGGTCGTACCACGACGCCGTCGCCTCGATCACCCGATCGACGTGAGGGTTCCCGTCGAGCGCGGCCCGCCCCCAGGGCGCGGCGAGGACGTCGATCCTCGCGCCCGGGTACGACGCCCGGAGGGCGGCGACCGCGGGAGTGGACATCAGGACGTCCCCGAGGTGGTCGAGCCGGACGACGAGGATCGACCGGGGGCGGGCGGGGACCGGCCCGCGGGGACCCGCCGCGCGCAGGAGCGGCAGGAGCGGCGCCCCGGCGAGGTCGATCCCGAACGCGATCCATCTCGCGCGCCTCGAGTAGTTCCGGTAACCGCCCGGCCCCGTCAACGCGCCCCCCCGCCGCCGATCGCGGCGCGGTACGCGTCGAGCGTCCGCCGCGCCGAAGCCTCCCACGTGTGGGCCGCCGCGCGCTCCCTGCCCGCGGCGATCCGCTCCCGGCGGAGCCCGGCGTCGCGGAGGAGGGCCGCGATCGCACCCGCCCAGCCGGGCTCGTCGTCCGGCCCGACGAGCAGCGCCGCTCCGCCGAGAACCTCGCGGAGCGCCCCGGCGGGCGAGGAGACGACCGGGCAGCCCGCCGCCATCGCCTCGAGCGGAGGGAGCCCGAACCCCTCGTAGCGGCTCGGAAACACGAAGGCCGCCGCGCCGCGATAGGCCGCGGCCAGATCGGCGTCCGTCAACCTCCCCGGCGCGACGACGGCGTCGGCGAGCCCGAGCGCGCCCGCCGCCCCGAGGAGCCTCTCGCGGCGGGGCCCTTCCTCGCCCGCCGCCACCAGGTGGAGGCCGAGCCCCTCCCGCCGGCAGCGGGCGACGACGCCGAGCAGGAAGTCGACGTTCTTGAGCCGATCGAGGCCGCCGACGTACAGGACGAAGGGCCGGGGCCATCGGGAGGCGGCCCCCTCCTCGCTCGCGACCGCGAGCGCGGGCGACACGCCGTTCGGCACGACGACGACGCGCCCCGGATCGACCGCGTAGCGCCCGAGCAGGTCGCGGCGCGTCGTCTCCGACACCGCGATCACCCGGTCGGCGGCGGCCGCGCTCCGGAACGTCCTCCGGAAGGCCGCGCGGTGCCTGAGGGAGAGCCCCTCCGGATGGACGTCCGCCGCGAGGTCGTGCACCGTGAGCACGAGCGCGACCCCGGGCGGCCCCGCGGTCGGAAGGGCGTAGACCGGCGAGTGGTGGAGCCGGACGCCCTCCCTCCGGAGCAGGGGGGGGAGCAGGACCCGGTCGGCGAAGCCGATCCCGAGCCGCGGGCCCCGGTAGGGCACCCACTCGATCCCGAGGGCCGCCGCCACGTCGCTCCACGACAGCCCGGCGAGGCGCCACCCGTCGGGGAGGATCGGACGGAGCGCGGCGACGATCTCCCTCGTGTACCGGCCGACCCCCCGACCCGCGCTCGCGGTCTCGAGGCACCGGAGATCGATGAGGATCCTCACGAAACCGCCCCCCGCCGCTCCCGTCGAAGCCGTGCCCTCCCCCGGCGCGCCGACGGCCCGCGCGCGCCAAGGGTAGGTCGCCGGCCCGCGGAGTTCAACCCGCTCGCCGCCTCCGCCGCGCGGATCGCGGGAGAGTTCGGCTACGATGTCCGCGTGGCGAGCCCATCCCTCTCCGTCGTCGTCCCCTCGCGCGACGGCGCGACGCGCCTTCCCGAGACGCTCGCGGCGATCGCGTCGCAGGAGACGCGGGGACCGGTCGAGGTCGTCGTCGTGGACGACGGCTCGGGCGACCCGACCGCCGACGCCGCCGCGGCGGCGCGGCTGCCCTGGGGACCGGCGCGGGTCGTCCGCCACCGGTCGGCTCGGGGGCGTGCCGCCGCCTGCAACACCGGCCTCCGCGAGGCCTCGGCCGCCGTCGTCGTGATCCTCGACGACGACATGACCCTTCGCTCCGGGGCGCTCGAGGCCCACCGGCTCCATCACGAGCGGCATCCCGGCTCGGCCGCCCTCGGCCGGATCGTGCTGGCGGAGCCTTCCCGGGGCACCTGCTTCGGGCGCTTCCTGCTGCGCGAGGAGAGGGAGAGGGAGCGGTCGCTCTCCGAGCACGCGGACGACGTGCCGTTCCGCCTGTGCCTCACCGGACACTTCTCCGCCGCGAAGGAGGCGCTCGCCCGCGTCGGGGGGTTCGACGAGAGCATCTCCCGGTACGGGTTCGAGGACATCGAGCTCGGCTTCCGGCTCGGGGAGGGCGGCGTCCGCGTCCGCTATCTCCCCCGGGCGGAGTCGGCGCACCGCGCGTTCATGACCGACGTCGGGCGCTATCTCGAGCGCCACGTCGAGGCGGGAAGGGTGGCGCGGCAGCTCGCCGCGCGCTACCCGGCGGGGCCGTTCCGGGAATATCTCCGGGTGGACGGACCCTCGAGGCTCGGGCTCGGGAGCGTCCCCGCGGGGCTCGTGGCCCTCCGGGTCGCGAACCGCCTGCTCCTCCGCCGGTCCGTGCGACGGGCCCTCGGATCGAGGCCGGCCGCGGCCGCGGCCCGCTCCGCGCTCCGCGCCGCCGAGGCGCTCGGCCTCGACCGACTCGCCCACCTCGGCTTCCACGTGGCGAGGGACGTCCGTTACTTCGAGGGCTGCTTCGACGACCCGGCGGACGAGCTCCCGCGATGAGCGATCCCCGCGTCTCCGTCGTCGTGCCCAGCTGGAACGGCCTCGGCCTCCTGCGCGCGCATCTGCCCTCCCTCCTCGCGGCATCCCGCGACGAGGGAGGGGAGCCCCTCGTGTGCGA
>CAZPWK010000113.1:3812-8748 GCA_964590285.1 uncultured Acidobacteriota bacterium | reverse complement strand
GTCGAGCGCCTCGCCCAGGAGATCGAGGACCGCGCGGTTGGCCTTCCCCTTCTCGGGGGCGGCCGGCACCGCGACCTTGAGCGCCCCGCCGTGCACGCCGACGATCGCGGAGCGCCGCGCCCCCGGCTTGACGCGGAGCTCGAGGCGCGTCCCTCCCTCCCGGGGCGAAAGTTCCAAGCTCGCGACGTCCGTGGCGACCCTCCGGGGGCGGCGAGGCGCGGCCCGAATCGCCGCTCCCGCCCCGAGGACGCCGATCGTAGGGACGCAGGGGGGCGGACGTCAACCGGCCTCGCGCGGCGGGGCGCGGGGATGAGCTCGGACGGCGCGAAGAGGGAGACGGTCCTGCGGGTCGTCGACCCGCTCGTGATCCGGTCCGCGGGGGCTCCCGACGTCGTCGGCACCCTTCGCGACGGTCGCCGGCCGTCCGCCGTCGTCCTCGTCCACGGCATCGTCGGTTCCCGCAGGCTCGCGGAGATCGACCGGGTCGCGCAGTTCCTGTCCGCCGAGCACGACACCCTCGCCATCGACGTCCTCGGCCACGGCGACTCCCCGGGCCGGTTCACCTGGGGACGCGACGAGTGGCGGCAGGTGGACGCCGCGGTCCGGCGCCTCGCCGGGGAGGGGCGGCGCGTGGCCGTCGTCGGCTTCTCCTTCGGCGGCTACCACGCCGCCCGGGCGGTGGCGCGCGGCGCTCCCGCCGACCGGATCGTCCTCGTCGGCGCGCCGGCCGACCGCCGCGTGCTCGACCACTTCCCGCTGGGGCGCAAGCTCCTCCGAAACCTCCCCGCGATGCTCCGGCGGAGGCGCCGGCTGCCGCGGCTCGAGACGCTCTCCTGGCCCCGCGAGGGCGCGATGACCGACCGGGAGATCGCGGGGGTCGGCTGCCCGGTCCTCGTGATCCACGGGACCGGGGACTTCCTGGTCGGCCGGCGGCACGCCGAGCGATGGCTCGCCCTCCTCCCGTCCGCGGCGCTCCTCGAGATCCCCGGCGGGTTCCACGCCGAGTACCTGATGGCCTCGCATCCGACCGTCCTGCTCGAGGCCCTGAGGAAGTTCCTGTCGCCCGGGCCGGACGGTCCCGCTCTGCTACCATGACGGCATGTGCGGCTTCATCGGCGTGATCGGGGTCGAGACGGCGGCCCGCGACATCTACGAGGGGCTGCTGGCGATCCAGCACCGGGGACAGGACGCGGCGGGGATCATCACCTACGACGGCCGGTTCCACGTCAAGAAGGGCGAGGGGCTCGTCCGGGACATCTTCTCCGCCGCCCACTTCGAGAGGCTCAAGGGCGATCTCGGCGTCGGCCACGTCCGCTACCCGACCGTCGGCTCCGGCGGCGGCGAGGACGCCCAGCCGTTCGTCGTGAACTACCCCTTCGGCATCGCGATGGCCCACAACGGGAACGTCGCGAACTACGAGGATCTCAGGGCGGATCTCGAGATCCGGAGCCTCCGCCACCTTTATTCCGGCTGCGACGTCGAGATCGTGCTCAACGTGTTCGCGAACGCGCTGGCCTCCGGGACGTCGGGAGACTTCCGGCTCGACGCCTACTACGAGGCCGTCCGGTCGGTGTACGCGGAGGTTCGGGGCGCCTACAGCGTCGTCGGCTTCGTCGCCGGCCGCGGCCTCTTCGCGTTCCGCGATCCTTACGGCATCAAGCCGATCGCGATGGGGCGGCGCCGGGAGGGTGCGCGCGACGCGTACGCGGTCGCCTCGGAGAGCGTGGTCCTGACGGCCCTCGGCTACGAGGTCCTTCCGTGGGGGCGGCCGGGCGAGGCGGTGTTCGTGGACCTCGCGGGGGAGGTCCACCGGCGCGAGATCGCCGAGCCGCGGCACCACCCCTGCGTGTTCGAGTTCGTCTACTTCGCGAGGCCCGACTCGACGATCGACGGGATCTCGGTGTACCGGGCGAGGATCCGGATGGGGGAGCGGCTGGCGGGGACGTTCCGGCGGACGGGGCTCGCCGCCGACGTCGTCGTGCCGGTGCCCGACTCGGCGCGGACCGCGGCGCTCGCGATGGCGCAGGCCCTCGGCGTGCCGTACCGGGAAGGGCTCGTGAAGAACCGGTACGTCGGGCGGACGTTCATCATGCCGAGCGACGCCGAGCGGCGGAGGAGCGTCCGCCACAAGCTGAACGCCATCGAGGAGGAGTTCGCGGGGAAGGACGTCCTCCTCGTGGACGACTCGATCGTGCGGGGGAACACGAGCCGGCAGATCGTGCAGCTCGCCCGGTCGGCGGGCGCGAGGAGGGTCTTCTTCGCCTCGACGGCGCCGCCGATCGTCCACCCGTGCGTCTACGGGATCGACATGAGCACGCGGCGCGAGTTCGTCGCCCGAGGCAGGACGCCCGCCGAGATCGCCGCCGAGATCGGTGCGGACGCCGTCGTGTACCAGGAGCTTCCGGACCTCGTCGCGGCGGTGACCGACGGCCAGTCGCACGTGGACCGGATGTGCGCCGCCTGCTTCTCCGGCGTCTACCCGACCGGCGACATCACGCCGGAGATGCTCCTCCGGATCGAGGAGGAGCGGGTCGTCCAGGGGAAGTAGGACGTTGCGCCTCTTTACGAGCGCGCCGAGCCGCAGCCCTTGCCCGCCGCGCGGCCGGGGGCCGCTCTCGTGACCGGAGGCTCTCTTCTCGGTGAGGCGGCGTGCCTCCTCGCGGCGTCGCTGTGGGCCGTCACGGTGGCGATGTTCCGCGGGCCGATCGAGCGTCACGGGGCGCGAACGGTCAATCTCGCGAAGTGCGCGATCGCGAGCGTCCTGCTCGGCGCGACGCTCCTCGCGCTCGGGTGGGGGCGGGCGTTCGGCGCGGCGCCTCGCGGCGACCTGCTCCTCGTCGGGCTCTCCGGCGTCGTCGGCCTGACGATCGGCGATTCCGCGCTCTTCGCCTCGGTGCGGCGCCTCGGCCCGTACCGGGCGCTCCTGCTCCAGACGACGGCGCCGATCGTCACCGCGCTTCTCGCGACCGGGCTCCAGGGCGAGCGTTTCGGACCGGCCCGGGCGCTCGGGATGGCGCTGACGCTCTCCGGGGTCGCCCTCGTCGTGGCGCCCCGGCGGGGTGACGCGAGTCCTTCCCGGGCCGCGGCCGTCGGCTCCGCGGGGATCGCCTTCGGCCTCCTCGCCGCGGTGGGGCAGGGGAGCGGCATCGTCCTCGCGAAGGCCGGGATGACGACGCTCGACTCCCTGCCCGCGAGCTTCGTGCGGCTGGCGACCGCGGCGGCGGGGCTCCTCCTCGTCGGCTTCTTCGACGGCACGGTCGCGCGGTCGCGGGAGCTCGCGCGGGCGCCGAGCTCGGTCGCGCGCGTCGTCCCCGCGGCGGTCCTGGGCTCCTACGCCGGCATCTTCCTGATGATGTACGGGGTCGGGAACGCGCCGGCGTCGGTCGCCGCGGTCCTGCTCTCGACGACCCCCGTGTTCAGCCTCTTCCTCGACGCCGCGCGCGGCCGCGAGCGGCTCGGCCTCCGCCCGGTCCTCGGAACGGCCCTCGCGATCGCGGGGGTCGCCGTGCTGACGGGGGAGTGAGGGCCGGCCCAGACAACACCGCCCGTCATCCAGGGGCGGTCTCCCCGCTTGCCGAGTCGCCGAAATAGAAATAATTCAATCGCCATGGGTCTGGATCACTGGAGTTCTACCACTCAGGAAGCGTGCGCCGTATGTAATAGGCACGATTCTGGGCCGCAGGGGCGCGGCTTGCTCGTCGCGCTCGTGGCGCCCGATCTCGGGCCGGGCCCCGGCCGGAGGAACGACGATGAAGAGGAAGCGGACGGTGCTCGGCTTCGGCATGGCGACCTCGGCCCTGCTCGCCGCGTTCCTGGTGACCCCGGTGACGGCCGCAGGAAGGGGGAGAAGCGGAGCGCCGGACGTTCCTCCCCGCGCCGACGGCTCCTGGATGGCCGAAGTCCAAAGGAACATCGAGGCGCAGGAGTACGAGGTCACCTGGCAGGACAGGACGGTCCTGCCGGGTCTCGACAGGGTGTGGCAGGCGCCGAACCGGGCGCAAGGCTTCCGGACTTACTTCACGGAGGCGGGGATCCGCGTGATCCCGAGGACCGAGGAGGAACCCTTGTGGGAATGGGGGCTCGATCTGGTCGGGTACGGGCGCGGGAACCTGGTGTGGCCGGTGCCGGCGGCCGCGCTTCGTCCGTCGGGGAACCGGATCGAATACGCGCGGGGTGCGATCGAGGAGTGGTACGCCAACGAGCCGAAGGGGCTCGAGCAGGGCTTCAGGCTCGACGCGCGGCCGGAGGAGCTGGCGGCGGTATCCGGCGCGCCGGGCGGCGCGGTCGAAGCCGGCCCGCGGGGGAGCGCGGTCTTCGTGCAGCTCGCGCTGAAGGGGACCCTCGCTCCCGTGTTCAGCACGGATCGCCAGGCGATCGACTTCCGCGCCGCGGGCGGCGCCGGCTTCGTCCGTTACTCGGAGCTGCGGGTGACCGACGCCGGGGGACGCGAGCTTCGGGCGTGGATGGAAGCATTCGCCGAGGCGGGCGTGCGCGGGATCCGGATCGTCTTCGACGATACGGATGCGGCGTATCCCGTCACGATCGATCCGCTGGCGACGAGCCCGGCGTGGACCGCCGAGGGCGATCAGGCGTACGCCAACTTCGGGGCATCGGTTGCGACGGCGGGAGACGTCGACGGAGACGGGTACTCGGACGTCGTCGTCGGGGCCCCCAGCTACGACAACGGCCAGGCAGACGAGGGGCGCGCGTACGTCTATCGCGGCTCGGCGGCGGGCCTCTCTGCGACTCCCGCCTGGACCGCCGAGGGCGGCCTGATCTCGGCCCGCTTCGGGGTGTCGGTGTCGACGGCGGGGGACGTCGACGGGGACGGGTATTCGGACGTGATCGTCGGGGCCGAATGCTTCAGCAACGGCCAGACTTACGAGGGGCGCGCGTACGTCTATCGCGGCTCGGCGGCGGGCCTCTCTGCGACTCC
>CAZPWK010000113.1:0-3712 GCA_964590285.1 uncultured Acidobacteriota bacterium | reverse complement strand
ACGAGGGGCGCGCGTACGTCTATCGCGGCTCGGCGGCGGGCCTCTCTGCGACTCCTGCCTGGACCGCCGAGAGCGACCAGGCCTCCGCGTTCTTCGGACTTTGGGTGTCGACGGCGGGGGACGTCAACGGAGACGGGTATTCGGACGTGATCGTCGGGGCCCCGTGCTACGACAACGGCCAGGCCGACGAGGGGCGAGCGTACGTGTACCACGGCTCGGCGGCGGGGGTCTCGGGATCTCCAGCCTGGGTGGCCGAGGCCGACCAGGCGGATTCCTATTTCGGATGGTCGGCATCGACGGCCGGGGACGTCGACGGGGACGGTTACTCCGACGTCGTCGTCGGGGCTCCCTACCACACGGACGACCAGGAATACGAGGGTCGCGCGTACGTCTTCCGCGGGTCCGCGGCGGGCCTCTCCGTGGCCCCCTCGTGGACGGCGGACGGGAACCAAGCGTACGCGGACTTCGGATTCTCGGTGTCGACGGCCGGGGACGTCGACGGGAACGGCTACGCGGACGTGGTCGTCGGCTCCGACGGCTACGGCAACGGCCAGGAGTACGAGGGTCGCGCGTACGTCTTCCACGGCTCGGCGGCCGGCCTCTCCGCGACCGCGGCGTGGACGGCGGAGAGCGACCAGGCTCACGTTGGCCTCGGCGCTTCGGTTTCGACGGCGGGGGACGTCGACGGGGACGGCTACGCGGACGTCGCGGTCGGGGCCTGGGGGGCCGATAGCGAAGGCCGCGCGCACGTCTACCACGGCTCGGCGGGGGGCCTTTCCGCGACCGCGGCATGGACGGAGGAGGGCGACCAGGCGGGTGCCGCGTTCGCCGTTCCCCTGGCGACGGCGGGGGACGTCAACGGCGACGGTTTCTCCGATCTGATCGTAGGGGCCCCGGGTTTCGACAACGGCCAGACGAACGAGGGCCGAGCCTACCTCTACCACGGCTCGGCGGCCGGCCTCTCCGCGACCGCCGCCTGGACGGCGGAAGGCGACCAGGCCTCGGCCCTGTTCGGCGAGTCGGTGTCCACGGCGGGGGACGTCAACGGGGACGGGTATTCGGACGTGATCGTCGGGGCCTACGGCTACGACGACGGCGAGCAGGACGAGGGGCGCGCATACGTCTATCACGGCTCGGCGGCGGGGCTCTCCCCGGCCCCCGCCTGGACCGCCGAGAGCGACCAGGCCTCCGCTTGGTTCGGTTTCTCGGTGTCGACGGCGGGGGACGTCAACGGGGACGGGTACTCGGACGTGATCGTCGGGGCCCGGGCATTCGACAACGGCACGACGGACGAGGGGCGGTCCTACGTCTACCACGGCTCGGCGGGAGGCCTCTTCGCGATTCCCTCGTGGATTGCCGAGGGTGATCAGGCCGGCGCTTGGTTCGGTTTCTCGGTGTCGACGGCGGGGGACGTCAACGGCGACGGGTACTCGGATGTCGTCGTCGGGGCCTGCGGCCACGACAACGGCCAGTCGGAGGAAGGACGCGCGTACGTCTATCACGGCGCGGCGGTGGGTCTCTCCGCGACCGCCGCCTGGACCGCCGAGGGCGACCAGGCGTATGCCAACTTCGGGACATCGGTCGCGACGGCGGGGGACGTCAACGGAGACGGGTATTCGGACCTGATCGTCGGGGCCGACGGATTCAGCAACGGCGAGGCTTACGAGGGGCGCGCGTACGTTTATCACGGCTCGGCGGCGGGCCTCTCCCCGGCCCCCGCCTGGACCGCCGAGAGCGACCAGGCCTCCGCCAACTTCGGCGATGCTGTGTCGACGGCGGGGGACGTCAACGGCGACGGCTTCTCGGACGTCGTCGTGGGGGCCGGCAGTCTCGACGACGGCCAGACGGACGAGGGGCGCGCATACGCCTACCACGGCTCGGCGGCGGGGCTCTCCCCGGTTCCCGCCTGGACCGCCGAGAGCGACCAGGCCTCCGCCTACTTCGGTCGGTCCGTCTCGACGGCCGGGGACGTCAACGGCGACGGCTACGCCGACGTCGTCGTCGGGGCCTCGCAGTTCAGCAACGGTGAGTCCCTGGAAGGGCGAGCGTTCCTCTTCCACGGCAATGGCGGCCTCGGGCTGAGCCTGCGACCGCAGCAGCGCCGCGCCGACGACGCCGCGCCGATCGCTCCGATCGGCGCGGCCGACAGCCCCGACAGCTTCCGTCTGGCCCTGATGGGACGGAGCCCGTTCGGGGGTGGCCTGGCGAAGCTCGAGTGGGAGGTGAAGCCGCGGGGAACGCTCCTCGACGGGGCGGGCACCGCGACGAGCGCGTCCTGGGCGGAGCTGGCGGGGGGCGCGGCACAATTCAGCGAGCTGGTCGATGGTCTTTCGGCGGCGACGCCCTACCATTGGCGGGCGCGCCTGCGGTACGAAGGGGCGAGCACGCCTTACCAGCAGTTCTCGCGCTGGATCACCGTCCCCCTCAACGGCTGGAACGAGACCGACCTGCGGACCGCGGCTCCTCCGCCGGTGGATGCGGACGGCGACGGCTACGCGAGCGACGTGGACTGCGACGACGGTGATCCGGACGTCTGGCGCATCCCGGGCGAGGCGGATTCCCTACGGCTGGCCGCGGACGAGCAGACCTTCTCCTGGGAGCCGCCCGACCCGGCGGGAGGCACGCCGGAGAGCGTTCGCTACGACCTGCTGCGGTCGCCGGTTTCGATCGATTTCGTGGGGGCGGGCGCTTGCGCGGCCACGGACGTCGTGGAGACGTCCGCCGTGGACGGGACGTCCCCCGCTCCCGGCGAGCGTCTGTTCTACCTCGTGCGAGCCGAAAACGCGTGCGGCGCGGGTAGCCTCGGGCTGGACAGCGCCGGATCGGAGCGAGCCGGGAGAACGTGTCCCTGAGGGCCGCCGCTACTCCGCCGCGCCGAGATCGCTCTTCAGCTTCGGGTCCGGCTTGAGGCCGGCCGCCTCGGCCCGGGCGATCGCCGCGCGCGCCTCCTCGACCTTCCCCGCGCTCCTGAGGGCGAGGGCGAGGTTCGTGTACGAGGGGAGGTGCTTCGGGTTCCGCCGGATGCACTCCTCGTAGCTGGCCGCGGCGGCGTCGAGCCGGGAGAGGCGGAACTGGGCGTTGCCGATCAGGAAGAAGATCTCGGCCGGAGGCTCGGCCGCTTCCTCCATCTTGGGCTCGGGAACCCCCTCGAGCTGCTGGATCCGGTTCTCGATCTTCGCCTGGTCGAGCACCGTGCCGCCGCCCCCCGACGGGCGCGCGAACATCGCGCCCTCGCGGATCTGGGCGAGGGAGTCCTGGAGCATCGAGATCTCGTCGCGGGTCTTGGTGAACTGCTGCATCCGGACGTCGAACAGGATCTCGCCGAACCTGGCGTAGGCGTCCCGGGCCGCCTCGAACTCGCGCAGGGCGTCCTCGTAGCGGCGCTCGACCATGGCCATCTGGCCCAGGCCGAGGTGGGCGTCGGGAAAGTCCGGCACCGCCTCGAGCGCCCGCCCGAAGAGAAGGCGGCCCTTCTCCGTGTCGCCGCTCTGGAGGGCCTTGTCGGCGTCGGTGCACAGCCTCGTCGCCTTGGCGACGTCGGCCGTCGCGGCGATCGCCAGGACCGCGACGCCGAGCGCGAGGGCCAGGACGAGGGTCTTCCGTCGCATCATGGCGGGCCTCCTTCCGCGGTCCGGCAGGGAAGGGGCCGGGGCCCCTTCCCCCGCCGCGTCCTTGCTCAGCCGTTCTTGCGGACGAACTCCTCCATGAACGC
>CAZPWK010000112.1:0-8867 GCA_964590285.1 uncultured Acidobacteriota bacterium | reverse complement strand
CCGCGGCGGGTCCCTGCCGAGGAATCCGAGCGCGAACGCGTCCTCCGCGGACTTCATCAGAGAGGCGCTGACCGGATCGTCCGTCAGCTCGAGTCGCTCGAACGCCGCCTCGAGGATCGCATCGGGGAGCGCCTTCCCGGTCTCGCGCTTGATCTCCTGGTTGAGGGCGCGGAGGGCCTCGTCCCGGTTCTCGCGGATCCAGTCGGTGATCCGCACGTGCTCCTCGATCCAAGCCCGGACGAGGTCGGGGTGCTCGTCGAGGAACTTCGTGGAGACGATCAGGTGCGTCGTCACGAAGCGGCCCCCGGGCCACCGCGACGACTCCTCGAGGAACACGCTGCCGCCCCCTTCCAGGACGAGGCGCGACACCCAGGGCTCGACGGTCCAGGCGCCGTCGAGCTCCTTCTTGAGGAAGAGCGTCAGCTGGTCCGGGTTCGCGAGCGGCTGGACCCGGACCTTCCCGCCCCGCTCCAGCCAGTCCATGCCGTTCTCGAGGAGCCACGCGCGGGCCGCGACGTCCTGCGTGTTGCCGAGCTGGGGGGTGGCGAGGCTGCGCCCCTCGAAGTCCTTCGGCTTCGCGATCGGCGAGTCCTTGCGGACGACGAGGGCGGCCCCCCCGGAACACGCGCCGCACACGATCTTGAGCGCCGTCCCACCCGACTTCACGTACCCGTTGATCGCCGGGTTCGGGCCGATGTACGTCAGGTCGAGCTCGCCCGCGAACATCGCCTCGATCGCCGAGGGGCCGGCGTTGAAGATCTTCCAGTCGACCCTCGCGCGGTCGCCGAGCGCCTTCTGGAAGCTCCCCGTCGCGTGGCCGAGGACCCCCTGCGCGTGCGTGATGTTCGGGAAGTGCCCGGCGCGGACCACGACGGGGCCCGCCGGCCGCCCCTCGCGCTCGGCGCCTCCGCCGCAGGAAGGGGCGAGCGAAGCCGCCACGAGCATCGCCGCGGCGACGGAGAATCCGCGAAGTCTTCTCATCGGCTTCCCCTCCCCGTCTCGCGCCGCGCCCCGGAGCGCCTGCAACCCGTCCGGCGCCCTCCCGGCCCCCGGGGGATCCAGACTACCCTTACAGGGAACCCCGGAACAGGGTCAAGAAGATTTTTCGAAGAACCCGCCTGTTTTCGATTAGATTCGCAAGCGGACGCCGGGCCGCGGCGGGCCTCGCGGGAGACTCGGGAATGCGATGCGGAGCCTCCGACCGCCTTTCCGTCCGTCGCGCGACGGTGTGCCTTGGGGTCGCGCTCGCCGCGCCGATCGCGATCGCCGCCGCCGAACCTTCGGGGGAACGGGCAACGGTCCCGTTCCGCACGGGCCGGGTCGGCTGGGGCGACGGGCGCGCCCTGAGGATCTTCGCGGACACGAGGCTGATCGCGTCGCGCGATTCCGAGAGGCTCGTCTCGGTGCACCTCTGGTACGAAGGCCGAGAGGAATTCGCCGTCGATCCGAAGGACTCCTGGACGGTGGTCCCGGAGACCGGCCCCCCCGTCCCGGCGGTTCTGTGGGATCCGTCAGCGGGCAAGCCACGCAAGGCCGTCGTGATCCGGGAGGCCGAC
Source organism: uncultured Acidobacteriota bacterium (assembly GCA_964590285.1). Lineage (GTDB taxonomy): Bacteria > Acidobacteriota > Polarisedimenticolia > Polarisedimenticolales > JAIQFR01 > CALMJU01. The sequence continues at coordinate 7,311 of CAZPWK010000112.1, read as the reverse complement.
GGCGTCGTTTCGCTCCTCCTGCGTGCCGACACGATCTTCGACGCCCCGATCCGATCCCTGCGCTATCGCAAGGCGAAGACAGGCATCGAGGTCGAAGCGAACCGGACGCTCTTGCAGCCCGAGGCGCTCGGGGCAGTCGCGCCCTCGTTCCCGCCGGACGAGGCGATCCGGCCGAACGCCTGGCGCTCCATCCGGGTCGGAGCGCTCGTCGGCGCCGACGGCCGGGTCCGGGACGGGCGAGTCGAGCCGAAATGCGGCTCCGGCGACGCGAAGTACTGCGAGGAGGCTCTCCGGGCATTCGAGAAGTGGCGGTTCGAGCCGGCGCGGGAGGACGGGGCGCCGATCCCGTGGCGCGTCTCTCGGACCTTCGAGTTCTCGACGGCGCGCGCCGCGCGCGCCGTCGTCGAAGGGCCGGTATCGGCGGTCTCCCGGCGGATCGAGTCCGCCCTCCGCGGAGGGCCGGCGACGGCCGTGGTCGCGCTCCCCACGGCCGGAGGGTTCGCCGTGAGGGGAAGGACGCAGGCCTCGGACGGGGGCGAATCGACCCGCCTGTTCCTCGTCCGCTACGGCCGGGAGCCGGGCGAGGCGGAGGCGACATGGGTCTCCCTCGCGGCGGTCGCTTTCACGCGCCGAACGTCGTCCCTCGGCCGGAGCCGCGGCGAATGGGAGCCCGATCCGTCCGCCGCCGACGGATTCCTCGCCTGGCTGCGCAGCGCGCTCGGGGTTCCGTCCCGCGACTCGGGGAGCCTCGCCGCGAGATCCTGGGACGAGGTGCCGAGCGGCCTCCAGGAGGCGCCGACCTCCCGCTCCTGGAACCGCCAGGCGCTGCTGTGGCTCGCCGAGCGGGAGGCGGCGGGTCCCGAGCCGTCCCTTCCGACCGAGGCGGACCTCCTGCGGCCGGAACCGCAGCCGATGCCGCTCGCGCCGGACATGACACCGCCCGTACGGATCCTGAAGGTGGACCCCGAGTACCCCGAGGAGGCGCGGCGCCGGAAGATCGAGGGGTTCGTCGTCGTCGTGGCGACCATCGACGAGAACGGCGCCGTCCTCGATCCGTTCGTGGCCAAGAGCGCCGACCGGCTTCTCGATCGGGCGGCGATGGAGGCCGTTTCCCGATGGAGGTATCTGCCGGCGAAGAGGAACGGCGAGCCCGTCAGGATACTCTTCGCGATCCGCATCGATTTCAACTTGAATTGACGCGCGCCTCGCGGGTCCCTCAGAATCGGCGGGGAAGAGCCCTCCGGGAGGTGTCCCATGCCGTGCTCGCCGCCGGCCGCATCCTTGGTCCTCGCGTTCCTTCTCTCGCAACAGCCCGCCGAGGCTCCCGCTCCCGATGCCGCAGCCCAGCCGGAGTCCTCGGGCCCCATCGGGGAGGACCGGCTGCCGAGGCTCCTCCTCTCGGTCGCTCCCGTGTTCCCGCCGGAGCGGAGCGAGCGGTGCACGGTCGCCGTCGAGATCGAGGTCGCCGAGGACGGGCGGGTCTCGGACGCGCGCGTGGACGACGGTATCCACTGCACCACCCGAGAGGGGATCCCCTTGACCGCAGAGACGACGGACGAGATTTCGGCGCCCTACGAGGACGCGACGGTATCGGCGATGAGACGGCGGATCTACGAGCCCGCATGGAAAGACGGCAAGCCGGTCGCCGCCCGCGTCCGGGATCGGATCCGGTTCGACGACGTCGTCGCCCGGTACGTGTACGCGGCCCCTCCGGCGACGATGGGCCCGAAGATCGCGTCGGTTCTCGAAGGAGCCTTCGAGGGGACGAAGCCGCTGGCGAGCGGCGACGGGTTCCTGATCCGCCTGCCGAAGCGGAAGATCGAAGGGAGAGATGCCTCGGTGGGGGTGACCCTCCGGTACGGCGAGGAGCCGGACGAAACGTCCACGTGGGTCGTGGCAACGGCCAACGCGGTGATCTTCACCGGGCGCGAGCCGGGAAATTGCAGCTGTTCGTGGTTCCTGCCCCCCTCGGAGGTGGACTCGGCGAAGAACATGCTGGCCTGGCTGTCGCTCCGGCTCGGCATGGAGCCCGCGGCGACTTCCCTTCTCGCGTTCGCGGGATCCGGATCCGGGCTGCCCCCGAGCGGCCTGCTCGAGCCGCAACTCCCCTTCATCCATCCCCTGGAACTGGCGGGCGTTCTGGAGACGCACGACCGGGAAACCGGCCTTCCCTACCTGGAGGGCGCCAGGTTGTCCCTGTCCGTGCCTCCGATGGAGCCGCCCGAAAAAATCCGGAACGTGGATCCGGTCTTCCCCCGACGCGCCTGGAAGGCCGGGATCTCCGGCCGCGTGATCCTTCAGGCCGTCATCGATGAGCGGGGGGACGTCGGAAGCGTCCGCGTGCTCCGAGGGCACCCGCAGCTCGCGCCGGCCGCGGTGGACGCCGTCTGCTGCTGGAAGTACAAGCCTGCGAAGGCAAACGGGAAGCCGGTCGCGATCGAATTCATGATCCAGGTGGACTTCTCGCTCCCGGGCCGCCGGTAGCGAAAGCCGCGGGCGGGACCGGCCCGGGAGATCAGATCACCCTCCGGTACTCCTCGAGCGCGTACCTCCACACCGGCTCGCCGCAGAACCGCGCCCCCTCGGGGCACCAGGGGCGGGTGCCCGCCTCCTTCCGGACGCCGCACGGCGGCAGGAGGTGGCGCCCGAGGCGAGGGTGGACCTTCCGGACCTGCTCCGCCTCGTCCACCGAGGCCCGCCAGATCTCCTCCTGCGCCAGGTAGCACAGGCGCATGACGTGCTTGTGGCGGAGGGCGAGGAAGTCCGCCGACTCCGTGTAGCGGACCGAGACGGCGTTCGGGAGGAGGTAGGACGAGAGCTCCTCGGAGACGCCGAGGCGGCGGAGGCGCCCGATCCGCTCCCAGATCCTCGCCATCATCCCCGAGTAGACCGCCTCGACGGCCGGGTCCTCCCGGACGAGCGCGGGCGTGACGAAGTCGGGCTCGCCGGTCGAGTGGGCGGCCAGGATCGGACGGCTCGCCGGCGTCGCTCGGTGCCGCTGGTCCTGCGAGTCCGCGGCGTGCGAGATCTTCCTCCGGAACGTGTACGAGGCGTGGTGCATCGCCCGGGAGAGCTTCCCGAGCGTCGTCAGGTTGAGCGCGTCGCCGAGGACGCGGCTCCGCGCCGGGGAGACCGCCAGCTCGATCGCCTCGTCGTCGGAGAGGGCCGACGCCGGGACGCCGAGCACCTCGCGCACGGCGCGGGCCGCCGCCTCCTCCCCCTTCGCCTTCCAGTCCACGAGGCGCGAGACGCGCCCCTCGAGCGATCCGTCGAACTCGCGGACGAACGCCGCGCGGCTCGCGGGCGAGGCCGTTTCGGGGTGCGCGGCGAAGAAGGCCGCCTCCGGCAATTCCTCGGCCGGGATCGGCTCCTCGAGGATCGCCCGGTAGCGCGGGTCCGCCTCGAGGAGCGCCTCGACCATCTTCCCGACGACGAGCCGCTGCTCCCAGGGAGCGTCGGGCTGCCCGCACATCCGGAAGTAGCGCAGGAGCGTCAGCGCCGAGACCGTGTGGTAGAGCGACGCGAAGGTCGCGACCGGAAGCACGTACCGCGCGACCTCCTGGGCCTTTCTCTCGACCTCCTTCCGGCGCGCCTCGGCCTTCCCCCTGCGCGCGGGGAACCGGCGGTCGTAGGCCGCTCCGGCGACGGGCGCGAGCTTCTCCCCCAGCTCCCGGTAGAACGCGAATTGCTCCTCGAGCCCCTCGACGTAGACGGCAAGCGCCTCCCCCTCGATCGGCGGGACGAGGCAGCTCGAGGGCCGCACGCGGACGTAGCGCTGGGAGACCTGCTCGGAGTTGTAGAACGGATGCGCGTGGAGGAAGGACCAGAGGAACTGCCGGGAGACGTCCTCGATCGCGAACTGGAAGTACGCGTGCTGGATCGTCGTGTGGTGGCCGGCGTCGAAGAGCTCCCGCGCCAGCGCCTCGCCCCTCGGCCCGAGGTCCTCGTCGCGGACGATCCCCTTCGGCGAGTAACAGGTCCTGGCCGCCGTCAGGATGGTCGAGAACGGCGCCTCGAAGCGCCTCGTGATCCGGACGCGCGGCGAGGTGGAAGGCACCGAATCGCTCACGTCAGCGCTTCGACGGGGGGACCGTCTTCTCCTTCAGCCTCTGAATCGCCGGTTCCGCCTCTCCCCGCCAGCGCTTCCGGACCGACTCGATCCCCTTCCGGTACCGCTCGGCGAGGTCGGCCGGGGACAGCCGGTTGACCACGTCCGCGACGGCGGCGGCGTAGGGAGCCAGCGTCGAGCCCGACAGGAGGCGCGACCCCTCGGACAGGTACGCGGCGAGCGGGAGGACGACGAGGGAGCAGGCCAGGACCCCCGCCACGAACCCGACGGCGGCCCCGGCGAGCCGGTCCGCCCACCCGAGCAGCGCAGCCTTGGCGAGCTTTCGCAGGAGCCACCCCACGACCGCCCCCGCGACCAGCGTCCCGAGGAAGATCGCGGCGTACGCGGCCAGGCGCAGGGCCCCCTCCGGGATGCGGGACTCGGGCGCGAGGTCCGCGAGCGGCCCGTGGAACCGGCTCGCCAGGAAGAACGCCGCGACGAACGCGGCGACGGCGGCGAAGAGCCTCGTCAGCCCCTTGACGAGGCCGAGGACGACCAGGACGCCGACGACGACCACGAGGACGATGTCGAGGACATTCATGGTGTCATGATACTCCGGCGCCCGGCCCCCTTGCGCCGGGCGGCGCGGCGCGTTCTACTATCGCATCCAGCGGCGAGAGCGGCCCGCCAGAGCCGTTAGAGGAGCGAGAATGTCCCGTATCAAGCCCTTCCGCGCGTACAGGCCTCGCCCGGAGCACGCCGAGCGGATCGCGAGCCCCCCCTACGACGTCGTCTCGTCGGAGGAGGCGCGCGAGATGGCGGCCGGCAACCCCCTCTCGTTCCTCCACGTCGGCAAGCCGGAGATCGATCTCGACCCGTCGGTCCCGCCGTACGACGATCGCGTCTACGCGAAGGGGGTCGAGAACCTGCGGCGGCTCGTCGACTCGGGCGAGCTGGTCCGCGATCCCTCGCCGTGCCTCTACCTCTACCAGCAGAGGATGGGCGGGCACGCGCAGGTCGGCGTCGTCGGCGCGTGCAGCGTGGAGGAGTACGAGCGGGACCTCATCAAGAAGCACGAGTTCACGCGGAAGGACAAGGAGGACGACCGGACGCGCCACGTCACCGAGTGCAACGCGAACGCCGAGCCGGTGTTCCTCACGTATCGCGCCAGGCCCGGGATCGACGCCGTCGTGGACCGGATCCGCGGGCGCACTCCGGCGTACGACTTCGTCTCGGACGACGCGATCGGCCACGCCGTGTGGGTCGTGGACGACCGGGCCGAGATCGAGGCCCTCGTCCGGCTCTTCGCCGAGGTGCCCTGCCTGTACGTCGCGGACGGGCACCACCGCACCGCCGCGGCGGTCCGGCACGGCCAGAAGATGAGGGCCTCGGACCCGCGGCGGTCGCCCGAATCCCCCTACGAGTCGTTCATGGCGGTCGTCTTCCCGCACGACCAGCTGCGGATCCTCGACTACAACCGCGTGGTCCGGGACCTCGCCGGGCTCTCCGCGGAGGCGTTCCTCCGGCGCGTCTCGGAGCGGTTCGACGTCCGGCCGGCGAACGATCCGAGGCCGCCGAGGCCCAAGACCTTCGGGATGTTCCTCGAGGGGAAGTGGCTCGGGCTCGAGGCGAAGGCGGGCACGTACCCCGCCTCGGACCCGGTCCGCGGGCTCGACGTGTCCATCCTCCAGGAGAACCTGCTGTCCCCGGTGCTCGGCATCGCCGACCCGAGGACCGACAAGCGGATCGACTTCGTGGGGGGAATCCGGGGGCTCGGCGAGCTGGAAAGGCGCTGCCGGACCGGTTGGACGGTGGCCTTCGCCCTCCACCCGACCTCGCTCGACCAGCTGATGGCGGTCGCCGACGCGGGCACCGTGATGCCCCCGAAGTCGACGTGGTTCGAGCCGAAGCTTCGAAGCGGGCTCCTCGTCCGGCTGCTGGACGAGTGAAACCCGCCTGGGCAGGGTCCGAATACGACAGGGAGGAATCGAGATGAAGATCCTGATCGCGGATGCCTTCGACGAGGGCCTGCCGAAGCGACTGGCCCCGTTCGGCGAGGTGTTCACCGACATGGGGAGGCTCGCCGAGGCGAACGTGCTGCTCATCCGGTCCAAGACGAAGGCGACCAAGGAGTTCCTCGAGGGGGCCCCGAAGCTCGAGCTGATCATCCGGGGCGGCGTCGGCCTGGACAACGTCGACCGCGAGGCATGCAAGGCCCGCGGGATCGAGGTGACGAACACGCCGAAGGCGTCGTCGGTGGCGGTGGCCGAGCTCGCCATGGCCCTGATGCTCGCCGTGCCGAACCGGCTGGTCGAGGCGCACCAGGGGATGAAGGAAGGGAAGTGGCTCAAGAAGGAGCTGAAGCGGACGGAGCTCTACCGGAAGACGCTCGGGATCGTCGGCGTGGGGCTGATCGGGACGGAGGTGGCGCGTCGCGCGGCGGCGTTCGGGATGGAACTCCTGGGTTTCGACCCGTTCGTGCCGAAGCACGAGATCGCCACGATGGTGAAGAGCCTCGACGAGCTGTTCGCCCGGTCCGACTACATCAGCTTCCACACGCCGCTGACGGCCGAGACCAAGGGGATGATCGGGAAGGACGCCCTGGCCAAGATGAAGAAGGGGGTGGTCCTGGTCAACACGGGGCGGGGCAAGATCATGGTCGAGGAGGACCTCGCCGAGGCGCTCCGCTCGGGCCACGTCCGGGCCTACGCCACCGACGTCTGGTACAGCGATCCCCCGGACCCCTCGAGCCCGCTGCTCTCCGCCCCGAACGTCCTCATGGCCCCGCACATCGGCGCGTCGAGCAAGGAGAACCTGCTCAGGATCGGCGACACCGTCGTGGAGATCCTCGGCAAGCGGAAACGGTGAGTCCGGCCTCGCGGCCGCGATAGGAGAACGCCATGGCCCGAGTGATCAACTTTTACGCCGGCCCCGCGGGCCTGCCGCTCCCGGCGCTCGAGAGGGCGCAGAAGGAGCTGCTCGACTTCGAGGGGACCGGGATGTCCGTGATGGAGATCTCGCACCGCGCCAAGGAGTACGACGCGGTCCACAACGAGGCGATCGCCCTGGTCCGGGAGCTCCTGGGCGTGCCCGAGAGCTACAAGATCCTCCTCCTCCAGGGGGGCGGGAACCTCCAGTTCGGGATGCTCCCGATGAACCTCCTCCACGGCGGGCGCATCGCCGACTTCATCGGCCCCGGCAACTGGGCAAAGAAGGCGTACAAGGAGGCGCAGATCGTCGCCAAGGACGCCGCGAAGCTCGCC
>CAZPWK010000111.1:0-8878 GCA_964590285.1 uncultured Acidobacteriota bacterium | reverse complement strand
GCGCCCCGGGCTACCGCGCCCTGCGCCTCGATCACCTCGGGAAAGAGGAACACGAGATCCCGCGGGTGGGGCGCGTCCGACGCCGCGGCCTCCGGGGCCGACGCGCCGGCGACGTATCCGAGGCTCGCGAGCATCGCCTCCGTCTGAGGGTCCACGGGCACCTGCGCCCCGTCGCCGACCCGCTCCCCGCCCGACAGCGGCCCGAGGACGTCGGCCAGCGCGCCGCGAAGCTCCTCGACGCGGCCCGCGTTCGCACCGGCCAGGTTCGACGTCTCGCCGGGATCGGAGCCGAGGTCGAACAGCTCGGGACTTCGAGAGTCGATGAGCTTGAGCTCTCCCGAGCGGACCCCCTTCAGCTCCGACCAGCCGAAGACGATCGCTCCGACCAGCGACTCGAAGTAGAGGGCCCGGCGGGGCGGGACCGCGCCCCCGAGAGCGGGCCCGAGACTGATCCCGCGCGTCGGGCCGTCGAGCGGGGGAACCCCGGCCAGATCGAGGATCGTCGGCGCGACATCCGCCAGCGTCACCGGCTCCCGGACGCGCGAGGCCCCCGCGCCGGGGGCGCGGACGATCAGCGGCACCCTCTGCGTCGACTCGTACACCAGCATCGCGTGGTAGCGCTCCCCGTGGTCGAAGAGACCTTCCCCGTGATCTCCCGCGACGACGACGAGGGTCCGGTCCCAGGCGGGGTCGGCGCGCAGCCGGTCGAGCAGGCGCCCGAGCTGCGCGTCGGCGTACGCGATCTCCCCCTCGTACGGACGGTCGCGGAAGCGGCTGGAGTACGGGAACGGCGGCACGTACGGCCAGTGGGGATCGTAGAGATGCAGCCAGACGAACCAGCGCTCTCGAGGCCCGGAGTCGAGCCAGCGTAGGACGAGGTCCACCCCTTCCCCCGCGGGGCGCATGCTCCCGATGGGGTGCGCCGCGCCTCCCGGCCCCGCCGCAGCGGGCGAGGGCGGCTCCTCCCAGATGTCGAACCCCTGGTCGAGGCCGGAGCGCTTGCCCACGACGTGGGAGGCCGGGAACGCCGCCGTCCGGAACCCGCTTTCCCGAAGGCGCTCGGCCAACGTCCGCGCCGCGGCGGCGAGCTGGTAGTAGGTGTTGTACCGGACGCCGTGATCCGGAGGGTAGAGCCCGGTGAAGATCGTCGAGTGGGAAGGGAGCGTCGTCGGCGTCGGGGCGACCGCCTGCTCGAACACGACCGCTTCCTCGCGGGCGAGCCGGTCGAGGAACGGGGAGGTCCCTCCCCCGTGCCCGTAGCAGCCCAGCCGGTCGGCGCGCGTCGTGTCGAGCGTCACCAGCAGGATCCGCTCCGCGCGCGGGACCTCCCGGCCGCAGCCCGGGGCCCCCGCGACGAGAAGGACCGCCCACGCGGCGGAGAGACGGGAGGCGGTCATCGGCTGATCTCCCGCATCAGCGGCGCGAAGCGGGCGCTCTCCCGCAGCGCGCGGAGGTCCGGGTCCACGGTGACGTGCTCCCAGTTCCGGTACCCCGCGGTCGCCGCGCGCCGAAGCCACGCTTCGGCGCCCTCCAGGTCGCCCGCGAGGCTCCGCGCGCAGGCGACGTCGTACAGCAGGTCGGGATCGCGGCGATGCGCTTCGACCAGCATCTCGACCAGGCGAGCCGCCGCCTCTCTCCTCACCTGCCACTCCCCGTGGGCCAGCCAGTGGAGGCTGTCGAGGCTCCTGGGGTAGAGCGCTGCGCCTTCCCGCAGCAGATCCCTGCCTCTCGACACGTTCTCGCCGCCGAGCAGCAGCAGGAGCCCCCCGTCCGAAAGAGCCACCCGCGCTTGCGGGTCGTGGCGAAACACCTCGCCGAGAGCGGCCACCGCCTCGCGGGCGAGCCCCTTCTGCAACGACCCGCGGGAGCGCCACAGCGCCTCGGCCGCGGCCCGCCGGCTCGAGGCCTCGATCCGCCGACCGGAAGCCGGCGCGGCCCGCGGCTCGATCCCCATCTCCCTCAGGATTCCAACGATCTTCTCCTCGTCGAGCGGCGCGGGGGGCGGATCCTGCATCCCGGCGAGCGCCGCGGAGAGGCGCGCGTCGACGTCGGCAGGAACGGCCCCTCCTCCCTTTCCGAGCATCCGGCTCCGGGCCTCCCATCCCTCGGTACGACAGGCGAAGCCGAGCCGCGCCGCGCGGAGGGCGGGCCAGCCCATCTGCTCCAGCGGGGCCCAGCTCCGGCTGAGCACGATCCGCTCGCCGGGCCCCGGACCCGCCAGGTCCGAGCCCGCGGCATCCGGCAGCGCGACGCCCCCCACGCGCGCGAGGGTCGCCGCAACGTCGGGACTCCAGGTGACCGCGCCCTCGGCCCAGCCGGAGCGCGCGAACCCTCCGGGCAGACGCGCGACGATCGGCACCTCGACCGCGCGCGCTCCGACCGCGAAGCCGAGCCCGGGGAGATCCTCGCCGCCGCCCCCCGGATCGCCGAGCGTTCCCGCGACGACGACCGCGATCCCCGACGTCGCTCCGCGGGCGTCCAGAGCGCCCAGGATCGCTCCGAGAGCCCGGTCGAACTCCTCGATCGCCTTTGCGACGGACGGACGCTCCGGGTCCATCCGCGCGAGCAGCGGCCCGGAGAAATGAATCCACGCGAAGCATCGCGCTCCGGGAGGGAGCGAGCCGAGCCAGTCCCGAAAGTGCGCCCCCGTCTCCCCGGCGGCTCGGGCGCGGATCGCCCAGCGCTCGAAGCCCATCCCGGCGGGCGCCGGCTCGTCCACGACCGAGAACCCTCGCAGAAGCCCGCTGTTGCGGCCGAGGAGGACCGAGTCGGGGAACGCCGCGGTCTCGTAGCCGCGCTCCGCCAGGGCGCTAGCAAGCGTCGTCGCCTCGTCCGGAAGCCCCGGGCCGATGTCGTCGACGACCCCGTGCCGCTCCGGCAGCCGGCCGGTCAGGCACGTCGTCGCCGCCGGACGCGGCATCGGGCAGGCGGTCCACGCGTCGCCCCACGCCCTTCCCCCGGAAGCCAGCCGCTCCAGCGCCGGGAGACGCAACGAACCGCCGAACAGCCCCAGCTCCGACGGAACGAGGCCGTCCACCGTGATCAGGACGATCGCCTCCGCCCCGCTTCCGGTCTCCTCCCCCGCCGAACGCTCCGGGCTCCGGCAGGAGGTCGAAAGGCCGCTGAAGACCGCGATCGTCAGGAGCCAGACGGAGATTCTCTTCATGGCTGTCCCTCGTGCGCCCCGAATCGCGTCAGATCGGCGAACGCCTCGTACCGCTCCCTGATCTCCCCCGCGTCGAGGCGGAGGAGCCGGTCCAGCGAGAAGTCCTCGACGTCGAACGAGGCCATCACGGAGCCCAGGACCGCCCCCCGACGCAGGTCCTCCTCGCCGGGGCCGCCGGCCCGCTCGAGGTGCCCGAGGAATCCCCCCGCGAAGGAGTCGCCCGCGCCGGTCGGGTCGACGACCGAGCGGAGCGGGAAGGCGGGGAGGGCGAACGGGCCGCCGCGCCCGAGCACCATCACCCCGTGCTCCCCCTTCTTCAACACCACCGTCTCCGGGCCCATCGCCCGGACCGCCTCCGCCGCCGCGACGAGGCTCCTCTCGCCGGTCAGCCTCCGGATCTCGGAGTCGTTGACGAAGAAGATCGCCGTCCTCTCGAGGACGCGCCTCAGGGAGTCCGGTTTCTCGACGATCCAGTGGTCCCGCGTGTCGGCCGCCACGAGCGGCGACCCCTCGACCTGGTCGAGGACCTTCCGCTGGAGGTCCGGGTCGATGTTCGCGAGGAAGACGATCGACGGGCGGCGCCAGTGCGGGGGAAGGCGGGGGGAGAAGCGGGAGAAGACGTTGAGCTGCAGGTCGCGGGTCGTCGCCTCGTTCGGATCCTCCCCGTACTCCCCCACCCACCGGAACGTCCGCCCCGGAGCGGTCTCGAGCCCCTCGAGATCGACGCCCCGATCGACGAACGGCCGGCGGTGGGCCTCGCCGAAGTCCTCGCCGACGACCCCCACGAGACGCACCCCCGCGAAGAACGACGCCGAGATCGAGAAGTGGGTCGCCGACCCGCCCAGGACCTCCCGGCGCGTTCCCGCGGGCGTCGTGATCGTGTCGAGCGCGACGGAGCCGACGACCAGGATCGACATGCGTAGCCTCCCGCGCGGCGGCGCCCTCCGATCAGCCGAGGTGCCGGCCGACGATCGGACGGAGCCTCTCGATCGCCTCCTCGGAGATCGCCTCGCGGCGCGTGAGGATGGCGTGGCGGAGCGCCTCGCCGCAGCCGCACGACGCGCGCTCCGAGGGGAGGGAACGCACCGCCTCCCTCAGCGTCGAGGCCGCGAGACCCGCGTTCGCCCGCAGGTTCTCGAGCACCGAGGCGATCGTGACGTCCTCCTCCTCCTCGTGCCAGCAGTCGAAGTCGGTGACGAGGGCGAGCGTCGCGTAGCAGATCTCCGCCTCGCGGGCGAGCTTCGCCTCCTGAAGGTTCGTCATCCCGATGACGTCCGCGCCCCAGGAGCGGTACAGGTGCGACTCGGCGCGCGTCGAGAACGCGGGACCGTCGATGCAGACGTAGGTCCCCCCGTCGTGCACGGTCGCGCCCCGCCGCCTCGCCGCGTCGACGAGGGCGCGCCGGGCCTCGGGACAGAACGGGTCGGCGAAGCCGACGTGGGCCGCGATCCCCTCCCCGAAGAAGGTCGAGATCCGGCCGCGGGTCCGATCGACGAGCTGGTCGGGGACGACGACGTCCCGCGGGCGGACGCTCTCCCGCATCGAGCCGACCGCCGAGGCGGAGAGGATGCGGGTCGCTCCGAGACGCTTCAACGCCCAGACGTTCGCCCGGAAGTTGATCTCCGACGGAAGGAGGCGATGGTCGCGCCCGTGTCGGGCCAGGAACGCCACCCGCCTCCCGTCGACGTCCCCGACGAGGAACGCGTCGGAGGGAGCCCCGAACGGCGTCTCGACCCGGACCTCCTCGATCCCCCGGAGCTCCGCCAGCTCGTACAGCCCGCTCCCCCCGACGATGCCGATCTCGATCGGCTCCCGCGCGCTCACCGACGCGCACCCCGAGGGGCGGCTCCCGTCATTCCCTCGACCGCCTTCGCGAGATCCGCGGCCCGCCGGACCCGACGCTCCTCGCCGCGCCAGCCGAGGACCGCCTCCGCCGGCCCCTTCGCCTTCTCCCCGGTCGCGATCACCGTCCACGTCCAGGGAAGGCGGGCGGCCGCCCTGCGGAGCGCCTCCGCGGCGGGATCGCCGACCGGCGCCTCGATCCGGACCGTCAGCGGGCGGCGGATCGTCTCCTCGACGCCGAGCGCGACGGCAGCGCCGTGCACGGCGTACGCGGCGGCGTTCCCCGAGAAGCTCCCCAGCACCGCGGCGGCCCGCTCCCGAAAGTCGGCCCCGAGCCCCTGAGCGTCGAGCCGCAGCATCGCGCGCGCCAGGAGGACGTTCTCCCGCATCGGGCGGCGGGGGTTCAGGAGGATGCCGACGTCCGAGGGGTCGGCGACGTGGTCCCGGAAGGCCGCGGTCCCCGCTTCCAGGAGATTGCGCGAGCAGAACTCCACGAGGTCGCGCGCCGCGGCCAGGTACCTGGGGTCGCCGGTCGCCTCGTAGGCGTCCGCGAACCCGAACGCCGTCTCGGCCTGAGCCTCGAGGTGGCGCCGCCCGTCCGGATCCGGCTCGAGGATGTGCTCCGCGCCCCGGCCCGGGGCCACCCCGGCGCGAAGGACGTAGTCGAGCGCGTCCCGTCCGGCCTTCTCGATCCCGCCGTCGCCGAGCGCGATCCCGACCCGCAGGAGCGCCGCCCCCGCGAGAGCGTTCGGCCCTGCGAGCACGAGCCGGTCGACGGACTCCGCCGCCGGCCTGCCCTCCTCCCCCGCGACCTCGGCCAGATAGAACCCTCCCCCGGGACGGGCCAGGGTGGTCGTCAGGAACGAAGCCGTTCCCCGGCCCGCGGCCCTGAGCGCCTCGGAATCCCGGATCCGGATCGCGAACGAGAGCTCCCGGAGGAGGTTGGCGTTGACCTCCAGCAGCTTCTCCGGCTGCACGTCGCCCCAGTCGGGCGCCAGCGCCATCCGACGCATCCCGCCCGTCTCGCGGTCGTACAGCGGGCCGCTCACGAGGGTCTCGACCGTGGCGAGGGCGAGAGGGAGCAGGTCCGCCTCGCCGCGCTCCGCTCTCAGGGCGGCGTACTCGACGAGCCCCGGGACGAGGAACTTCGGAGCGACGCCGAAGCCGCCGGCCGCCGCGTCATGGTTGGCGAGGAGCCAGCCCGCCGCGGCGTCCGAGGCGACGGCGTCCGGGACCCCCGCGCTGGCGCGCGTCTCGCCCTCCGCCTTGGCCCACTCCGCTGCCGCCTCGCGCAGGCTCGGCCCCTGCCTCCGGTAGTACGTCGCCGCCTGCTCGAGGAGGAACCGCATCGTCGGGACCTCGACGAACCCGGCCGTGATCGGCGCATCCACCCCCTTCGGGTTCGCGCGGCTGAGCATCGGAAGGCCTTCGGGCAGCAGCCACGCGATCGTCGGCAAGGCCCCGGTCTGGTACCGGATCCGGACGTCGGGCCTGCGGTCCGCGTCGAGGAGGACCATCAGGTATCCGTCGTTCACGGCCGACGCGATCTCGGGATCGAACAGCACCTCGCGGAAGAACCGCACGGAGGATCGGTTCCACGGGGCGAGCAGCACGAGAAGGACCGGTCGGTCGAAGAGCTGCGCCTTCCGGAACGCGGGGACGCCCCAGGGGAACCAGAAGGGCCTCTCCGTCAGATCCTTCTGCGGCCAGCCCCGGAACGCCTCCTGCGCCGGGAGGAGCAGGTCGACTCCCGAGAGGAACGAAGGCATCCGGGCCGGCGCCGGGCCCTCCGCGCCCTCGGCCGGCGGTTCCTCGGCGACCGCGGGCTTCGGGAGCGATCCGGGCTCCTCCGCGACCCCGAACGACGCCAGGGCGAGGAGCGCCGCCATCGCCACCCCCCCGCGCGCCGCGGCACGCGCCGATCTCCCGCTCCTCGGCCCTCTCAATCTCCTCTCGAGCCTCCCCTGCCCTGCGAAAGAGCCCATTATCCCGGCCGTATTTCGGGGTGTCAAGAAATCGCCCCCGCCCGCAAGGAAACCTCCCACCGCCGCTTGCCCCGGGGCGTCCGCGGAGTACGTTTGACCGCGGGGGAGCGGCTCGTCGCGCGGCCGGCCCGGCCGCGCGCGGAGGGGTCCTCGGTGCGGCTGGTCGGGAATCCCGCGAGGCTCGCGATCGCGGCGGCGCTCGCCGCCGCGGCGGCCGGCCTCGTCCCGCTCGCCCCGGACCTCGGCGCCCGCTCCGCCGCCCTCGCGCTCGCCCTCGGATCGCTCGCGGCCGCGTGCGCGGCGATCGCCTCTCCCGCGGACGAGGGGGGCCCGGTGCGTCTCGGCCTCCTGTTCGTCGTCGTCGCGACGGAGCTCCTCTCCCCTCACCTGGCCTTCTGCGTGGGGGGAGCCGCCCTGGCGGCGGGCGGCGGGGGCGGTCTCGCGGGCCCTCGGCGGAGGGGACGGAGCGCCGTCGCCTCCGCGGCGGCCGGTCTCGCCGTCGCGGCGCTCGTCGCCCCTCTCCTGCGGCGCGCCCTCTCGCCGACCGCCGCGCTCGACCTTCTGAGGCTCGCGGTCGTCTTCGGCGCCGTCGAGCTCACGGCCCTCGCCCTCGACGCCGCGCTCCGCCGCCCGATCGAGGGACGGACCTCCCGGACCGCCGCGGGCGCGGCCGCGAGCGTCGCCTTCGAGGCGGCGACCGTTCCGGTGGCGTGGCTCCTGGCCTTCCTGATCTCGGGCGGCCGGCTCGCGTTCGCCGCGATCCTCGCCGGCGCGGTGCTCCTCGTGCAGCTCGCCCTGCGCCGGCTCGACCGCGCCCTCTCGGATCTCCGGGCGACCAACGACTCCCTGGCCGCGCGCCTGGCCGAGCTCGCCTCGCTCCACGCGATCGGGCGGGAGATGCTGTCCTCCCTCAACCCGGCGAAGGTCCTCGCCGTCGTCGAGCGCGAGTGCCGGAAGATCCTCGACGTCGACGAGATCCGGGTGTCGCTCGTGGATCCCGAGAGCGGGAACCTCGGGGTCGAGCACCGCTGGCGCGCCGGGGAGGACCGGTCGAGCCCGCCGGACGCCGACGACGATCTCGCGACCTCGGTCTTCCTGGAGAAGCGCCCGGTGCGCTCC
The DNA here is from genome assembly GCA_964590285.1 of uncultured Acidobacteriota bacterium. Classification (GTDB taxonomy): domain Bacteria; phylum Acidobacteriota; class Polarisedimenticolia; order Polarisedimenticolales; family JAIQFR01; genus CALMJU01. The sequence continues at coordinate 766 of CAZPWK010000111.1, read as the reverse complement.
GTGGAGGCCGGATCCTCCCTGGCGGTTCCCCTCGTCGTCGAGGACCGGGTCGTGGGCGTGCTCTCCGTCCGGAGCGCCCGCGACGGCGCCTACGACGACGCCCGCGAGAAGGTGCTGACGACGATCGCCCAGCAGGCCGCCGTCGCGATCGAGAACGCCCGCCGCCACGAGCTGGCGACCGTGGACTCGCTGACGCGGCTCCTCGACCGCGAATACTTCGAGCGATGCCTCGAGGCGGAGTACAACCGGGCCCGGCGCTACGGCGGCACGTTCGCCGTCCTGATGATGGACCTCGACGACTTCAAGTCGATCAACGACCTCCACGGGCACCTCGCGGGCGACCGGTATCTCCGGGCGCTCGGCGCCTCGATCCGGAGCCTCATGCGGTCCGCGGACCTCGCCTGCCGCTGCGGGGGGGACGAGTTCTGCATCCTCCTCCCCGAGACCCGGCTCGAAGGTGCCCGCGCGATCGCCGGCCGGATCCGGCGCGAGGTGGCGCGTCTCGTCGTCGAGTCGGACGGGGCCTCGCTGCGCACGACGGCGAGCATCGGGATCGCTGTCTTCCCCGACCACGACGGCGGGGCGCTGCGCTCCCTGCTCCTCCGGGCGGACCAGGCGCTCTACCGCGCCAAGCGCGAGGGGCGCGACCACGTCTCGGCCTTCGGAGCGTAGGGATCCGATCCACGGTGGCCGCGAGATTGTGGGGGAAGAGGTGTCCGGGGTGTCCGCCGGCGGACGGCGGACGTCCGCCCGCGGACGAGGTCGA
>CAZPWK010000110.1:0-8884 GCA_964590285.1 uncultured Acidobacteriota bacterium | reverse complement strand
CGACGGCGCCCGCCACGCAGGAGGTCGCGCCGGTCGCCGCACACGCGCCGATCCCGCAGCTCGTCGAGACCGGCAGGTACTCCTCGTCCGCCGTGCCGTCGCAGTCGTCGTCCACGCCGTCGCAGGTCGCGTCGTCCGCGCCCGGATGAACCGTGGCGGCCGTGTCGTCGCAGTCCGTCGAGTCGGCAACGTAGCCGGACGGTTGCGAGCACGCCTGCTGCATGGAATCGGGATCGCCGTAGCCGTCTTCATCCGCATCGCGGAACCAACGCGAGAAGGCGCACAACTCGACGAGCCGCACGGACGCCCATCCGAAGAAAGGATAGGTACCGCTCAGGAGGTCCGCGTCCCGGTAATAGATCGCGAATCGGCCGTCCGTGAGGTCGACGGACCCGAGCCAGTACTCCGTGTGCTGCTCGGCGCCGCCCGTGCCCCCGATCGTGTCCACATAGTGAGCCTTCGGAGCGGCCGGCTCGTACCCGTAGAAGTAACGCATGTCGCGGCCGGCGTCGTTCGTGTAGAGCAGCCCGTACACGTCGTAGCGGCCGCTCTCCACGCCTTCCCGGTGGCATTTCATCACCGGGAGCCCGTACGACTCTTCGTCCGCGCCGGCGAACACCCCCGGATACGGCCGGCCGGACTCGTACCAGAATTCCGTCCAGAGGCCGTCCGTGGGGATCAGCAGATCCGGATCGGTCGTCGTCTGGAGCACCGGAAGTTGATTGCCGTCTTCCCAGCAGGAGATGGCGACGACACCGGACGCGGGAGCCAGCGCGTCGAACGCTCCGCTCATCCCCGTCGTGGAGCCGTCGACCGCCACGAGCCGGATTCCGCTCGCTGCCGTCCACACGGTCACGGGCCCCGTCCACGAGCCCTCGACGAACTCGCCTGTCGTCGCGGGAGTCATCGTGCCCGTCGTGTCCGCGAGCGCCGCCCGGCCGGTGTAACCGACCATCGCTTCGCCGCGCTGGTCCCGGGCGGTGATCCGAACGGAAAAAGAGCTCCCCGCGTAGACCGGCTCCGTGATCGGTTCGAACTCGAAATGGTCGAGGACCGGCGCGTACACCTCCACGGACGCGAAGCCGGTGACGTCGCCGCTCGACGCGCTCACGGACGCCGGGTAAAACCCCGCAGTCGCACCGGCGGTGAAGAGGCCGTTCGAGTCGATCTCCCCTCCCGCAGCGGCTTCCCACGCAACGAGGAGCCCGAGGAGCGGCACGTCGCTCGCGTCGTATCCTCGAGCCTCGAACTGCTTCGCCCCTCCCGCCGGGACCTCGGCCGGATCCGGGGCGACGACGATGCGGTCGAGCGGACCGGCCTGAGGGACGAGGCGGATGGACGCCCAGCCGAAGAACGGATCGCTGCCGGAGAGCAGCTGCGCGTCCTGGACGTAGAGGCTGAAGATTCCGTCCGTGACGTCCACGATCCCCAGGACGTACTCGGCATGCTCCTCGGCGCCTCCCTCGCCGCCGACGGTGTCCACGTGGTGCTCCGCCGGCGCCTCCGGGCGGAAGCCGAAGAAGTAGCGCATGTCGCGGCCCGCGCTGTCCGTGTAGAGCGTCGCCCGGACCTCGTACGTCGCATCCTGGACTCCAACGGCCCGGAAGCGCATCACCGGGAGGCCGAGGGACGCCTCTCCGACGGCCGCCATCACGGTGGGGTACGGGCGGCAGCACTGGTACCAGAACTCCGTCCACTTCCCATCCGTCGCCACGAGATTGAGGTCGCTGGTCGTCGCCTGCAACACCGGCTGCTGGCTGGCGTCGTCCCAACAGTCCACGACGATCTCGCCCGAGCGCAGCGCCAGGACGTCGAACGGCGCGCTCGTGCCGCTCGCGACGCCGTCGCTCGCGGAGATCGTCACGCCGTCCCGCGCGACCTGGATCTCGACCTCTCCCGTCCAGGCGCCCCCCGCGAAGATCCCGGTGGCGACCGGAAGGATCGTTCCCGTCGCGTCCTGGAGCAGCGCGGGTCCGGCGTACGAAGCCAGCACCCACCCGTGCTGGTCGAGGGCGCGGACCGTCACCGGGAACGGGATTCCGGCGTAAGCGACCGCGTCGATCTCCGCGAACGCGAATCCGCCCAGGACGGGCTCGTACACCTCCACGGAGGCGAATCCGGAGATCTCGCCGATCGTCGCGCTCACGGCGTCGGTGAACACTCCCGTCGCGGTTCCCGCTGCGAACCGTCCCTCCGCGTCGATCGTTCCCCCCGTCGCCGCCGCCCACGTGAACTCGAGCCCTGGGATCGGGATGCCGTCCGCGTCGAAGCCCTCCGCGAAAAACAGGAGCGACCCGCCCGCCGGGATCGTCTCGAGAGCCGGGCTCACGACGATGTGGTGCAGCGCCCCCGGAAGCTGGCGCTGAACCTGGACCGAGCCCGAGAAGACGGGAACGTCGACCGTGACGGCGACGGGCTTCCGATGCGGCTCGATGAACGCGCGGAATTCCGTCGCGAGGTCCGTACCGCCGTCGAGCGTGGTCGACAAGACGCGCGTCGCGGGGTCGTACGTGCTCGCCGCGATGTCCGACGCGACCATGGCCCGTGCGTACCGGCACGCGTGGTCCAGGGTCGCGTAGACGGGATCGTACGGTCTCAGGTTCTCCGTGATCCCGCGCAGGACCGCCTCCCAGTTCTCGGGGGCGATGTCCTGGACGAAGTACTCGTGGGTGAAGAGCGTCGCCAGGAACATGCCGTCGAGCGCCCGTCTCGTCTGTCGGGTTCCCCGTCCGATGGTTCCCGCGACGTCGTTGTCCGGATACCACTCGTAGCCGGCGTCGTCTCGAATCTCGGTCACGCAATCGAAGAAGGCGCCGTCGAGCTCCGGATGGCCCGGCACTCCGAGGAAGTCCGCGTAATGCACCGGAACGAGCCCCTCGAAGTGATCCGCCCGCCCCGTCTCGAACAGCCGGTACGGACCGAGCTGGAGCCACGGGGACGCGACGTAGGGCAAGCCGGGCTCCATGTGGGTCGCGACGAACTCAACGCCCCAATCCCGGAGGCGGCCGAAGACGTTGCTGCCCATCTCGTACCAGTGGGCCGCCACGAACTGCCCGATCGGCACGTCGTGGGCGTCGTGCCACGAGATCGCCTCGTCGAAGTTCGCGTCGACCATGGCATCCGAGAAGCCGGCCCCCGCGTAGTGATCGAAGTAGAAGAAGGTTCCGTTGACGCCTCCCGACTCGCTCTTCGCGTGAACGGTCGCGGTCGCGAGCCCCGAATGCACGAGACCGGAGAGCTTCTGCGCCTCGACGTCCAGGATGTCGCGGTAGAAGAGCCCCAGCCATGGCTTCAGGCCGAACCGATTGGCGGCCTCCACCCACCAGAAGCCGCCCCTCGAGTCGTCCACGCGCATCGTCACGAAGTTCGGGAAGCCCTGCAGGACGAACGGCTTTCGGGCCGCCCAGACGAACCCGCGCCACACGAGGTCGTCGAGCTCACGGACGGGACCCTTGACGGCGTTCGCCATCCATTCGTAGCTGCCCCACTGAACGGCCCGTCCGAGTCCGTGAACGGTCACCGCGACCAACGGCTCCCGCAGGAACTCCACGACGGCCAGCGGCGTGACGTCCGGCGGCAGCGTCACGCCCGCAAGGGTCATGAATCCCGTTCCGATCACCTGGGTCGGGTCGTGGAGCTCGGTCACGTAGTGGGCCGGCGCCTCCTCCGTGAAGACGACGTTCTGGTCGGACCTTCGGGGGACGTAGCCGAACCCGAAGATGTCCTGCACGAACGGATAGCGCGGCGTGCTCCCGTCCGGAGAGAGATCGTTGTCGAAGTTGACGAGCCCCGATCCGTTCGCGACCGCGGCGGCGACGTGGGACTGTTCCTCGGAATCCAGGTACAGATGGTCGGGGTCCAGCTCCCGGTGGCCGATCAGGATCAGGGAGTAATCGCCGATTTCGGGACCGACCGGCGAGGACGAGACGTCCAAAACGGTGAAGGGCACTCCGAAATGGACCAGGTACGGGCGGATGTAGCGCTCGACGTCCTCGTACGCTCCGCTCTGGGAGTTTACGATCAGGACGGCGTCCGCCCTCTGGTCCGCGCCCGCCGGGACCCAGCACGACGCCGCAAGCACGCACGCGGCCACCCACGGAAGAATTCTCACGGATACACCTGCCGTGCCTCGCTGGGCTCCCCGCGCTCCCGACTCGTACATCGTATCGCGGGCCCGGCCATTTGTGGAGAGATTCTCTCGCTTTTTGGGGACGCAGGCCGTGCCCGGAATCCGCAAGCCCGACGAAGCGTGAACACGGGTCAATGTACCGCGAGGGTGGCCGCGGGCCATGGCGATTCTCGTGATTCGGGACCGAAGGCGGCCGGGATTTCCGGTGCCCGCCGCCACGAAACGGAAAAGCTGGGCCCGATGCGATAATCTCCGGCCGAACGGTCCGCCGGAGGACCGACGGGGTGCCGGGTGAGCACGTCGCCTACTTGTCGAGACGGTTCGGCGGCGCCGAGGCCGCGGTGGGGATGGGCCGCAGCCGTCTGCGCGACGCTCGCCGCGGGCCACGCGGTTCTGATGGGGACGCTGCGCCTCCATCCGTTCGTCGACGTCCCGAACCACCTGGCGGCCGCGACGATCATCCGGCACGCCGGCGAGCCGGGCAACGTTCTGGCAGATTTCTACGCGGTCCCGACCCTGTTCAAGCCGAACGCGTTCCACCTGGCGTTCTGCTGGCTCCCGATCTTCCGGTCCGCGGAGGCGGCGAACGCGGCGTTCTTCTGCCTCTACGTCCTGCTCGTTCCCCTCCTCACCTTCCTCGTCATCCGGGACCTGGACGGGGAGCCCTGGCTCGCGCTCCTGTCCTTCCTCCCGCTCTACAACTTCAACGTCTGCTGGGGTCTCGTCGGCTTCGTGGCCTCGGTCCCCCTGACCCTCCTGCTGTTCCGGATCCTGTCGCGGCACCTCGAGGGTCCCACAACCGGGTCGGCGATCGCCGTGGTCGGCACTCTCGTGCTGTTTTTCTTCGTCCACGCGCAGGCCACCCTGTTCGCCGCCCTGCTCCTCGTGACGATGACGGCGGTGAGACTGCGAGGGAGCCTCCTCCGGGGGGTTCGGCATCTCCTCCTGACGCTTCCGGCCCTGACGATCTTCGCGCTCTGGTGGGTTCGCGACTGGGCGAGCACGGAGCCCTCGGGCGACCCGATGGGAACCTTCGTCGCGCTCCGCGATTACTACCTTCACGAGTACCTCGCGTCCCTGCCCCGGAGGAGCTCGCCTCTCTTCCTGGCCGACAACACGTTTCTCGGAACGTCGGCGCCGTACGTCGCCGCGGGGGCGGCCTTCTTCCTCGTTCTCGGCGGCTTCGCGGCCACGGGAGTCGTGCGGTGGATCCGATCGAGCGACCTCGGGAACGGGCGGCGGCGGCTCGAGGCGCCGCTCGTGCTGCTCGGCTGCTCGACGGCTTGTTACTTCCTCCTCCCGGAGAACCTCCCCGGTCACCAGTTCGTCTCGCAGCGCTTCTCGGTCGTCGTGTTGCTCGCGCTCGTGATCCTGGCCGGGGCCCTGGCGAGGGGTCCTGCACGGCGCCTCGCGGTCGGGACCGCGGTCGCCGCCGCGTGCCTGCACGCGGCGCTCTGGACCTCCTACTTCCTCTCGTTCCAGGGAGAGAACGCCGGCTTCGATCGCCGACTCCTGCCGGACGCGTCGCGAGGGCCGATGGCGGGGTTGATCTACGAGAGATACTTCCGCGACAGGCCCGTGTACATCCACTTCCAAAACTACCAGATCGTCTGGAACCGCGGGATCGCGACGACGAAGCTCGTGGATTTCCGCTTCGGCTTGATCCGAAGGCGCGTCCCGGAGACCGTCCTCCCGGTCTACCGAGACTGGCCCGGCCCGGAAGATCCCTATCGGGGTTGGTACTCCGACCTGCCTTCCATCCTGGTGCGCGGCGCGGTGCCGCCGGAGGACGCTCGTTACCTTCGGGAGTACCGCGTCGCCGCTCGTCGCGGAGCCTGGTCCCTGTACGAGAAGCCGGCCTCCCCTGCGGCCCCTCTCCCGAACGACGAGGGCCGGCGGTCGCCCGCCGGCCCTCCGTGAATCTCGGAACTCGATCCGCAGCGATCAATCGCAGTCGAAGATCGTGCAGGCGCTCTTGATCGCCGCGTTGCAGGCGGTGGAGCTTCCCGCCGGCCCAGGGTCGGCGAACAGGAGCCCGAGATCCTCGTTGACGAGAAGCGCGTCGTGGCAGTTCCCGGGAAGCGGGACGCACGGGATCGGCGCCCCGAGGACGTCGAAGCCGCAGGACTCGTCCCCGTCGCACGCGGTGACGCCGTCGCCTCCGCAGGTTCCGATCTGGCACAGTCCGCTCTCCAGCATGACGCCGCCGTTGTTGAAACAGTCGAGCTCGTCGATGCAGTCGCCGAAGTCGGAGTTCAGCGCGCAAGCCAAATCGCATCTCGCGAACGTCTCCGCGACGCCGACTCCCTCGCAATACGGATCTCCATTCGTCATGACGCAGTTGAGGGCGGTCGCCGTGAGCTGCCGCGCGAGCTGCAGCCGGCTGCCCAGCTTGACGCTCACGCACGTCGCCTCCAGGGCGGAGTCGTCCATCTTGAGGAGCGTGTTGTCCACGGTTTCGCCGCACACCGAGAGGAACCCGGCCGCGTCGATCACGGCCTGCGTGATGTTGCGGCTTCCGGTCTTCTCGGTGCCGGCGTGGGTGCCCCAGAAACCGGGAGTCCTGCAGATCTCCGGCTCGTCCTGGACGCCGCAGGTCGCGGAAGTCGACGTCGCGATGTAGTGCCCGGTCACCGGATCGTCCACGGCTCGAACGATGAAGAAGATCGTAAGCGGGTCCGATTCCGGGACCCACTCGTAGCTCCAGCTCGCGCACGCCCCGGGCAGGAGATCGACGGGTCCGAAGAAGACCCCGTTGTGCGTCCCATCCTCGACGGTCACGTCGAAGAGCGGAATCGCGGAGGGATTGCAGTTGCAGACCGTTCCGGAGAACGGGATCGGCTGCCCCGCGCCGACTGCGTCGGTGCAGGTTGCGGTGATCGAGACGCACGGCTCGGTGATCGCGTGCACCGGCGTCGCGAGTGCGGCGACCAGGAACAGAACCGCGCCGATCGCTCCGGGTGCGCGGAGTTCAAGGACCTGGAGTCGGGACATCATCGAAGGGTCTCCTTCCTGTACTCGCATCGGTGGTGTTCGAGCGTTCCCCGCCGACGGCGCACCGGCTGCCGCCGCCCGCCCCGTTTCGGATGCAATTATACGAGGCCTTTCGGGCCTCGCCACCGGCTGCGAAGGCTCTCGATCCCGAGAACGCCGATTGCGGACAATTCTTCAAGATCGGAGACGAGAGATCGGGAGGAATCGGCGTCGTCCTCGCCTCGACGCGTGGGGTCCCCCGCTCAACGCAGGCGCATGCGAACGATGGAGGGCCCCGAGCTCCCCGGACCCCTCGGCGCCGAGCCGGGCTCGCCACGGTCCTCGACCGCCGTGAAAGTATCTCCGCCGGCCTGCGTCCGCCGGGCGCAGACGAGCGCCCGCGAGTCGACGCCGCCGAAGCGGAGCTTCGCCCCCCGAGGATTGACGATCGCTCGAAGGAGGTTCTCCGGCTCCCCGATTTGCAGGTCGACGACGGGCGAGCCCGAGATCTCGGCGCGCCGGATCTCCACCGACGGACTCGAGACGCTCGCGACGTCTCCCGAGGTTCGCGGGCCCAGGGTCAACGCGGTGACGAGGCTCGTTCGCTCCGCGCCGCGGATCCGGGCGCGCACCGCGAGCGCCCGCCGCCTCTCGTTGTAGGTCGGCGAGACCCAGTCGTCTTCGACGGCGAGATCGAGATCGCCTTCTCCGGCGATCTCGAAGGCCATCGCCCGGGCCGACCCCGAATCGGAGCGCAGGTCCACGACCCTTCCCGAGACGCCGGCGCGGACGCCCTCTCCCAGATGGAAGGAGGCGATCCACGTCGCCGGGGACGGCGCCTCGAGGCGATCGACGACGACGAGAAGGTCGGGCATCAACCCGACGATCGTGCGCTCGTGGACGAGCGTCGGCCCGGTGGACGAGCCCACGCTCCATTCCGCGCGGCCGACCAGACGGAACACGTCCTCGTCGGCCGTGGCGTCGATCAGTCGCACCGACGAGGGCTCCTCTGCGGGAGAAGCGTAACCGGGACGGTCCCTGCCGTTCCAGGCGACCGTGTTGTGGGCGAGCGTCGCGCGGAAGTGCGCCCGCCAGTCGCGCTCGTTTGGGTCGCGGAACCTCGGGAACAGGATCCGGCTCAGCGGACCGAACCGCCCTCGCGGGGCCAGAGCGGCCCCGACGAGCGGCAGGTGCGGTCGAAACCCGGAAGCGTACGTGAAACGGCCCGGGTCCACGAGCAGGGAATCCGCTCCGGCATGCACGAGGAGCTGGAGATCGTCGGCGTGGGAGTGGCCGGCGTGGGTCGCCGGCGGACGCCCCGAGGCGTCGAGCAGGACCCAGGCGGGTCCGCCGGAAGAGCCCCGCCATCGGGCGATCGCCCACCCGGCCGACGGCATCACCGTCACCGACGCTTCCGCCTGCCGCCCTCCCCCGGACGGCGCGCCGGGCGGCGCCTCCGGGACCACGCCCTCGCCGAGAACGGCCCGCGCGAAGCCCTCGAGGTACTCGACCTCGAACGCGTCCGAGTCGCCGATCGTCGGGATCCGACCCCGCGGGTCCGCCAGGCGCGAGAGCGCCTCGATCAGCCGGACGGCGGCTTCGGACGATGGCCGGTCGGGCTCGAGGCCATTCGCCGGAAACGCCAAGAGAGCGTCCAGAAGCGCGAGGGCGCAGACGCCCTGGTACATCGGGACCTGCTCGACCATGATCCCGTCGGGCCCGATCTCCCGGGCGAGGACCTCGCGCAGCCGACCGCGCGCCCGACGCTCCCACTCCGACGTC
>CAZPWK010000109.1:0-8911 GCA_964590285.1 uncultured Acidobacteriota bacterium | reverse complement strand
ACGACTCGTCGCAGAGGAAGTCCACGAAGTAGCGGGCGACGTCCACCATGCAGGTCCGGTCGTCCATGACGATCATGCCGCCGGACCCCATCATCGATCCGGCCTCGACCAGCGTGTCGAAGTCCACGGGGAGGTCGAGCATGGACTCGGGGATGCACCCGCCCGACGGCCCGCCCGTCTGCACCGCCTTGAACTTGCGGCCGCCCGGGATCCCGCCGCCGATGTCGAAGACGATCTCGCGCAGCGTGATCCCCATCGGGACCTCGACGAGCCCCGAGTTCCTCACGGTCCCGACCAGCGAGAACACCTTCGTGCCGGAGCTCCCGCCCCAGGGGGACTTCGAGACGTCGCCGGTCCCGATCGAGGCGAACCACTCCGGACCGCGCAGGAGGATCTGCGGGACGTTGGCCCAGGTCTCGACGTTGTTCAGCACCGTCGGCATGTCCCGGTAGCCGTGCTCCACCGTGTGGACGTACTTGGCCCGCGGCTCCCCGGCGCGCCCCTCCATCGAGGCCATCAGCGCCGTGGACTCGCCGCACACGAACGCCCCCGCACCCTGGTGGATCTCGATGTCGAACTCCATGTCGGTCCCGAGGATCCCCTTCCCGAGGAGCCCCCACTCGCGGGCCTGCCCGATCGCCTTCCGGAGCCGCGCCAGCGCGAGCGGGTACTCGAGGCGGATGTAGACGAACCCCTCGGCCGCGCCGAGCGCCCGCGCGCCGATCAGCATCCCCTCGATCACCGCGTGCGGGTCGGCCTCGACGATGCTGCGGTCCATGAACGCGCCCGGGTCCCCCTCGTCGCCGTTGCAGACGACGTACGGGCGCACGCCGCGCTCGCGGGCCGCCTCGAGGCAGGTCTTCCACTTGACGCCGGTCGGGAAGCCGCCGCCGCCCCGCCCCCGGAGCCCCGACCGGACGATCCGGGCGACGATCTCGTCCCCCGGGATCCCCTCCGCGAGGACCTTCCGGATCGCCTGGTAGGCCCCCGCCCGCAGCGCGTCCGCGATGCTCTCGGGATCGATGCGGCCGCGGTTCCTCAGGGCGATCGCGTGCTGCTTTGCGAAGAACTCGATGTCCTTCTCGAGCGGGACCGGCTTCCGCGTGCCGTCCTTCCGGTAGAGGAACTTCTCGAGCGGCTTCCCCCGGACGAAGTGCGACTCGATCAGGTCGGGCACCGCCTCGACCTTGAGGCGCTCGTAGAACACCCCCTCGGGCTGCACGACGCAGATCGGGCCGTGGGCGCAGAAGCCGTTGCAGCCGGTGGCGACGACCTTGATCTCGCGGTCGAGCCCGCGGCGCTCGATCTCCTGCCGGAGCGCGTCGCGGATCGGGAGCGACTTCGCCGAGACGCAGCCGGTCCCCGCGCAGACCATCAGCATCGCCCTGTAGCCGGCGGCCTCGTCCCTGGCCTCCCGCGCGAGGGCGTCGAGGTTCTCGAGGGTCGCCTTAGGCATCGCGGGCCTCCTTGGCTCGGGTCTTCGTCCCCGGCTTCCGGTGCTTCCGGAGGAGCCGGGCGACCTTCGACGAGTCCACGCCGCCGATCAGCTCGTCCCCGATCGTCACGACGGGCGCGAGGCCGCAGCAGCCGAGGCACCGGACCCCGTCCAGGCTGAACTTGAGGTCCGCCGTGCTCTCCCCGGGCCGCACCTCGAGCTCCCGGCTGAACGCGTCGAGCACCCGGGCGGAGCCCTGGACGTGGCAGGCCGTGCCGGTGCAGACCTGGATCGCGGTCTCCCCGCGCGGCTTCAGGGAGAACGCCTTGAAGAACGTCGCGATGTGGTAGAGGCGCCCCATGTCGGCGCGGGTCCTCTCGGACACGCGCTCGAGCGCGGCCTGGGGCAGATGGCGGAATCGCGCCTGGATGTCCTGGAGGATCTCCACGGCGAACTCGGCGCTCCCGCCCCAACGGTCCAGGATGTCGTCCACCTGACTGGTATCGCGGTCCACCGCGCGGCTCATCGGGGGATCTCCTCTCCCGCTCAGGGCGCCTCGACCGACAGCGTCCACTGCGGCCGGTTGTGGCTCGACTTCGCGACGATCGCCTTGATCTTCTTGTCCATCAGGACGGTGCCCAGGCCCCCGCGCCCCGCCTGCTTGAGGCGAGGCTCGCGCCGCTTCCAGTCGTAGAACGAGACGTTCAGGCAGCCGATCCGCGTGTGGACGGCCCCCTCCCCCGCGGAAACGACGGAGAGGCTCTGCAGCTCGCCGGGAGTGCGGGCGTACATGTCGTGGAGCTGGCGCGCGACGTCGTAGCTGTTGAGTGCCTCGTGCGGGGCGGTCTCGATCGTGACGCGGCGCTCGTCGCCGTCGATCACCACGACGACGAACTCGGACGCCTTGCCGCGGACCTCGAGCGCGTCGAACCCCGCGAATTTCAGGAGCGGCCCGAAGTGGCCGCCGACGTTCGAGTCCATGACGGAGCCGGTCGTCGGCGAGATCCCGGTCACGAGGCACTTGCCCGAGCCCGAGAAGTACGGGGTCCCGCCGAGCGGGCCGGCGGAGAAGTACAGGCCGTTCCGCGGGTCGTCCCAGGCGATCGGCCCGGGGATCGAGTGCCACATCAGGTAGAGGTCGAACCCCTTCCCCCCGGTGAAGCGATCCTTCATGTACTCGGTGACCGGCCGCGTCTCGATCCGGTTCGCCGAGACGTCCACGTGCAGCGTCCGCCCGGCGTACCCCCGCTCCACGCGGCCCGGCAGGTAGTCGAGAGCGGCGAGCACCCGGTGGGCCGCCCTCATCTCGTCGAGTGCCATCGTCTCCATGCCGTCTCCCTCCGCCGTCTCCCTACGGGCGGGGCGATCCGATCCGGGGAATCCTAGGTCGAGCGCGGCCCGGTCCCCGGCCCCGGCTCGACCCGCAGGAAACAGCGCCCGAGGAGGCCGAACGCGAACCCGAGGCGACCCGAAGGCGGGATCGAGGCGAGGACCTCTCGGTGCAGGTAGAGCGCCACGCCCTCCGCGTCCAGGATCTCGTGCTCCTCGACCGTCCCGGGGACCTCGAGCGACCCGACCGGGCCGCGCTCCACGCGTCATCAGCCATACAGGACCGCCTGGATCGAGACCCGGAGGGCCCCGCCGCGGGCGGCGACGTACTCCCGGACCTCGCCGGACTCGAAGCGGGCCTCGCGCATCCTGCCGTCCCCGGATTTGGAGCCGCGTGGATCGGGCAGTATGCCACAAAGCGCCCGTCCCCGCAGACGCGGCGGGCCTCCGGTCGGCCCGCGAAGAGTCCGGTTTTGCGGATCCGTTTCTGCGGAGTAGAATCATCCCTTATTCAAGGGGGTTCGCATGTTCCTCACCCGTTTCCAGAACGAGCCCATCTGCGACTACGCGATCGAAGCCAACGCGAAGAGGGCGGAGGCGGCGGTCGCGAGGCTCGAGCGCGGGCTCGGAGCCTACTGTCCCGCGGTGATCGGAGGCCGGAAGGTCGAGACGGAGAAGACGATCGTCTCGACCTGCCCCGCCCTCCCCGACCGGATCGTCGGCCGCGCGGCGAGCTGCGCGCGGGTGCACGTGGACGAGGCGATCGCGGAGGCGGGGAAGGCGTTCGCCTCCTGGGCGCGGACCGACCCCGAGGCGCGGGCGGAAACGCTCGTCCGGCTCGCCGCGCTCCTGCGCCGCGACCGGTTCGACCTCCTCGCCCTGCTGTCGTACGAGATCGGCAAGGACTGGTACGAGGCCGACGCCGAGATCGCCGAGGCGATCGACTTCTGCGAGTACTACGCCCGGCTCGCCATCCGGCAGTTCCAGTATCAGCCGCTGACGCGGCTCTCGACCGAGGACAACTGCTACTCCTACATCCCCCTCGGGGTCGGCGCCGTGATCTCGCCGTGGAACTTCCCGCTGGCGATCCTGTGCGGGATGACGACGGCCGCCGTCGTCGGCGGGAACGCCGTCCTCGTCAAGCCGTCGTCGGACACGCCGGTCCTCGCGTCGCGCCTCGTGGACCTCGCGCACGAGGCGGGGATCCCGCCGGGGGTGATCAACCTCCTCCCCGGCTCGGGAGGCGAGATCGGCGACTCCCTGGTCACCCACCCGGAGATCCGGTTCGTCGCCTTCACCGGCTCGGCCGACGTCGGCCTGAGGATCCAGGAGCTCGTCGCGAAGCCCGACCCCCGCCGGAAGTGGATGACCCGGTACGTATCGGAGATGGGGGGAAAGAACGCGATCGTCGTGGACGAGACGGCGGACCTCGAGGCCGCGTCCTCGGCGATCGTCCGCTCGGCGTTCGGCTTCCAGGGGCAGAAGTGCTCGGCCTGCTCGCGGCTCGTCGTGGACCGCCGGGTCAAGGACGCCCTCGTGGAGCGGGTCCTCGAGAAGACGAAGAAGCTCCCCGCGGGGAACCCCTGGGAGGGGCCGTGCGTGTTCACGGGGCCCGTGGCGAACCGGGCCGCCCACGCGTCCATCCTCGAGGCGATCGAGAGAGGAAAGAAGGAGGCGCGCCTCCTCGTCGGAGGCCGCGCCCTCGACCGGCCCGGCTTCTACGTCGCGCCGACGGTCTTCGACGGCGCGGCCTCGCGATCCTTCCTCGGCCAGGAGGAGATCTTCGGGCCCGTCCTCGCCGTCATCGAGGTCGGGAGCTTCGAGGAAGCCCTCTCCGTCGCCAACGACACCCGCTACGGGCTGACCGGGGCGGTCTTCTCCGCGAGCATCGACCGGCTCGACCTGGCCAAGCGGGAGTTCCACTGCGGGAACCTGTACCTCAACCGCGGGTGCACGGGCGCCATGGTCGGCGTCCACCCGTTCGGCGGCTTCAACCTGTCGGGCACCGACTCGAAGGCGGGCGGCCCCGACTACCTCCTGAACTTCTCCCAGGGGAAGACGACCTCCGAGCGGATCACGACGACCCGCCTGCCCGGCGTCGGCGTGTGAGCCCCCGATCCGCGCGCCGCACGATCCCGGGAGACCGCGCGTGGCGCGTCGGCGCGCGCACGGTGCACGTCGCCGCGATCGGGATCGTGCTCGGCGGCGTCGCGTTCGGCGTCCCCGGAGGCCGGCTGCTCCTCCCGGCCCTGCTGGCCGCCGCGAGCGGCGCGGTCCTCCTGGGGATCGAGCTGTGGAGGGGGCTCGACTTCGCCTGGCAGGGGGCCGGCGCGGCGGTCTGGCTCAAGCTCGCGCTGCTCGGCCTGGGCGCCCTCTTCCCCTCGGCCCGTTTCGAGTGGTACCTGGCGGCGACGGCCGTCGCCTCGGTCGGCTCCCACATGCCGGGATCCTGGCGGCACTACTCGTTGCCGGACCGCCGGGTCCTCGAGGATCCCGATTGAGCGCCGCTCCTGCTATCGTGGACGCGGCACGGGAAGGACGCCGATGATCCCCTACCGGGAAGCGCTGGCGCTCACGCTCCGCTCGGTCTCGCGGCTCCCATCGTGGCGGGTCCCGCTCGCGGAGGCGCTCGGCCTCGCGGCGGCCGAGGACGTCCTCTCCGAGGACCCGGTCCCGCCGTTCACGAACTCCGCGATGGACGGGTTCGCGCTCCGATCCGGGGACACGGCCCGCGCGTCCGAGGGGAGCCCGGCGCGCCTCCGCGTGATCGGAGACGTCTCCGCCGGGCAGGTCGCGGCCTGGAGGATCGAGGAGGGCGCCGCGGTCCGCATCATGACCGGCGCCCCGGTTCCCGCGGGCGCGGACGCGGTCGTACCGGTCGAGAGCGTGTCCACCGAGGGAGACCGGGTCCGCATCCCGAGGCCGGTCCGGCCCGGTGCGAACGTCCGCCACGCGGGAGAGGACGTACCGGCGGGCGGGCGCGTCGTCGAGGCGGGGACGGCGCTCGGGCCGGCCGAGATCGGCGTCCTCGCGGCGACCGGCCACGTCGAGGTCGAGGCCGTCGCGCGCGCGAGGATCGCGGTGCTGACCACGGGCGACGAGCTGGTGGACGCGTCGGAGCGCCCCGGTCCCGGGCAGATCCGCGACGCCAACCTGCACTCCGTCTGCGCCCAGGTCCGGACCTTCGGCGCGGTCGCGATCCCGTTCGCGCGGGTGCCGGACCGGCGCGAGGCGGTCGAGGAGGCGCTCCGGAGGGCGGCCGCCGAGGCGGACGCGATCGTCACGACCGGCGGCATCTCGATGGGGGACCACGACTACGTCCGGGAGGTTCTCGAGGGGCTCGGCGCCGAGACGGCGTTCTGGCGGGTCCTGCAGAAGCCGGGGGGGCCCTTCGGCCTGTTCCGGCTCGACGGCAAGCCGGTGTTCGGCGTCCCGGGCAACCCGGTCGCCGCGATGGTGATGATGGAGGAGTACGTCCGGCCCGCCATCCGGAAGATGATGGGGTTCTCGAAGCTCCACAGGCCGGAGCGCCAGGCCGTGCTCGACGACGGCTGGCGCAAGACGGCGCCCGACGGCAAGCTTCACTTCCTCCGCGTCCGCGTCGAGGAGCGCGAGGGCGCGCTCCATGCCATGCTCACCGGCCCGCAGGGATCGGGGATCCTCTCCTCGATGGCGAGGGCCGGCGCGCTGGCGCTCGTACCCGAGGATGCGACGTCGCTGCCGCCGGGAAGCCGGGTCCTGCTCCACCTGACCGAGCGGCCCGAGGACCGCGGATGACGGCCGACCCGCACGGGCGCGAGATCCGCCACCTGCGGATCTCGATCACCGACCGGTGCCAGCTCCGATGCCGGTACTGCCTCCCGGAGGAGGGGGTCCGGCTCCTCGACCACTCGGAGATCCTCCGGTACGAGGAGATCGCCGCCTTCGTCGAGGCCGCGGTCGCGGAGGGGATCTCGAGCGCGCGGCTGACCGGCGGCGAGCCGCTCCTGCGCCGCGGCGTCGTCTCGCTTGTCCGCGACCTCGCGCGGATTCCGGGGCTCGACGACCTCTCGCTGACCACGAACGGCCTCCTGCTCTCGGAGCTCGCCGTCCCGCTCCGCGGCGCGGGGCTCGGCCGGATCAACGTCGGCCTCTCGAGCCTCGATCCCGCGGCCTACCGGGATCTCACGCGCGGCGGCGACCTCGCCCGCGCGCTTCGCGGCCTCGAGAGCGCGGTGCGGGCCGGCTTCCGCCCGGTCAAGGTCAACGTCGTGCTGCTCCGCGGAGTCAACGAGAACCCGGCGCCGTTCCTCGACCTGACGAGGAAACTCCCGGTTGAGGTGCGGTTCATCGAGTACATGCCGGTCGGACCGGTGCCGTCGGAGCGGAACCACGTTCCGGTCCCGGAGCACCGCGCGCGGCTCGACGCGCTCGGGCCGTTCGAGCCCGCGGAGCGCTCCCGCGGCGTCGGCCCCGCAGGGGCGGCCCTCCGGATTCCCGGCGCCCCCGGGAGCTTCGCGACGATCCCCGCGACGAGCCGCGAGATCTGCGGCCGCTGCAACCGGCTGCGGCTGACGTCCGACGGCCACCTGCGCCCCTGCCTCTTCTCGGGCCGGGAGATCGACCTGAAGCCGGCGCTCCGGCCCCGGCCCGACCCGCAGCGCCTCCGGGACCGGCTCCGCGAAGCGATCGCGGCCAAGCCCGAGGGGATGCCGGATCCCGCGGCGGCGCCCGAGCGCGGCATGTCCCAGATCGGAGGATGAAGATGGCGCGCGGCCTCTCGCACCTCGACGGGAAGGGAAGGGCCCGGATGGTGGACGTCGGAGGAAAGAAGGCGACGGCCCGAGAGGCGGTCGCCCGGGCCCGCGTGCTCGTCGCGCCCCGGACCTTCCGCCTCCTCCGCGCGGGCGGGACGAACAAGGGGGACGTCCTGACGGTCGCCGAGATCGCCGGGGTCCAGGCGGCGAAGCGGACCTCCGGGCTGATCCCCCTCTGCCACCCGCTGCCGCTGACGTTCGCCGGCGTGCGCCTCTCGCTGAACGCGAAGGACCATGCCGTCGAGATCGAGGCGACCTGCCGCACGCGCGCGAAGACCGGCGTCGAGATGGAGGCCCTGACCGCCGCGGCGGTCGCGGCGCTGACCGTGTACGACATGTGCAAGTCGGCCGAGCGGGGGATCCGGATCGCGGACCTGAGGCTCGTCCGCAAGCGCGGGGGCTCCGGCGGCACCTACGAGGGGGAGTGACGTGGCGGCGAAGGTGGTCTCCGTCAACGTCTCCGCATCGAAGGGGACGCGCAAGCGACCGATCGAAAGCGCGAGGCTCGCGCCCGGCCTCGGCATCGAGGGGGACGCGCACGCGGGCGACTGGCACCGCCAGGTCAGCCTGCTCGCCCGGGAGAGCATCGACAGGATCTCGATCCCCGGGCTCGAGCTCTCGCCCGGCGACTTCGCGGAGAACCTGACGACCTCCGGGATCGACCTGGCGGGCCTCCCGATCGGGTCGGTCCTCCGCGTGGGCGAGGCGGAGATCGAGGTGACCCAGATCGGCAAGGAGTGCCACCTGGGGTGCGACATCCGCCGTCAGGTCGGCGACTGCGTCATGCCCCGCGAGGGGATCTTCGCCCGCGTTCGGAAGGGCGGGACGGTCGCGACCGGCGACGCGATCGAGGTCGTGCGGCGAGGAGAAGCGCGGTGAGGGCCGCGGTCCTGACCGTCAGCGACGGCTGCGCGCGCGGGGAGCGCCGCGACGAGAGCGGGCCGCACCTTCGCGAGCGTCTCGAGAGCGCGGGGTTCGAGGTCGTCGCGAGCGAGATCGTCCCCGACGATCCGCCCGCGATCCGCCGGGCGCTCGAGCGGTTCGCGGACGACCTCCGGGTGGACGTCGCGCTGACGACCGGCGGGACCGGCTTCTCGACCCGCGACACGACCCCCGAGGCGACCCTCGCGGTCGTCGAGCGGCGCGCGAGCGGGCTCTCGGAGGCGCTCCGGGCCGACGGAATGAAGAGGACTCCGCACGCCTGCCTCTCCCGCGGGGAGGCGGGGCTCAGGGGAACGACGCTGATCGTCAACCTGCCCGGCAGCCTGAAGGCCGTGCGCGAGGGCATGGACTTCTTGCTGCCGATCCTCCCGCACGCCGTCCGGATGATCGGCGGCGGGGGCCACTGATC
>CAZPWK010000108.1:5582-9032 GCA_964590285.1 uncultured Acidobacteriota bacterium | reverse complement strand
CAGGGCGGGAACGCTCACCGCGCCGACACGTTCAGGAGTCGAGACGGGCCAGCCGTCAAATAGATCCGCTTCCCTGTCCGCGTCGGGTCCGTCGAAAGACCGCCAGGCATACACACGGTGCGAAACACTGTCGTTCGCAACGGCGACGATCTCCTGGAAGCCGTCCCCGTCGAGGTCCGCGGCCGAGGGCGTACCGACGGTGCCCACGGCCGAGGCGAAGCCGCTGATCGTGGTCGGGTTCATGTCGATGTCGAGCACTTCCTCTCCGGTGTAATGGAACGCGAAGATCCGGGTGCTTCCGCCGAACAGAAGCTCCGGGTTTCCGTTCTCGTCGAGGTCGGTGATCAAGGGAGAGGAAACCTGGCCGCAGTTGCACACGGGCCACCCGTCCTGGTTCGGGAGCGTCGTCTGGACGGGCAGAACGCTAGAGAAGGCGCTCTCCCGGCCCGACGTATTCACGGCGGTGACCGCGTAGTAGTAATACGTGGAACCGGCCAACCCGGTGTCTTGGAAGCGCGAGGACCCGTCTATCATCTCTCGATCGAGCCGCACGAACGGGCCGTCCGCCTGATCGGCCCGGTAGACGTGGTACCCGGCGAGGTTCGATGCGGAGCTCGGGCTCCAGGTCAGGAGGATGTCCTCGGTGCCCGCAACCCCGGCCAGGCCCGTGGGGGCAGCCGGCGCCAGGAAAACCTCGATCGGGACCGTCCACTCGTGGTCGTACTGGTCTCTCAGGACGAGCTCGAACGGCAGCGGGGTCATGGTGTACCAGATCGTCGTGCTGAAGACGAACGGCGTCGTCGACGCCGCCTCCTCGAGGTAGGTGACGTCCCCGAAGGAGGCGCTGCCGTTGAGCATGGTCACGTAGGGCGAACTGCTCGTGAGGACGCCCGTGACCGCTCCGGCAATTCCCCGGCCGAAGTTCTTCACGGTGACGGGCAACTCGACCTGCTCGTTCGGCTGAATCACGTCGTCCCCGCTGGCATCGTCCACCGAGTGCGAGACGACCCTCAGATCGGGACCTTGGACGGGGATCGTGAAGGTCTCGATCCAGGAGTACTGGAGCGTCACGCGAAGGATGTCGTCGCCCGAATCATCGAGTTGCGAGGCCGAGGAGTCGAACAGCGTTGAGCCACCGGGCACGGAAGCTTCGACCAGCGACGGCTTGACGACGGGTATCTTCGCGGTGATGGTGACCTTCATCTCCACCGCATGGCCCTCCGGGCAATCGGGGCTGATCGCGATGTCGAAATCGTCCGGCGAGGTCACGATCCGTCCGGGCAGGATGTCGCGGAAATCCTCGGTGCCGTCCAAAATCGTGACATACGGGCTCGGGGAGACCAAGGACAGCTTGGCACGGACGTTCTTGGCTGTCTCCGTGCCGACGTTATGCAGGGAGACGGGCACCTCGATCGTCTCGCCGGCATCCGCGAGATGATCCCCGTTCCCCGAGCTCGTGCCCAGGGTGTCGTCGTCCACGCTCCAGCCGTAGAGGTACACGAACGGCTCGTCGCCCGCGACGACGCCGATCGTGCTCTCGGCCGGCGAATAGTTGCGGTGCGTGACGGTGAGCTCGATGGTGCCGGGCGTATCCGCGTCGAAATCGAACGTGACCCAGCCCGACGGGCCCGTGATCCCCACGGCATAGTCCTCGGCGCCCTTGAGGCCCTTCATCGCGCAGACGAGAGCGCCCTCCACCGGAAGTGACGATCCCATGTCGAACACGCCGACAGTGATGCTTGGCTCTCCGAGCTCCACCGACGACGGACGGGAGAGGGCGAGCGAGCCCGGTGTTTTCGTGAAGTAGGGGAGCTCCGGGTCGCCCAGAGTGTTCAAGAGGTAACGGTACGTGAGGTAGAAATCGGCGGTCTTGGTCATCGCGGCGGCCTGCCCGAAATTGAGCCCGGTCACGTAAAGGGCTTCCACGAAGGCCCGGTCCTGGGAGTTTTGCGGCCACCATGCCGTGCGGGAGGAGCCGACGGCCATCGGCCCTCCCCCGCCGGGGTTCCGCACGAAGTGTTCGATCACGCAATCGTAGTCGAAGGCCCCGGCGGAGCAGCCGAGCGTGAAGAGCGCCGACTGAAGCGGCCCGTTGCTCAGGGCATCCACGCTGGACCGGTCCAGTCCGCCCTCGCCGACTCCGAGCTCGTAAATGTTGCTGTGATTCTGGTGGTTCACGAACAGATAGCCTTCGTTCAACCGGGCGATCGCCGTTTGAGTCGTCAGCTCTTCGTCGCAGTCCCACGTTCCCAAGTAGGAAGAGCCCGCTCGCGGGTAGCAGAGATAATGCGCGAAGATGTTCGGCGGCAGGAAGTCCGCTCCGATTGCCTCCTTGTTCACCGCACCTATCCCTTCCGGGTTCAGCTCCGAGTTCGAGCCACCCATCATGAGCACGCGCTCGCTGTGGTCGGCAGGCATCTCCCGCTCCCAGAAGAGAGTCTTCGTGACAAAGGTGACTGCCTGCTCGGGCGTGTTGACCGGAGCGCGTCCGACGTACAGGTCCGGAACCGCGTCCTGGCCGTCGGTCTCCTCGCCGATCACCGCGTCGCCGTCGCTGTTCCAGTTGGTCGGCGGGTCGATGTCGCCGTAGTAGAGGTCGGTGGGGATCGGTGAAGGGTCGGTCGAATAGGATATCACGCCGGTACCCCGCACCGGAACCACGTCCACGTCTCCTCCGATGAGGACGTAGGCGAGGCTCGGGTGCTGGCTCTTCACCTCGATGAGGAAGTTCCGGATCGTCTCTTGCAGATCGCACCCCAGGGGGTAGTTGCTCTCGATCCATTCGATGGTCACGACCGCCGCGGGAATGCCCTTCTTCGTCTTCCAGTCGGCGAGAGGCTGAAACTCGTCGGCGAGGTCCGCGCCCGTGACGATGAGGTACTCGAGAGGGCCGGCCTCTTCCGAAATCTCGCCGTCCTCCGTCGACAGACTCACCTCGAGGCGGAGCGGACGGGCCACGGTGGTGTCGACCGTCGCGAAGGCCTGGTCCCGATAGCTGTCCATCATGCGCGGGTTCCGGACGAGCGCGCCGATCACCGTCTCCGCCTCGCGCGCCGCGCGAAGCGAGATCCTCTTTCGCGGCTCGGTCCCGGCGCTCGGCTCGTAGGAGACGGCCAGGCGGATCGAACGGTTGAGGGTCACCTCCCCGCTCGCCGGCCGATAGGTCAGCGGATGGACGGTCACGCTCGCCAGCCGGAACCCGACGAAGCGGTTTTCCGAGACCAGCGCCGCCTCCGCGGCCGGGTAGGGGCGGTCGGTCTCGTAGACCGCGGACGGTCCGACGAAGGCCGGAAGCTGCTCGGCGCCGACGGGGACCGGAGGCTGGCAGGGACGGATCCGATAGCTGCCGCCGAGCACCTCACGCTCGACATCGACCACCTGCACGCCACTCAGCCGGCTCGAGGGCGGCAGGAGGATGTGGATCGTCTTCGCCGGAAGACAGGGCGCCCC
>CAZPWK010000108.1:0-5572 GCA_964590285.1 uncultured Acidobacteriota bacterium | reverse complement strand
GAGGTGAAATCCGCCCCCCGAAGCGTCACGACGTCGTATTCTCCGACGGTCCGGAACGTCAAGTCTTGGCGATCGAAGCGAATCTCCTCGACCAGCGTGCCCGCTGCCGCGGGAGGCGACGGGAAGATGCTGCACGTCAAAGCGAGTAGAACGGCGAAGCCGAAACAGAGCCCCGAGCGGTGGCGTCTCATGACCGGCCTCCTAAAGTATTAGTATTTGAATTTGACCCGAGTCACGCGGCGATCGAGTTGACATGTCGAGGGGTGTACGCCCTGCAAATGGAATTGCAACGGTCCGAGAGAAAGAAGATCGGAGAAGATGGAGCGGTCGCTGTACGAGCACCGCGATTCTGCCGGCTCCGGCCTCCATGCCCTACGCTCGGCGTCGGGCAGGTTCCTACCCCTCCAGCACGTACCGGAACCAGCAGCGGTCGTTCCCCTCCATCAGCGTCTTCGACTGCGTCGTGCGGATCCTCGGGTTGTACACCTTGGTCGCCGCGATCTCGGGGTGGCAGAGGAGCGCGTGGCCGATGTCGGCGGCGTCGGCGGCGCGGAACGTCTTCGCCCAGAGGCACGCGGTGACGCTCGCCTCGAAGGCGGTCGGGGTGTCCTCGAGGATCTCGAACGAGAGGGTGTGCCGGTAGAGCGGGCCGGGGTTCCGCATGTCGGCGGTGAACGTCGCAAGATCGTTCTTCGGGTTGGCCTCGAGCCGCGCGCGCATCGTCTCCTCGGCCGCCTTCGACGCGGACCTCTTGAGCAGCTCGACGAAGTCGGCGCGGCCGATCTCCGCGGCCATCGCCTTCATCGTCGGGATGATCCCCTGCGTGTAGAAGATCGAGAACATGTCGTCGTACGACATCTCGACGCGCGCGCCGGAGCCGCTCTTCACGGGCTCGGTCGCGGCGAAGGCGCCGCGGCAGGCGAGACACGCGAGCGCGCCGGCGGGGAGCACCCGGGTGAGGAGGTGCCTCCGATCGGGAAGAAGCGGAAGAGTCTCTTCTTTCATGGTTTCCCCCTTCCTTCGGCTCTCCGGGAGCGAGTCCGGCCGGCGGCCGCGGGAGGACACACCGCTCCCCGGGGCCCGGCGCAGCGCGGATCGTGCTCGGTTTGCATGGCTATCTGCCGACGTGTGCCGATCGGGGCGAGGCTAGACCCGGGGATTGACTTCTGTCAAGGATCGGAGCGCGGGAGCGCGCGCCGGCGCCGCGAGCGTCACGCCCGCCGGTTTGCGCAACCGCCCCTCCGGCCCCACCATGTTGGGTGCTCTTGGGGCTCCGCCGGCGGGGGGAACCGCGCGACCTCGGCCGGCGAAGACGGGAAGCGCGCGCAACGAAGCTCGTGGAGGAGTGAGCCATGAAGAAGCTGCTGCTGTTCGCGGCCGCGATCGCCGTCGCCGCGACGGCTTTCGCCGGCGGGAAGCCGTGCGCCGGCTGTCCGTGCGGGATGGAAGGGGTCACGAGGAGCGTGGAGAACCTGGACGACGGCGTGAGGGTCACGCTCGTCGCGAAGGACCCCGAGACCGCGGAGACGGTCCGGAAGATGATGGACTCGCGGCATCCGGGGAAGTGCGGGTGCGCCAAGTGCGCCTGTCCGATGATGTCGGCGGGCGTGGATCGCAAGGTCGAGGGGACGGCGGACGGGGTCGTGATGACCGTCACGTCGCAGGATCCGGAAACGGTCAAGAAGATCCAGGAGCACCTGAGCGTCGAGGCGGCCGGCGCCGGGCCTCACAAGGGCTGCAAGAAGGACTGCCAGCGCATGCGGAAGGCCGCGGCCTGATCTGCCCGAGGTGACGAGAGGGCGGCCCGGCGGGCGGGAGCTCCCGGGCCGTCCTCCTCCCTCACTCCCCCAGCGCTTCCCTCACCAGCGCGATCGTCTCGTCGAAACGGGCGCGGCAGGCGTCGTCCGCGCAGAGGCCCCGGATCAGGTTCGCGTCCTTCAGGATCACGTCGGGGGGGTGGGTCGCGTGCATCCTCCGGACGTCGGCCCCCCTCGCGAGGAGCGCGCGGACGACGTCGGGGCGGCCGGAGACGACCGCCCAGCAGAGCGGCGCCTGGCCGTGGGGGTCGAACGCGGCGATGTCGGCGCCGGCCTCGAGGAGGACGGCCACGACGCCGGCCTGCCCGTCCAGGATCGCCTGGCCGAACGGGAGGTTGTTCTTGCCGTCGGGGACGTCGAGCCGGGCGCCGGCGGCCAGCAGGGCGCGCACGACCTCGGCGTGGCCCCCCTTCGCGGCGCGCACCATCGCGCCGTTCCCCTGGTCGTCCCTCGTCTCGGGGCTCGCCCCGGCCGCCAGGAGCGTCCGGACGCTCGCCAGATCGCCGCTCGCGGCCGCCTCGACGAGGTCGAACTCCGCGACCGGAGGGGTCCGGAGGAGCGTCTCGACGTCGAACGCGAGCAGCGAGGGGCGGGGGAGCTTGAACAGGCCGACCTTGTAGGTCTCGTAGGCGGCCGGGTCGAGAGCGATCCCCCGGGTGACGATGCGCGTGCCGCCCGGCGCCTCGGCCGCGCGCGGCAGGTCCACGCCGATCTCCCGGACGAAGAAATCGTCCTGGACGGAAAACAGGAAATCCGTCCGCTCCCCGGTGATCAGGTCGACGACGGTCGTCCCCCGGGCTTCCCGCTGCTCGAAGGGACGCGTGTAGAACCGCTGCTGGATCGAGCTCCGGTGGAGCTCGACCGAGTGGCGCAGGTCCACGTACTTCCTGAGGCCGGCCGCCTCGCGGATCGAGGAGGAGAGGCCGTCCAGGAAGGACATGACCGAGGTGCAGAACTCGATGGTCGCCATCATCGAGTCCATGGAGGCGAGCACCGAGACCTGCGCCTTCTCCGCGCCCAGAACCGCGATCCGCGCCTGGCTCGCCTGGCCGAGCGATTCCCGAGCGAGCCCTCGGCCGGCGGCCAGCGCCTGGTATTTCGGATCCGCGAGGGTCCTCCCCGCGTCGATCTCGCGGGCGATCGCGCGGTCGTAGGCGGCGATCTCGCGGCGAGTCTGCTCGTCGCCGGGGCTCGGGCCGGTCGTTCCCGGACCGAGTCCCGCCGCCGGGGCCTGGGCCCGGGCGACGACCGCGCTGGTCCCCGCGATCGCCTGCGCGGCGGCGCCGGCGCCTTCGAGCAGGCCCGACATGACGGCCCGGAAGCGCTCCTCGGCGGCGTCGAGGGTGTTCATCTGCCCCGACCAGTAGGCGCCGAACAGGTCGGAGGCCCGGGCGTCGAATCCGTAGCGGGACGTCTTCTCCCGGTCGGTCTCGTGGGCGAAGAGCACCTTCCCGGTGGCGATCGAGACCTTCAGGACTCCGAAGGTCTCCCGGGCGACGACGATCGCGTCACCCCGCATCTCGAGGAGGTCCGGGAGCAGCCAGCGGAAACCCTCGCTCCTGCCCCAGCGGCCGAATTTCCCGCCGACCTCCGTGCGGAAGACGGTATCGCCCGAGGAGACGTCCCGGCAGAGGACCGCCGATTCCGTGGTGTAGGAGACGCGGCTCCCGGAGAGGAGGAGGGGGCTGCGGATCTCCTCCTCGTCCTTCCGCCAGAGGATCCCCCCGTCCCCGGCGCCGAGCGCGGAGAGGGCGTCGCGGACCGGGGCCCTCTCGTCGGATGCGGTCGCGCGGGTCCCCACGAGCGCCGCGCCGTCGGACGGGAGGGCGGTGCGGACCGTGGCGCCCTCGAAGCCGCGGCTCCACCGGACGGCTCCGGTCGCGGCGTCGAGATGGGCGACCCGGCTCTTGCCCGCGACGAGGATCCCGTCTCCCCAGGCGGCCGCCGAGACCGCGTCCTCGCCGGAGAGGGGGGAGGGGACGCTCCAGAGATCCTCGCCGGTCCGGGGCTCGAGGCCGAGCACCGACTTCCCGGCCACGACCAGAATGCTCCCCGCCGGGGTCAGCAGCGGGGGGCGGTCCTTCGAGAGGACGTCCGGGTCGAGCGACCGCTCCCAGAGGACGGAGCCGTTCCCGATGCTCACGGCCGAGAGCTTGCGCGTGACCCACCCGCCCGACGTCACGACGAGGTGCTCCCCGTCGGGGGAGGGGACCGCCGAGTACGGGGCGCGGAACGCCTGCTCCCAGCGTGTCTTCCCGGTCTCGGGGTCCAGCGCGGTGTAGACCGCCCTCTTCGCCTCCGTCGCGACGAGGAGGATCACCGGGGAGACGGCGAGGACGGAGTACTGCCCCGGCGGGAGGGGGGGCCGGGCGTGGCTCCAGATCTTCCGTCCCGTCTCCGCGTCGTACAGCGCGACCGGGCCCGTGTGCGGCGCCGACGCCAGGGGGAGGAAGGGGGTCCCCGGCGCGATGCCCACCTCGCCCACGAGGACGCGGCTCGCCGAGACGAACTGGATCAGGTCGGCCTCGGCGGCGGGCAGGATCGTGCTCCAGGCCGGGCCGGGCGCCGCGGCCGCGACCTTGCGGGCGACGGACGCGAGGGGAGCGACGAGGTCGGAGCCGGAATCCTTCTTCGCGGCCGCCGGGCCGGACGCGGCGAGGGCGAGGAGGAGGAGAGAGGCGGCGAGTCCCCACCCGCCGCGGGGCGCTCGTTCCCTCAATCCTTCTCCAGCGCGTACTTGAAGCCGCACTTCTTCACCCTCTCGGCCTCGGCGTACGTCAGCTTGAACTTGAACGAGACGCTCGCGTTGTCGTCGTCGTCGGCCTTGACCTTCTTGCTCTTGATGACGAGCGACCGGCCGTCCGCGTCGAGCAGGGTGGCGGTGGCGTACATGAAGTAGTCCCGGTCGGAGCTGTTCCGGAACCCGAGCTTCAGGCGCAGCGTCTTTCTGGACTTCTTCGGGTTGTCGGCCACCGTCACCGACACCGGGCGGAAGGAGATCGCGCTCGCCCCGATGTCGAGCGGGATCTCGGCCTTCGCCAGAGTCAGGTCGAGCGGGAAGCTGCCCTCCTCCTGCGCGCCCTGGAAGGCGGCGCCGAGCGCGGGGGTCGCGAGCGCTCCCGCGAGGACGACGGACGCGAGCGCGGCCCACGGAGCCCGAACCGAGAGGTTTCTCATCGTCGCTCTCCTTGTCTCGCCGAGGTCGGGCCGATCGTACACCCGGAGCGGGCGGGGTTGGAATCGCGGGCGGAGCGGCTTATCGTGGGGCGCATGAAGAGGGCGGCGATGGCGGCTCTTTGCGCCCTGGCGGCCCCGGTGCTCCACGGCGTGGTCCTCGCCCCTCCCGCTGCGGCCGGCGAGGTCGAGGAGGAGGTCCTTCTCTACCCGTCCTACCTGACCTGGGACGCGGGGGAGAAGGCCTGGCGCGGAACGGTCCGTGGCCGGGTGTTCGAGCCGGGGTCCGCCGCCGCCGCCGGCGTAGCCCGGAGGGCGCTGCACGCGGCGCTCGGCGCGGTCGCGGACCCGGACGGGGAGGAGGAGGAGCGGATCTTCGAGGAGCGGGCCGCGCTCTTCGCCGCCGACTCCGAGCGCGGGGAGCGGGTCGTCGTCGAGATCGGGGGCCTCCCGTTCCCGTCCCGCCCGAGCCGGGGGAACGGCCACTTCGTCGCCGAGGTCGCGGTCGCCGAGGGGGTCGCGGGGGGGACGGTTCCGTTCCGGGCCCGGCCCGACCGGAAGGGCGCGCGGACGGTCGAGGG
>CAZPWK010000107.1:0-9068 GCA_964590285.1 uncultured Acidobacteriota bacterium | reverse complement strand
TCCTCGGCGATCGCGAGCGCCCCCTCGGGGGGGAGAACCTCCGCCGCCGCGGGAAGCGCGCCCGGGCCGTTCGTCGAGCCGGGCGCCAGAGGGACCCGTGCCGCGCGGCCGCTCATCGCCCCGCCTCCCCGGTCCACCTTCGGTGGACCCAGGCTCCGAGGTCCTCGAGAACCGTGTAGACGACCGGGACGACGAGGAGCGTCAGCAGGGTGGAGGTCACGAGTCCTCCGACGACCGCGCGCGCCATCGGGGCCCGGAACTCGGCCCCCTCCCCGATCCCGAGCGCGAGCGGCAGCATCCCGAAGATCATCGCGAGCGTCGTCATGAGGATCGGCCTGAGCCTCGTCCGGCCGGCCGCGATGACCGCCTCCCTCCTCGGGACTCCGCGCTTGCGCAGGACCTTCGTGAAGTCGATCAGGAGGATGGCGTTCTTCGTGACCAGCCCCATCAGGAGGATCAGCCCGATCAGGGACATGATGTTGATCGTGTCCCCCGTCGCCAGCAGCATCCCGGCCATCCCGACGATGGAGAGCGGAAGCGACAGCATGATCGCGAGGGGGTCGATGAACGACTCGAACTGGGCGGCGAGGATCAGGTACACGAAGAGGATGGCGAGGATCAGGGCTTCCCCCAGGTACCCGAACGACTCCACCATGATCTCGGTGTCGCCGGACATGGCGATGCCGTACCCCGGGGCGAGGTCCATCCGGCTCGCGATCTCCATCGCGCGGCTCCCGGCCGTGCCGAGAGGGAGCCCGTCGAGGTTGGCGCTGACGACGACCTGCCGCATCAGGTCCTGCCGCGCGATCTCCGACGGCGAGACGGTCCTCTCCGCAGCGACGAGATCGCCCACGCCGACGAGCGCCGGGGCGCTCCCCGGGACCGGGACGGCGAGCTTGAGGTCCTCGACGCCGCGGATGTCCTCCCGCAGGCGCTCCGGCAGGCGGACCCGGACGTCCACGGCCTCCCCCTCCTCGTCCTCGTAGGTCGTGACGACCCTCCCCCCGACGAGCGCGCCGATCGTGCGGACGAGCGGCGTCGTTCCGAGGCCGAGGGTCGAGGCCTTCTCCCGGTCCACGCGCAGGCGGTACTCGGGCAGGTCCTGCTCCATCGTGACGTCGAGGTCCACGATGCCCGGGACCCGGTACAGCTCCTCCTTGAGGGCTGCCGAGTACCTCTTGAGCAGCGGGATCTCCTCGCCGCGGACGACCGCCATGAACGGCTTCTGCATCTGGTCGGGGTCCTCCTCGATGGAGAGGACGATTCCCGGGACCCTCCGGAGGCGCTCCCGCATCGCGCTCATCAGTCGCCTCTGGTCGCGGTCGCGCTCCGACCGGTCCTGCAGCTTCAGGTACACCATCGCGTCCCGGACCGAGTCCTGGTCGCGCGCCCCGATCGTGGCGTACGTGCGCTCGACCTCGGGGAAGCTCCGCACGACGTCGAGGACCTCGCGGATCCGTCCCTTCGTCTCCTCGATCGAGGCGTCGGGGGCCGACCGGAACCGTACGACGAACTCGCCGTGGTCGTAGGAGGGCATGAACTCGCTCTCCAGCGTCGCGAACACGACGAGGCCCGCCGTGAAGGCGAGGGTGGCGATCGCGAAGACGGTCCATCGCCGGTCGAGCGCCCATCCGACGACGCTCTTGTAGCCGTCCGCCGTCCTCTCGAACCAGTCGTTGAACCGGTCCAGGATCCGGGCGAGGAGATGCCTCCTCCCCTTCCGCTCGATGTCCGGGTCCACCCAGCGGGAGGACAGCATCGGGTCGAGCGTGAACGACACGAAGAGCGAGACGGTCACGGCGAACGCGACCGTGAGCCCGAACTGGAAGAAGAAGCGGCCGATGACCCCCTTCATGAACGCGACGGGAACGAAGACCGCCACGACCGACGCCGTCGTCGCGAGGACCGCCAGCCCGATCTCGGAGGTCCCCTCGCGCGCGGCCGCGAAGTGGTCCTCCCCGCGCTCGAGGTGGCGCACGATGTTCTCCCGGACCACGATCGCGTCGTCGATCAGGAGCCCGATGGCCAGCGAGAGGGCCATCAGCGTCATCATGTTGAGCGTCATCCCGAGGAAGTGCATCGCGATGAACGCGCTGACGACCGAGATCGGGAGCGTCAGCCCGGTGATGACCGTCGAGCGCCACGAGTTCAGGAAGCAGAATACGATGAGGACGGTCAGGAGCCCGCCCAGGATCAGCGTCGTCTGCACGTCGTGGAGCGACTCGCGGATGAAGTAGGACGCGTCGCGCACGACCGCGATCTCGACTCCCGCGGGGAGCTCGCCGCGGAGCTTCTCGACCTCGCGCGTCACGTCGTCCGAGACCTGGACCGTGTTCGCCTTCGACTGCTTGAGGATGTCGATCGCCACGGCCGGAACGCCGTCCACCAGGGCGAGGGATCGCTCCTCCTCGACGCCGTCCACGATCTCCGCGACCTCGCCGAGGGTGATCGGGTGGCCCGCCCTCTCGGCGATGACCATCGTCCGGAACCCCCGGACGTCCTCGGGCTTTCCCGCGATCCTGAGAGGCATCTCCGTTCCGGCCCGGTTCATCCGTCCGAGAGGCGTGTTCACGTTCTCGGAGCCGAGCCCCGCCAGGACCTCGTCCACTCCCATCCCGAGCGCCTCGAGCCGGGCGGGGTCCACGAGGACGCTCACCTCGCGCAGGGAGGAGCCCACGAGCTTCGCCTTGCCCACCCCCGAGATGTTCTCGAGGCGGCGCTTGATCCGGCGGTCGGCGAGCGTCGTGAGGTCCCGCGGGGAGAGGGTCTCGGACCGGACGGCGAGGGAGAGGATCGGGAACGAACCGAAGTCGAGCTTCTGCACGACCGGCTCCTCGATCGTCTCCGGGAACTCGTTCCGGATCGCGTCGATCTTGGACCGCACCTCCTGCGAGGCCTCGTTGATCCGGACCTCGAGCTCGAACTCGACCATCACGTTCGACAGCCCCTCGTACGAGGTCGAGTAGACGTGCCGGACGCCGGCGATCGGGTTCACCGCCTCCTCGATCTTCCTGGTCACCTCGCGCTCGACCGCCTCCGGGCTGGCCCCCGGGTACTCGGTGAGGATCGAGGCGATCGGGATCTCGATGTCGGGGAACAGGTCCACGGCGAGGCGCTTGTAGGAGAACGCCCCGAGCGTCACGAGGGCGAGCATCAGGACCGTCGCGAAGACCGGCCGCCGGATCGAGAGGTTCGAGAGGAACATCGGTCACGCTCCGGGCGCGACGGGGTGAACCCGGTCGCCGTCCCGCAGCTGGAACGCCCCGCGGGTGGCGACGGCGTCCCCCTCGGCGATCCCCTCGAGCACCTCGACCCGGTCCCCGTTCGCGACGCCCGTGCGGACCGCGACGCGCCGCGCCGCGCCGTCCTCGACGCGGAACACGTCGGCCCTCCCCGCCTCGACGTCCCACGAAAGGAGCGCAGCCTTCGGCAGCTGCAGCACCCCCTCTCGCGAGGCTGTGACGATCCTCCCCTGGCAGAACAGACCCGCCTTGAGGAGCCCGTCGCGGTTCTCGACCTCCGCGACGACCTGCACGGCCCGGCTGGCCGGATCGGCGGAGGGGTTGACGAAGGCGACCTTCCCCTCGAAGACCCGCCCGGGCAGCGCGTCCGTCGTGAAGGAGAGCGGCTGGCCCACGGCGACCGAGCGGATCTCGTCGGAGGGGACCGTCACGGTCAGGTCGAACCTCGACGTGTCCACGATCCGGAAGATCGGGCCGCCTCCCATGCTCTCGACCCGGTCCCCCGCGCTGACGCCGCGATACGCGATCGTGCCGTCCATCGGGGCGCGGATGACGCACTTCTCGAGACGCGCCTCGGCGGAGGCGAGCAGGGCGCGGGCCGCCCTCGTCAGGGCCTCCGCCGCCTCGAGCGCGGAGCGGGCGTCGTCGAGCCCCTGCGCGGTCAGGAGGCCGGCGCCTTCGAGCTTCACGGCGCGCTCGAACTCCCTCCGCGCGCGCGTCTCGCCGACCTCCGCCTGAAGGACGGCGGCCCGGCGCGCCTCGACCGCGGCCTCGTCCTCCCGCGCGTCGAGGCGGGCGAGCACCGTTCCCTTCGCGACGGGGACCCACTCCGTGACGAAGACCTCCGCCACGACCGCGGTGATCTCCGACTTCAGGTCGGCGCTGAACTTCGGCGCGAGCGTTCCCACGACCCGCACGCTCTCCGTCAGCGACGCGCGCGTCGCGGCGACGGTCTCCACCGCCACCGGCGGCTTTTCGGCCCTCGCGGCCTTCCCGCCGTCCGAGCACGCGGCGGCCAGCAAGGCCGGGATCCCCAAGGCGCAGGTCACGAGATTTCGAGTCTTCTTTTGCATGGTTTTCCTACGAGCGCTCCCCGGCCTTCATGCCGCGGAACACGACGGCCAGCGTCCGGTCCAGACACTCCCTCCCACCTCCGCGCCGCGGGTGGAGCATCTCCATCTCGGAGGACACGTTGAACGCCCCGACGACCGCGAGGGTCATCCCTTCCTCGTCCGCTTCGCCGAACTCCCCCCGCTCGACGCCGAGCCGGACCAGTCGCCGGATCGACTCGACCATCTGTTCGTGCATGGCGTGGAAGTCGAAGAAGGGGGCTCCCTGCGGGGGGCCGTACAGGATCGAATGGACGAGGCGGACCAGGTCGAGCCTCCTCAGGAACAGGTCGAAGAGGGCGGAGCAGAACCGGCGGAGCTGCGCGTCCACCGGTTCCTCGCGGGGAGCGAACGAGTCGAGCAGCGACCGGAACTCCTCCATCGCCTCGCGCAGGGTCTCGAGGTAGATCCCTTCCTTGCTCCGGAAGTGGTAGTAGAGGACCGGCTTCGTCACGCCTGCGGACTCGACGATCTCGCGGACGGAGGTCGCGGCGTAGCCCTTCCGGGTAAAGAGATCAATGGCCGCGGTCGCCAGTCGCTCCCGCGTCGCGGTGTCCCAGATCGACTGGGGATTCGCGAGCACCCCGATCGCCTCCGCGTCCCGTTGCCTACCGCTCGGTAGGTATAGCGAACGGTCCACGGAACGTCAAGGGAGGCTCAGCGACTGCGGATGACGATCCGGGCCTGCGGGCCGGCGATCGACCACTCTGCATTCACGGTGTTGAGCAGGTCCGTCAGCACTTTGCCCAACGGTTCGGTGTTTCCGCTCTTGAAGGTCACCCAACGGTCGCCCAGGTCGGCGGTGAGCTCGAACGTGATTCCGGTCAGCTCACCGATCTGCCCGACCACGCTGTGCAGCGTACCATCGGCGTCGAGCGTGTAGAAGAAGTCGTCCAGCAACGTCTTGCCACCGGTGGCCTTGCTTCCGCCTCCGGTCGGGGGACATTTGCAGGAGCACGAGCAGCTGCCGGTCGGCCCGGTGCAGCTGATCGAGCACGAGCAAGTGCATTCGTAGCTGCAACTCGCGGAAGCGGAGCAGCAGTATCCTTCGCCGCCGACCGAGCAATCGGCGAGTGCCGGCGTCGAGAAGGCCAAGATCAGCGGAGCCGAGGCCAGGAGAAGAGTCCACGGTTGCCGCAGGGCGAGTCCCTTCGTTCTTCCTGTTCTCATGTGCCCTCCGAATGCCCTCGCTGAGCGGGCTTCCACAAGGATACGTCCCGAGGGGCGGGAGGGGGGGCAAGCGGAAAATGGGGAGGCGCTGTCTTCCCGCAACGGCAATGGCCCCTTTGTTGTAATGGTTCAACCTTCTGTCGTCGTCGATCCGTGGAGATGGATCGTCTCCATCGCGGGATAGCCTCCGCGCAGGCACTCGCGGCCGCTCGCCGGTCCCGCGCGGACAGGAGGTGTCCGGCAAGGCGCCGAAGCTCCTCGGGCTACCTCTCCGGAGCGGCGATCCGGCCCGGCAGCTCCGGCTTGCGCTCCATGTCGATGCTTCCCTTGAAGCGGGCGCCGTCGGCCAGGACGACTCGCGGCGACCGAATGTCGCCCCTCATGGTCCCGGTGGATGTCACCTCCACCCGCTCCTCGGCGTTCACGTTTCCCTTCAAGTCGCCGCTGACCAGGATCGACTTGGCCCCGATCTCCGCCGTCACGCGGCCGCTCTCCCCGATCGTCAGGTTGTGGCCGCCGAGCGCGATCTTCCCCTCCACCGTGCCGTCGATCGTCAGATCCTCGCTCCCGCTCAGCTCGCCCTTGATCTGCAGCGACTTCCCGATGTTGGCCATGGGCCTCGTCTCCGGTCTCTCCCCGCGCCCGCCGACGATCGGGGACGCCGCGCCGTGCGGCGCGGCCGTCGTCGCCGGAGGGGCGGGACGCTGGATCTCGGGGTCCGGATTCTGGCTCGTCCATGCCATGTCGGGTCGCCTCCTTCCGGGCCGGGGACGAACGGCGCCCGCGCGGGACCCCGGCCCGCGACGGACACGCCGCATTCCTCGCCGAGCCCAACGGGATCGGCCGCGCGGCCGTGTCCAGGCTACTGCATCGCCGTTTCCCGTGGAAGCAAGAAGCGCACCGCCGGCCCCGCGGCGGCGTGGCGCGCCCTTCCGGGGAGGACGCCCGCGCCGGGACGGTAAGAACGCGTCGGCGCGTAACGGCGACATGGAAGTGCCCGCCCCGCCGTCCCGTCCCGGATCGTCGTAAGATCCGGGCAGCGAGGTCGCCATGTGCGAGTTCTGCCTGAAGCACGGCGAGGGGAAGAAGTGGTACCTGAGGGCCGAGAACTACTCGGCCGACCTCCTGTCCGACGCGAGGCGGCGAAGGTTCGTGGAGGAGTTCTTCGCGGGCGACTCCCTGCGGGAGGCCCCGCGGCGTCTCGAGGCGCTCGATCGGGTCCCGGGCTTCCTCCGGCGGGCCGTCGCCTGGCGGACCACCCGCAAGATGAAGAGGTGGCACTTCGGGCAAGTGGTCCCGATCGAGGAGATCGAGGAGATCCTCGGGTTCGTGAGCTCGATCGTGCGGGTCGCCTGCGTCTGCCGCCTCACGACCGTCGGCGCGGAGAAGCGGTTCTGCTACGGCGTCAGCCTCGGGCCGAGCGCGGCCGGGCTCTTCGGCTTGATCGAGGGCCTGGACGGCAGCTTCCTCGCGGGACCCGACGCGGCGGGCCTCGAGACCGTGGAGAGGCGCGAGGCCCTCGAGGCGATGAAGGATCTCGAGAGGGAGGGGCTCTGCCACACGGTCTGGACGTTCCGGACCCCGTTCATCGGCGGCATCTGCAACTGCGACCGGGCCGACTGCCTCGCGATGCGCGCGACCCTCGGTCACGAGATGCCGATGATGTTCCGGGCCGAATACGTGGCGGAGATCGACCCCGGATCTTGCGGCGGCTGCCGGGAGTGCGTGCGCGTGTGTCCGTTCGGAGCGCTCGAGTGGAGCGTCTCCAGCGGGAAGGCGTCCGTCGACCGGAGGCACTGCTGGGGCTGCGGGGTGTGCCGCTCGGTCTGCCCGACGGAAGCGATCCGCCTCCTGGACCGCTCGCGGGTGCCGGTCGCCGCAGGGGTCTGGTAGCGGGAAGGGCGGCGCCGCGGCCCGATCCCGTTCAACCTCGTGCTTCCCTTCGATTGCGATTTCGTCATCGAGATTACGAGGAAGCGTAACTCCCTGGGAAAGAAAGCGCTTCCATCCTGCCGATCGCGTAAGGCACGCGCCGTGCAGTACGGGGGGCCGTGTTCGACGGATTCTGTGCGGTCTGCTGCACGCGGCACGGCGACGGGGAGGACTGCCCCGGCGAGCTCCGCGCGACGGGGCCGGAGCGGCACGGGTGGGCCGTCGCCGTCGAAGCGCCGCGCGGGGTCGAGATCTACGGCGTGATCCTCGGTCCGAGCGAGGATCGCTGGCGGGCCCGGATCGTGACGTATCCGCACGCGCCGTGGACGCTCCCCGGGGGCTGCGGCTCGCTGAAGTTCGTCGGGGGCACGCCGGGGGAGGCCGAGACCAAGGCGCTCGACTTCATCCTGCACCGCTGCGCCGAGCAGAAGCGCGCTCCCCGCGACGGCTTCGGCCCCTGGGACCGCCCCGACGGCCCGGAGTACCGCCGCCCTCCCCCGCGCGCCCGCCGCTCGCTCCCGGTCCGCTACGGTGCCGGCGATCGCAGGACGCTCTCGACGACCGCGAACCTCTCCCCCACGGGGATGTTCGTGCTCGCCGCGGAGCCTTTGCCCGCGGGCACGGTGCTCGACCTCGAGATCGAGATCTTCGGCTGCGTCGCGGAGATGCGGGGAACCGTCGCGTGGACTCGGGAGAAGCTCGAGGCGGGCAAGCCGAGGGGGATGGGGATCCGGATCCTGGATCCGCCGCCCGTCTACAAGCTCTTCGTGCGCGGGTTGAACTAGGGGGGTCCCGGCCCGTCGCGACCCGGTCGGCGGTATCATCCCGTCGAGCCATGGCGAAGCGGCGCATCCCCACGATCCTGATCGTCTCCGACGGCAGGGGCGAGACCGCGACGCTGGTCCTCAAGGCCGCCGCCGTGCAGTTCGAGGGGCAGCGATACCGCACGGTGCTGAGGGGGGACGTGGGGACGCCGGAGGAGGTCGAGGCGATCGTCCGCGAGGCCGCGGAATCGGGGGCCGTGATCTTCTACACGCTGGTGGGCCAGGAGACCCGCCGCGCCATGCGGAAGAGCGCGGCGCAGCGCCTCGTGCCGACGGTGGACGTCCTGGGCCCGGCGTTCTCCGCGCTCCACGATCAGTTCCGGAGGAAGAGGGGGGAGACCCCGGGCCTTCTCTACGCCCTCGAGAGGGAGCGCTTCGACCGGATGACGGCGTTCGACTACACGCTCACCCACGACGACGGGCGGCGGCCGAACGAGCTGTCCCGCGCCGACGTGGTCCTCGTCGGCGTCTCCCGCGCCTCGAAGAGCTCGACCAGCTTCTTTCTCGCCTTCCAGGGGGTCCGCACGGCGAACGTTCCGCTGGTCCCGGGGATGGAGCCGCTGCCGCAGCTCCTGAGGCTTCCGAGAAACCGCGTCGTGGGGCTTCGCGTGAACGTGGACCGCCTGCTGGCGGTCCGCGAGGCCCGGGCGGAGGGCCTCGGCATGCGGGGAGGGGAGGACTACCTCGACCGGCGGGCCGTCGCGCAGGAGGTGATCTGGGCGGACCGGATCATGGAGGCGCGGGGCTGGCGCAGCGTCGACGTCTCGTACCTGGCGATCGAGGAGATCGCG
>CAZPWK010000106.1:0-9077 GCA_964590285.1 uncultured Acidobacteriota bacterium | reverse complement strand
GACGGGTGGTGGGTCGACTCGGCGCAGTACTCGCCGGACGGGAAGAGGCTCCTGGTCCAGGCGGGCCCGTCCGAGTTCGGCTCGGCCGGGGTCAAGGTGCCGGACGGCGCGATCCCGAACGAGGGAGACGGGCAGCTCTACGTGTGGGACCCGGTCCTGAGCCAGGCGGACCCGATCACGCGGGACTTCGACCCCGCGGTCGTCGGCGCGTGGTGGAGCCGCGCGGACGGGGCGATCTACGTCCGGGCCGAGGACCGCGACCGCGTGCGCCTCTTCCGTTACGACCCGGCCACCCGAGCCTTCTCCGGGCTCGACGCGGGCTCCGACGTCGTCCGCGAGGTCGCCTGGGCGGCGCGCGCCCCCGTCGGCGCGGCCTCCGGCACGTCCCCCTGGACGCCCGAGGCGGTGTTCGCGGTCGACGGGGGCGGCGGGCGGGCGACGCCGCTCCTCCGGCCCTCCGGCGACCGGTTCGCCGGGCTCGCGAGCGGCGCCGTGGAGCCGTTCGCGTTCCGCGCGTCGAACGGCCGGGAGATCGAAGGCCGCGTCTACCTGCCGCCCGGCCTCGACCCCGCCGTCGCTCCCCCCGCTCGGTATCCGGTCCTCGTCTACTACTACGGCGGCACGTCCCCCGTGGAGCGCGACTTCGGCGGGCGGTACCCGAAGGAGTGGTGGGCGGCGAACGGGTACGTCGTCTACGTGCTGCAGCCATCGGGGGCGACCGGGTTCGGCCAGCGGTTCTCCTCGCTCCACGTCAACGACTGGGGGGAGATCACGTCCCGGGAGATCGTCGAGGGGACGAAGGCGTTCCTCGCGGCGCACCCGTACGCCGATCCGGCGAGGGTCGGGTGCATCGGCGCTTCCTTCGGCGGATTCATGACGGAGCTTCTCCTCACCCGGACCGACCTCTTCGCGGCCGCCGTCTCGCACGCCGGCATCTCGTCCATCTCGTCCTACTGGGGGGAGGGGTACTGGGGATACTCCTACAGCGCCCTGGCGACGGCGGGGTCGTTCCCGTGGAACCGGAAGGACATCTACGTCGAGCGGAGCCCGCTGTTCCACGCCGACAAGGTGAAGACGCCGCTGCTCCTCACTCACGGGGCCTCGGACACGAACGTCCCGCCGGGGGAGAGCGCGTCGTTCTACGCCGCGCTCCGGCTCCTCGGTGTCCCGGTCGAGCACCTGGAGATCGAGGGAACGGACCACATCCTCGAGGATCACGCGAAGCGCGCGGTCTGGTCGCGCGCGGTCCTCGCCTGGTTCGACCGCTGGCTCAAGGGACAGCCCGAGTGGTGGAACGACCTGTTCCCCCCGGCCCAGTGATACCGGGGGGGACGGCGCCCTGGAGGGAGGTCCCGGTCAGTCGACGGTGACGGCCCCGCCCGACCAGGTCGCGGGGATGAGGTTCCCGGGCGGCGGCTGGGCGGAGTCCCGCAGCTCGCAGAAGTCGGTCTGGAAGTCGATCGCGACGTCGGCGGCGTCCGAAGCCGCGAGCAGCCGGATGACGAGGAGGTCGGCCGGCTCCGTCACGTCGACCCCAGGCACCGTCCCGTCTCCGTTCTGCACGCGCCCGATGCCGACCTTCACCGTCCCGACCTCGGACGTCGCGTCCACGAAGCAGGTGACGACCGCGCCTCCCTCGGCGAGGACCGAGCCCGACGCGTCGTAGCCGGCGAAGACGACCTTGGTCTTGTCGAAGGCGATCCGGAACGCCGCCCCGAAGATGTCCTGGATCCCGCGGACGGACACCCGCACCTCGAAGGTCCTGGCGTCCGTCCCTCCCGGCTGGAGCGTGACGCTCCCGTCCGGCGCGGGGTCGGCGTCCGGCACGAACACCGCGGTGGGCTCCGGCGCGATCGTCGTGCTGGTGCCGGAGCAGCCGGCGGGCGGGAGCGCGGCGAGGAGGAGCAGCGCGGGAAGAAGGGCGCGTGTCGGGCGGCGCATCGAGATCCTCCCCTCCGCGGTCACGGGCAGGAGAAGCCGAAGAAGGCGGCGACGTAGGCGATGTCGTCCCCGTCCACGAGGCCGTTGCCGTCGATGTCCGCGGCGGCGTCGTACCGTTCGGGGGTCCGCGCGGCGCTCGAGGCGAACGCCGAGGTCAGGCGCAGCAGGTCCCTTCCGTCCACCTCGCCGTCCCGGTCCACGTCGGGGGGAGTCGGCGTCGCGCCGGCGGTGCCCCCGAGATGACCGACGTTCGCCCGGAGCCCGTTGGGCCGGGGCTCGGCCGAGAAATCCATCGCCGGGTCGGCAGCGTCGAGGGCGGGAGAGCAAAGGTCGAGGGTGAAGTCGATCCGCACCAGAGGGTCGTCGAAGACGTTGCTGTCCTCGACGATCGTCTCGCTCTCGATCGTCCGCTCGAAGTCCTCCCACCCGGCCGTGTACACGTCGTTCCAGGCGATCCGGACCTCGAGGTCCCGCCCGGTGCCGGCCATCACCTTCCCCGCCTCGAAGGGGAGGGGTCCCCCGATCGCCGTCCCGACGTTCCCGGAGAGGATGGAGTTCCGGACGAGGACGCGGGCCGCGCCCGGCGCCGTCGTGTCCGACTCGATCTCGACGCCGGCGGCGCCGACGTCGCTCCGGTTCGAGACGAGCGTCGAGAGGTCGGCGTCGAGCGACGCCGTGCCGTCGCTCCCCCCGAGGAAGACGAACAGGGCCCCGCCGGTGGCGGCGAGCGTCTCCTCGTCCTCGGCCGCGTTCCCCGCGACCGCGTTGCGGACGAAGCTCGCCGAGACCCCCGCCGGCGAGGCCGAGATCGCGCGCAGCTCGACGCCGGCGCCGTGCGAGCCGGCGACGTTGTTCCGGATCTCGTTCCCCGAGACGAGGAGGGAGGCGGCCGGAGCGTCCACGGCCGTGGACGCGATCGCGCGGAGGCCTCCGCCTCCGGCCCCCGATGCGTTCCCGACGATCTCGTTCCCCTCGGCGGCGAGGGACCCGGGAGCGCCCGAGGCCTCGGGCCCGAGATCGAGCCTCAGGTCGAGCGCTCCGCCCGAGCCGGCGGCCTCGTTCGCGGAGAGGCTGTTGCCCGACGCCTCGACGCCGCTCCCGGCGCCTCCCGCGGTGCGGACGCGCGCCCCGCCGCCGTCCCCGCCGGAGACGTTCGCCCGGAACCGGTTCCCGGCGAGGACGACCCGAGCGGCGCGGGCCGAGAGGTCCGCCGAGAGCCCGCCGCCGGGCCCTTCCGCCTCGTTCCCGTCGAACACGCAGTCGGTCACCCGCAGGAAGGCGGAGCCGCCTCCCCCGCCGTCCTCCGCGAAGATCCGCGTCCCGCCGCCGCCGCTCCCGGAGTTCGCCCGCACCGCGTCCCCGTCGATCTCGATCGCGAGCCATCCCGCCCCCGCGCCCTCGACCGCGAGCCCTCCGCCGTCTCCCAGGGAGGCGTTCTCGGACACCGTGTTGTCTCGGGACACGAGCCGCGTGCCGGTGCCGGGGGCGGTCTCCGCCCTGGCGAAGACCCCTCCCCCCTTCCCTTCGTCGGCGGCGTTGCCGAGGACGGCGTTCCCCGAGACGGTCGCCTCCGTCACCTCGAGGCAGGGGCCGAGCAGGGCGCACGGTCCCTCGAGCCCGGCCTCGCGGCAGTCGCGCAGGTCCCGGCAGCGCACCGAGGGGTCGTCCCTGCAGACGACGCAGTCGGAGTCCGCCTCGCAAGCCAGCGCGGAATCGGTGAAGCAGCGGACCGGGGCGGGGGAGGTCGCGGGGAGGATGGAGATCCCTCCTCCGTTTCCGGCCGCGGAGCGGTTCCCCTCGATCCGGTTGTTGACGATCGTTCCCGATCCCTCGAGACGGATTCCCGACAGGCCGCCGCCCCGCACGGTGAACCCCTCGATCGAGGACCCGGAGCCCAGGGCGATCACCGGGACGGACGGGAGGGCCTCGCAGGCCGCCCCCTCGGCGCAGTCTTCGTCCGACACGCACCAGGCGACGTCCCCGCCGCAGAGCCCGCCGATGCGGACGCACGCGCCGAAGTCGCAGCCGAGGTCCGCGCAGTCGCCGTCCGCGGCGCACGGGACGTCCGGGTGGTCCTGGCACGCGCCGCTCGTCTCGCCTTCCGGGATCACGCACTCGTCCGGGACGCAGCCGGCGGTCCGGTCGTTCGAGCAGATCCCGGAGGTCGCGGTCCCCGTGCAGGTCTCGCCGGAGGGGCAGTCCGAGTCCGCGGTGCAGTACGTGGTCGCGGTCGCGCTGCAGACGCTGACGATGCAGGCGCCCGCGCACTGCTCCTCGCCGCCGCCGTAGCAGGCGACCCCGAGCCGGCCCTCGCAGGTGTTCCCGCCGCAGATCCCCGTCCCGTCCAGGACCGTGCCGGGGACGGCCGTCGCGTCTTCCTCGACCTCGTCGGCCAGGAGGGAGAGCGCCTTGCCGGACGCGTCCACGCACTCGAAGTAGGTCCCGGGGAAGACCCTCACGGTGTCCCCGCTCGCCGCCGTCGCGACGGCGCGGGCCACGGTCCGAAACGGGGAGGAGTCGGTCCCCTTGCCGGTCGCGTCGTCGCCGTCGGGGGAGACCCACCACGTGGCGCCGAGGGCGGGGCCCGCCCCGGCGAGGATCGAGGCCGCCAGCGCGCCGAGCAGCAGCTTTCCTCCGCGGCCGATCACGAGCGCCTCCCGAACGCGGGCGGAGGGGACCCGCCGTCCCTTCCCGATCCCGGGTCGCGATGTCGAGACGAATCCAGACTGTACCTCAATCGGGAAGCGCCGACTACTCCGCCGCGGACCGCGTCCCGCCCGGGCGGCGGCGGTCTCAGTCCACGCGCAGGATGGCGAGGAACGCCTCCTGGGGGATGTCCACCCGCCCGACCCGCTTCATGCGCTTCTTCCCCTCCTTCTGCTTCTCGAGGAGCTTGCGCTTGCGCGTGACGTCGCCGCCGTAGCACTTGGCGAGCACGTTCTTCCCCACCGGGCGGACGGTCGTGCGGCAGAGGATGCGGCTCCCGATCGCGGCCTGGATCACGACCTCGAAGAGCTGGCGCGGGATCAGCTCCTTCATCTTGACGGCGAGGCCGTGCCCCTTCTGCTCGGCCTTCTCGCGGTGGCAGATCAACGAGAGCGCGTCCACGGGCTCGCCGTTGACGAGCAGGTCGAGCTTCACCATGTCGGTCTCGCGGTAGCCCGCCAGGTGGTAGTCGAGCGAGGCGTAGCCCCTCGAGCACGACTTGAGCTTGTCGAAGAAATCGAGGACGACCTCGTTGAGAGGCATCTCGTACTCGAGGAGGACCCGCGTCTTCGAGAGGTACTGGAGCTTCCTCTGCGTCCCGCGCCGCTCCTCGGCGAGCTTCAGGATGTTGCCGACGTACTCCGGCGGCGTGATGATCATCGCGACGATGATCGGCTCCTCGATCCGCTCGACCAGCTGCTGGGGCGGGAGCTTGCTCGGGTTGTGGACCTCGAAGGTCTCGCCTTTGACGGTCGTCACCCGGTAGGAGACGCTCGGAGCGGTCGTGACGAGATCGAGATCGAACTCCCGCTCGAGACGCTCCTGGACGATCTCCATGTGAAGGAGCCCCAGGAACCCGCAGCGGAAGCCGAAGCCGAGCGCCCCCGACGCTTCGGGCTCGAATCGGAACGCCGAGTCGTTGAGCCGCAGCTTCTCCATCGCGTCCCGGAGGTCCTCGTAGCTCGCGGCGTCGGTCGGGTACAGTCCGGCGAACACCATCGGCTTCGCCTCGCGGAAGCCGGGGAACGGATGCAGCGTCGGATTCCGATCCTCCGTCACGGTGTCGCCGATCTGGCAGTCGGAGATCTTCTTGAGGTTGGCGACGACGAAGCCGACCTCGCCCACGGAAAGCTCCCCGCGGGCCGCGGGCTTCGGCGTGAAGACGCCCAGGTCCTCGACGTCGTAGGTCCCGCCGGTGTTCATCAGCCGGATCCGCGTCCCCTTGCGGAACGTCCCGTCCACGACGCGCACCAGCATCACGACCCCGCGGTACGGGTCGTACCAGGAGTCGAAGATCAGAGCCTTCGGCGGGGCGTCGTAGGAGCCCCGCGGGGCGGGAACCAGCGCGACGATCGCCTCTAGGATCTCGTCGATCCCGATCCCCTCCTTGGCGGAGGCGGCGATCGTGTGGGCCGTGTCGATCCCGATGATGCTCTCGATCTGCTCCTTGACGCGCTCGACGTCGGCGCCCGGGAGGTCGATCTTGTTCAGGACCGGAATGACCTCGAGGTCGTTCTCGACCGCCATGTAGGTATTGGCGAGCGTCTGCGCCTCGACCCCCTGGCTGGCGTCCACGATCAGCAGCGCCCCCTCGCAGGCCGCGAGGGAGCGCGACACCTCGTAGGAGAAGTCCACGTGGCCCGGCGTGTCGATCAGGTTGAGAACGTACTCCTCGCCGTCCTTCGCCCGGTGCGCGAGCGTCACCGCGTGGCACTTGATCGTGATCCCTCGCTCGCGCTCGAGGTCCATCGCGTCCAGCATCTGGTCGTGCATGTCGCGGAGCGCGACCGCCCCCGTCCGCTCCAGCAGGCGGTCCGAGAGCGTCGTCTTTCCGTGGTCGATGTGGGCGATGATGCTGAAGTTGCGGATGCGTTGGGACTTCATGTTCGAATTCGCAGTATAGCTTCTGGGGTCAGACATTACCGGCGTTACTTCCCGTGGCGCGTGAACCCGCGCAACCTTCTGACAAGAAAAGGGTTCCGGATTCGCCTCGCAACCCGTTGCCGGGGGCAGTCTTGAAAAACGGCCGATCCGACAGGTTTTCCGACGAAACGGTTACGCAGGTAACGTCTGACCCCGTCAGAGGCGCCA
Source organism: uncultured Acidobacteriota bacterium (assembly GCA_964590285.1). Lineage (GTDB taxonomy): Bacteria > Acidobacteriota > Polarisedimenticolia > Polarisedimenticolales > JAIQFR01 > CALMJU01. The sequence continues at coordinate 2,339 of CAZPWK010000106.1, read as the reverse complement.
GTTCGGGTCGGCGTCGAGGGCGGGCCCGGCGTGCCGGCCGCGCTCGAGATGGAGGAAACCCGCCGCGGCGATCATCGCCGCGTTGTCGGTCGTGTGCTCGGGGGACGGGACGTGGACGGACAGGCGGTGCTCCGCCGCCGCTTCGGAGAACGCCCTCCGAAGGCGCCGGTTGCAGGCGACCCCGCCGGCGACGAGGACCGTGCGGATCCCCTCGCGGCGGCAGGCGCGGAGCGTCCCGTCGACGAGCGCGGCGACGACCGCTCTCTGGAACGACGCGACGACGTCGCGCACCCGGGGAGAGATCTCGCCGCCGACGGCCGAGCCGCGGGCGATCCCCTCGGCCTGCGCGAGCCGGCGGACCGCGGTCTTGAGGCCGCTGAACGAGAAGTCGAGCGAGCGGTCCTTCATCACCGCCTTCGGGAACGGGACCGCGGCCTCGTCCGCTCCCTCGGAGAGCCGGTCGATGATCGGCCCGCCCGGATAGCCGAGCCCCAGGAGCTTCGCGACCTTGTCGAACGCCTCGCCGGCCGCGTCGTCGCGCGTCCGGGCCAGGAGGCGGTACTCGCCCTCCTCCGGGCACAGGTACAGCGACGTGTGCCCGCCGGAGACGACGAGCGCGACCGCCGGGAACGGGATCTCGGGATCGTCGAGGAAGGGGGAGCGGATGTGCCCCTCGAGGTGGTTCACCGCGAGCAGCGGGACGCCGCGCCGCCAGGCGATCGCCTTGGCCGCCGAGACGCCGACGAGCAGCGACCCGACGAGCCCCGGCCCGGCCGTGACGGCGACCGCGTCGACCGCCTCGATGCCGACCCCGGACCGCTCGAGGGCCTCCGCGACCACCGGACCGATCGCCTCGACGTGGTGCCGCGAGGCCAGCTCCGGCACGACGCCGCCGTACTTGCGGTGGACGTCCACCTGGGAGGCGACCACCGAGGACAGGACGCGCGCGCGGTCCTCGACGACGGCGGCGGCGGTCTCGTCGCAGGAGGTCTCGATGGCGAGGATCCTCTCGGTCACGGAGGGCCCGACGCGCCGAGCAGCGCGCGGATCGACGCGACGTAGGGCGGCCTCGCGATCCCGCGCTCCGTCACGATGGCCGTGACGTAGCGCGCGGGAGTGACGTCGAACGCCGGATTGCGCGCGGCGATCCCGAGGGGGGCGATCCGCGCGCCGAGGACCTCGGTCACCTCCGATGGATCGCGCTCCTCGATCGGGATCCGGTCACCGTCGGCGCAGCCGGGGTCGACGGTCGACAGCGGGGCCGCCACGTAGAACGGAACGCGGTTGGCGTCGGCCAGCACGGCGAGCGGATACGTGCCGATCTTGTTCGCGACGTCCCCGTTCGCGGCGATCCGGTCGGCCCCGACGACGACGAGGTCCACCTCCCCGCGGCGCAGGAAGCTCCCCGCCATCCCGTCCGCGATGAGGATCGTCTCGATGCCGTCCCTGAGCAGCTCCCACGCCGTCAGCCGCGCCCCCTGGAGGAGCGGCCTCGTCTCGTCGGCGAGCACCCGGACGGCCTTGCCCGCCTCCCGCGCCGCGCGGACGACCCCGAGCGCCGTGCCGTACCCCGCCGTCGCCAGCGCGCCCGCGTTGCAGTGGGTCAGGACCGTCGCCCGCGCGGGGACGAGGGCCGCGCCGTGGCGGCCGATCCTCCGGCAGGCCTCGAGGTCCTCGTCGCGGATTCGGCGCGCCTCCTCCTCGAGCGCCGCCGCCGCTCCCCGCGGGCCGAGCCCGGCGGCCCGCGCCCGCGCCGCCTCGGCGCGCATCCGGCCGACGGCCCAGGACAGGTTGACGGCCGTCGGGCGCGCGGCGCCGATCGCCGCGGCGGCCTCCTCGATCCGCCGCTCGAACCCCGCGGCGTCGAGCCCCGAGGCGAGCGTCGAGGCGAGCGCCATGCCGAAGGCCGCGGCGACCCCGATCGCGGGCGCCCCGCGGACCGTCATGGAGCGGATCGCCTCGGCCACCTCCTCGGGAGTCCCGAGCTCCACGTAGACTTCCTCGAGCGGGAGCCTCCGCTGGTCGATCACGCGCACGCCGCGCGCCGTCCGCTCGACCGTCGTGAACATGGCCGGATTATAGGGCGCGGGGCGCCGGGACGCGGGCGCGGCCCGATTCCGATACAATCCGCGCCGGAGCGCCCATGCCCCCCCTGCTCGAGGTCGAGAGCCTGCGCGTCCGCTACGACGGACCCTCCGGGCCCGTCGCCGCCGCGGACGGGGTGTCGTTCCGCGTGGAGGAGGGGGAGACCTACGCGCTCGTGGGCGAGTCGGGCTGCGGCAAGACCGCGACGGCGCTCGCGATCCTCCGTCTGGTGGAGCCGGGACGCGTCGAGGGGG
>CAZPWK010000105.1:0-9078 GCA_964590285.1 uncultured Acidobacteriota bacterium | reverse complement strand
CTCCCGAGACCGTCCAGAATCGCCCGATCGACGAGGCCCGCCTCGGCGAGGAGCCGCCCGGGATCGACCGGCGAGTCGGGGTCGGCGACGAGCCTCGCGTAGACCCTGCCGCGCCGGAAGAGGACCGACTGGGCGTCCGCCGAAGCCTCGTCGCCCGGCCCGGGAGTCCTCGCGGGGCCGGCGTCGCGGGCGAGCACCCGAGCCGCGCCCTCGGGATCGTCGAAGAAGAACAGCTCCAGGGTCGCAGCCGGATCCCCGAGGTCCCAGGCGAGCAGGCGCGAGCAGCCCTGCGACCTCAGGTAGGCCTCGGCCCCGTCGACCCGCTCGTGCAGGCGCTCGGCCGAAAGGTCGGCGTGCGGCTCGGCGTACCCGGCGAGCGGGGCGGCGGACGGCTCCACCGCGCGCACTTCCGGCCCGCGCGAGGGGCGGAGCGCCCCGCGCACGACGATCCCCGCGACGACGAGGAGGGGCACGGCGGCGAGGAGGGCGGAGGCTACGGAGGCGGTCCGGGCCCTTGCCATGAGAGAAACCCACGCGGCGCACCGGGCCCCGCCCGATCGCGGCGCCCGCGCAACCCGAGGGCTAGTGTACCAGTCCGGGGCCCGCCGCCGCAGCGATCGGGCGGCGGCGGCGCGTCAGCGCGGCTTCCTCAGGATGACGAGAACCGAGCGCTCCCCGAGGCGTGCCGCCCTCTCGCGCTCGAGCCCGGCGCCCGCCCCCCACGAGACGATCTCGGCCTCCGTGTACGTCCTCCCTCCGGCGGTCATCGCGAGCATGTTCACCGCGAACACCGCGGCCGGCCGGGGCGAGGTGCGCCCGGGGTCCAAGACGTTCTCGTGCACGACGAGCCGGCCTCCGGGCGAGATGCGCGGCGCGAGCTTGGCGAAGAGCGCCCGGTTCGCCTCGGGGGACTCCGAGTGGACGAGCTGCGAGAGGAACGCGACGTCGAGCGAGGGGAGCGCGTCGGGGACCGGCTCGGAGTACGCGTCCCACGCGACGAACCGGAAGCGATCGAAGGCGGGGCTCCGCGCGAGGAGCTTCCGGGCGACGCCGAGCGTGATCGGAAGGTCGACGAGATACGGATCGAGATCGGACTTCCTGCGGGCGAACCCGTCGAGATAGTGCCCGGGTCCGCCGCCGACGTCCGCGAGCGTGCGCACCCCCTCGAGGGGAACCGCGTCCACGACGGCGGGGGCGGCGCGGCCGCTGGCCGAGAGCATCGCCCGGATGAAGTTCTCGTTGGCCGCGGGGTCCGCGATCTGCGGGCGGGGCTCGGGCGGGAGCGCGCCGCGGACGCGGTCCTCGATCGAGGCCCACTTCCGGAACATCAGGTTCCGGTGGCGGAGCATCGAAGGGAAGTGGTCGGGGGCGTCCTCGACGAGGCGCGCCTCGAGCTCCGTCCGGTTCCTGTAGGCCCCGTCGCGCTTCTCGAGGAGCTCGATCGCTACGAGGGCGTCGAGGAGGATCCTCGTCGCGCGGGGATCCCATCCGGTCCGCTCGAGCATCGTCTCGATCGTCGCGCCCCCGCCCTTCAGCAGATCGAACACCCGGAGATCCGCCGCGGCGAGGAGGATCTTCGCCTCCTGGAAGCCGGTGGCGATCCGATCGAGGTCGTCCATGGACCCAGGATAGAAAGCGCGGCCCCGGGGCGCAAATCGCTCGCCGGGTTGTGCTTTCGCCTCGGATGTGATTCAGTGGGGTTCCCGCCTTGCCTCCGGCACGCTCGCGTGACGAGGCGCTTCGGACCCGAGGGAGGGAACGATGGGAGAGTCGTCCGCCGGAAGCCCGCCCGCGGGGATCGGGGTCGTTCCCAGGGGAGCGCCCGCGCCCGAGGGCGTGCGGCGCCTCAGCGTCCTCCTCGTCCATCCGAGCAAGTACGACGACGACGGATACGTCCTGCGCTTCGTCCGAGGCGTGCTGCCGACCAACACGCTCGCCGTCCTCGCGGGGCTGACCGAGGAAGTCGCGGAGCGCGGCGCGCTCGGCCGGGTCGCGATCGAGTGCCGGGTGCTGGACGAACTGGTCCAGCGAATCGACGTCCGGGCGCTCGCGCGCGAGTGCCTGAGCCGTCGCTCGCGGGCCGTGGTCGCCCTGTGCGGCGTGCAGACGAACCAGTTCCCGCGGGCCGCGGACCTCGCGCGGCGGTTCCGCGCGGCGGGCTTCCAGGTCCTGGTCGGCGGCTTCCACGTTTCCGGCTCGATCGCGCTCGCGACGGACGGCATGCCGCCCGAGTGCCGGGCGCTGGCGGACGACGGGATCGCGCTGGTCAAGGGCGAGGTCGAGGAGTGCTGGGAGGATCTCCTCCGCGACGCCCTCCACGGCTCGCTGCGGGACTTCTACGACGTCGTCGATCCCCCGGACCTTCGCCGCGCCGGGCTCCCGACGGTGGATCCCGGCCTCATGCGGCGCTTCGCCTACCCGCGGATGGGCACGATCGACGCGGGGCGAGGCTGCCCGTTCCACTGCAGCTTCTGCACGATCATCCACGTCCAGGGCCACCGGATGCGCTGCCGCAGCGCCGAGGCGATCCGGGACCGGATCCGCCGGAACGCGGAGCACCGGATCGACTACTACTTCTTCACCGACGACAACTTCTCGCGCAATCCGGAGTGGGAGGGGGTGTTCGACGCCCTCGCGGACCTCCGCCGCAGCGAGGGGATCGCGATCTCCTTCATGATGCAGGTGGACGTGCTCGCCCACCGCATTCCCGGATTCGCGGCCAAGGCCGCCGAGGCGGGGTGCACGCAGGTGTTCGTCGGCGTGGAGACGATGGACCCCGAGAACCTGTCGGCCGCGGGGAAGAGACAGAACCGCGTCGAGGACTACCGCGAGATGGCGTCGGCCTGGCACGCGGAGGGAATCGCCTGCCACGCCGGCTACATCATCGGGTTCCCGCACGACACGCCGGAGAAGGTCCGGGAGGCGACGCTGCGCCTCAGGGACGAGGTCGAGGTCGACCAGGCGTCGTTCTTCATGCTCACTCCCCTGCCGGGCTCCCGGGACCACGCCGAGATGCTTCGGCGCGGCGATTGGATGGACGACGATCTGAACCGGTTCGACTCCTTCCATCCGACGACCCGCCACCCCAGGATGACGGCCGCGGAGTGGCTCGGCGCCTATCGGCGGGCCTGGACCGACTTCTACAGCGTGGACGGGATGAAGTCGATCCTCTCCCGGGCGAACGCCCGGAGCTACTGGGGACTCTTCAAGAACTTCGCCTGGTACAAGTACGCGTTCGGGGTCGAGGACACCGCCCCGATGGTCTGCGGGTTTCTCCGGATCAAGGACCGGAAGGACCGGCGGCCCGGATTCGCGGTCGAGCCGGTCTGGAAGCACTGGCGGCGGCGTGCGCGCGACGCGCGCGCCTGGGCCCGCGGCGTCGTCCGCCTCTACTTCGAGCTGCAGGAGGTCTGGCTCGCGACGCGCGGCCGATCGCGCTTCCAGGCAGGCCTGGAAGGGCTGAGGAAGCGGTACGAGGAGGCGCGCGACCGCTTCGGCGACTCCGCGGCGCGGGCCGGCCAGGCCCTCGGCCGCCAGATCGCCGACGCGCGCGCCGGCGCGGAGCAGGCGATTCGCCGAGTCCAGAGGACGGGGCGCGCGACCGGGGGGAGGCGGGAGGCGTGGGGCCGCGCGCTCCGGCGCGTCAACCTCCTGGCCGTGAGGACCTCGACGCGCGCGCACCTCGACGCGTACTGGGCGCAGACCTGGGACAAGCTCCGGCGCGGGAGGATCCTCCGGATCAACCCGCTCGCCGTCGCCTGGAACGCGGCGCGCGACGCCAAGCTCTGCGCGGCGTTCAGCCTGTCGGTGCTGGCGGGCTACGGGAAGTAGCCGGCCCCGTCCGCCGCGCCGGAGGCCTCGACGGCGAGGAGGATCGCTCGCCGCGAGATCTCGGCGGAGCGGACGACGCGGAGCCTCGCCGCGACCGGACGCGGAAGGGCCTCGAGCTGCGACCGCTCGACGACGAGGTACGACGCGGGCTCCTCTCCGAGGAGGCGCTCGAGCTCGGCCGCGTCCCGCGCCTCGCGCAGGTACACGCCGCCGGAGTAGAGCGCGATCGCCTCCGGGAGGTTCCCGACGCCGAGGGCGAGCACGCGCCCGCCCCGGGCCCGGAACGAGGCGGTCTCGTCGCGCACCGCCTCCGCCAGCGCGCGCGCGGACCGCGCGGGGTCGATCGCGGGGAACACCGCCGACGCCGCCGTCAGGTAGGCGACCGCCGCGGCGGCGACCGTGGCCGCGGCGGCGGCGCGCGGCCGGCCGCTCCGGGACGCGAAGATCATCGCGCCCCCCCCGGCGGCGAGGACCGCGGCCAGGACCCCGAACTCGGCCGCGGCCCCGGGAAGATGCCGGGCGGCCGCGAACGGGAGGGCGAGCGCGGCCGCGACGAGGACGCCCCCGGCGATCCCCTGCGGGAGGAGCACCCACCGCGGGTGCGTCGGGAGCCCGGAGCCCGGCTCCGCCGGCTCCCCGCCGACGCGATCGAGGAGCCGGGCGAAGGCAATGGCGAAGAAGGGGTAGGCGGGCAGGACGTACAGGTCGCGCTTCTCGGAGGAGATCGTGAAGAGAAGGACGACGAACGCGATCGAGACGAGCAGGAAGCGGTCCGCCCTCTCGCGTCGGCGTCTCCAGGCGAGCAGGAGGGCGCCGGGAAGGAGCCCGCTCCAGGGCAGGAGCTGAACCGGCAGGATCTCCGCGTAGTACCAGACCGGCTGGCGGTGGTGCATCCCGTGCACCGCGCGCTCGAGGACGTGCTCGCGCAAGGCGCCCCAGACCGAGTACTCCCCCCCCCCGCCCGAGGTCGCGGCGACCGCCCAGGCCGCCACGATCCCGGCGAAGAGGGCGGGGCCGGCCAGGGGAGCGAACCGCCTCCACGCGCGGAGATCCCGGTCGAAGGCGAGCGTCGCGAGCGCGATGCCGAGCGGCAGGAGCGCGCCGACCGGTCCCTTCGCCAGCACCGCCAGGGCCGACGCCGTCCAGAAGAGGAGCCCCGCCCGCCGGCCGTCCGCGTCGCCCGCGCGGTGCGCCTCGAACGCGGAGAGCGCGGCGAGCACGAGGAACGTGAGAAGCGCGTCGATCTGAGCGGTGCGCGACTTGTCCCAGAACAGGTAGGCCACCGACAGGACGGCTCCCGCGAGCGCGCCTTCCCGGCCGCTCCCGAGCCGCCGCGCAAGCCTCGTCGTCAGCGCGACCGTCCCGATCGCCGCAAGCACCGAGGGAAGCCGCGCCGAGAGGGACGTGACGGCGCCGGCCGGCAGCGAGAGCAGCGCGACGAGCCAGAAGAAGAGCGGCGGCTTGTCGGTCGTGATCTCGCCGCCGACGTGGGGCACGAGCCAGCGGCCGTCGACGACCATCTCGCGCGCGCCCTCGCCGAAGTACGGCTCGTCCGGCGCCCAAAGGTCGTAGCCCCAGACGTTCCAGACGGCGAGAGCCGCCGCGAGGAGCAGGACCCGCCTCTCCGCCTTCACGGCCCGCCCGCCTCCCGGCGCGCCGCTCTCGGGGCGCTTCGCGCAGCGACGCTCAGTAGAACCACGTCAATTCCGTCGCGACCTCCTCGGCGCGCGACCGCTCCGGCGCCGCCGCTCGAGCCGCCTCCGCGACCCGTCCGATCGCCTCGATCGCCCGGGGAACGCCGACCGGAGAGAACCCCGCGACCCCGACGGCCGCGAGATTCCCCTCCCCGAGCAGCGAGGCGGGCAGGTCCTCGCGGACCGGTCCGCCGAGCGGGAACACCGCGAGGAGCTTCCCCTGCATCCGGCGATCGCGGGCGAGGGCGCCGAGACGGGCTCCGAGGAGCCCCGGCGCCTCGCCGCTCGCGAGGACGACGAGATCCGGCGCGTCCCCGGCCGGCAGGTCCGGGCCGGACGCTCCGGCCGGGAAGCCCCGGGCGATCGCCTCCCGCAGGGGAGCGGACGGTCCCGGGAACGCGTCTTCGGGAAGGAGGAGCCACGGGCGCTTCGGGACGACCGGGGCGCTCTCCCACCGTCCGGGCGAGAGGCGGGCGTCCGTCGCCACGACGACGGGCGGGGCCGCCGAGGGCGAGGGCGACCCGGCCGACCACCAACGGGCGATCGCCCGCGCGATCCGGACCGCGTTCTCCTCGCCGGGCACCGCAGCCCTCGGGCCGGCCCACGGCGGCGCCGTCGCCTCGGGCGGCATCGCCACCATCAGCGACCGCGCTTCGCCGAGCACCTGCCCGGGAGGGGTGAGCCCCGGGAGCGGCTTCCCGGCGGAGAGATCGTGGTCGGGCCCGAGCAGGAGTCGCTGCAGGACCGTGCGCGGGAACGCGGCCTCGAGAGCCGCTTTTCCCGGCGTCCTGAGCTTGAGCCCGATCGCGGGCGGCTCCGCCCCCGGAATCCCGGCGGGTGCGGAACCCCGCGGGCCGAGCACCTCGATCATGGAGACGCCGGCCGGCAGGCGATCGGCGGGGGCGTCGGCGGGGGCGGGGGGGCGGTCGTGGGCCGCGGAGGGCGGCGCCTCCCCAGGCACCTCCGGCAGAGGCGCGGCCTCGAGCCCGTCGGGCCGCCGCTCCATCGCGTAGCGCAGGAACCGGAGATCCTCGACCCGCTCGAACGCCCGGGCGCGGCCGTCGGAGTCCAGGATCGAGCGCCGGCTCCGGACCTCGGGACCATGGGGATCGTGGACGACGAGCACCCAGGCCCCCGCCTCGGGGGGCGCCTTCCAGGTCCCTCTCCGGATCCATCCCCCGGCGAACTCGCGGGCGGGAACTCGCCGCTGGCCGCCGATTCCGTGGTCCGGCATCTCGAACGAGGGCGGGGCTTCCGGGATCGCCGTGGCGTCGGTCTCCTCCGCGCCCGGGGACGCCGGCCGGGACGGTTCCTCGGCCGCGGCGCCAGCGCCGGGAGCGAGCCGCGAGTCGCCCGCCAGCGCGCGGTCGATCGCCTGGTCCATGCCGAGATCGATCCCGCCGATCCCCACGCTGAAGACGCGGGGCTTCCCTTCCGCGACCCCCCGCGCCTCGATCCGCGCGCGGTCGGCCGCGCCGACCGTGCGGAGCACGAGGTGATGCATGAAGAGCCGCTCCGCCCTGTAGGCGAGGAAGTCCAGCGTCTCGTCGTCGAGCGCGGCGGGATCCGCCGACGCGATCTCCCGCGCGAGCGCCTCGTGATCGGGCTGGCGCGGGTCGAGCATCGCGAGCGCGCGCGCCAGGCGCCGTCGCGGCGAGAGGTCCGCCCCGGCCGCGGGCCGCAGCCGCTCGAGCGCCGCTCCGACGTCCGTGCGGTCGAGCACGTCGACGACGCCGCCCGCGCCGGCCGGCGGGAGGACGTTGTGAGCCAGGAGCTGCGGGAACCGCCGCGGGGTCGGCACGGCGGGAAGCGGGGCGTCGAGGAGCCGGTCGAGATCGGGGAGCGGGTGGCCCGCACCCCCCGCGCGCCGAAGCCACGCGAACAGGGTCAGCAGGCGCGCCGTCTCGTCCAGGTCGGAGAGCTCCGGGAGATTCCGGGCGAGCGCGTCGTAGTTCGCGTTGATCCAGCCCACCGTCTCCCGGGTCCACGGCGGATCCTCGCCGCTCGCGGCCCCGGCCGCCTCTCCGAGCCGCTCGGACGCCGCCGCCATCCTCGCGCGCCGGAGGACCAGGACGTCTCCCTGGGCCGACAGCGCGACGTCCACGGCGTCCGGGTAGAACCAGAGTCGAGTCTGCTGGCTCATCAACCCCTGCGTCCTGGGATCCGCCGCGAACCGCTCGAGGTGCGTGCGAAAGCCGGGGACGGCCTCGAGGAGGCGCGCGCGGACGTCCCGCGCCTCCGCCACGTCGAGGCCGAGGCTGAACGTCTTGAATCGGATGTCGCTCCTGAGGCTGACGAGGCCGAGCGCCGTGTCCCGGAGCCGCCCGCCGAAGTTGACGTTCGACACGTCGGGCGCGTCTCCGCGGTCGAGGCTCATGTACGGCTCGGCGGCGCCCCCATGGAACACGGCGCGGTAGGCGACCGCGAAGTCGGACAGGGTCAGCGGCCGCTCGAGAAGGGACGGCGGTCTTCGCGCTGGGCTCCCGAGCAGCCGGATCGCGCCTCCGGGCTCGAGGCGGCCCCCCTCGAGGGAGAGGCCCCGGTCGAGGAAAGCCTGCCACGCCGAGAGGTCGAGGGGTCTCGCGCCCGCCCTCAGGGAGGTGTCCTCGACTCGGACGCGATGGGCGTCGAACCCGAGCCGGAAGCGCGTGGACTCCGGGCGGTGGACGTACGCGCGGGCCTCGACCTCGACGACCTGGCGATCCGCCGGGCCGCCGGCGCTCCTGGCCAGCCGAAGCCTCTCCGAGGCGATCACGTGGCGGAGCACCGGCCACGCCGCCTCCCAGGCCTCTCGCGCGGCCTCCCGCGCCGAGGACTCCCCCTCCCCGGGGCGGTCGCCCTCCCACGGGAGGAAGGCGCGCATCTTCCCGGAACCGTCGCTCTCGACGACGTACCGGCGCGCGCGGAGGAGCTCGGCCCAGGCCGGCTGCGCTTCGCCCGGAAGCCAGAGGTTCCCGATCTCCACCATCGGGGGGGTGGGCGCCGCCTCCAGCGCGTCGAGCGCGTCGGGCAGCACGAAGGCGTACGGCTCGAGAAGCGGGTCGAGCAGCCGGTGGATCGCCGCGTCGTCGGGCCGCTCGCCGGGAGCCGGGAAGGGCCTGCCGCCGAGCCGCTCGAGCAGCGCCCCGATCGTCTGACCGGAGTGGCTGACGCGGCGGAGGTCGACGAGGGCCCGGTAGTCGACCCGGATCCACCCGGTGGCCGTCGGCGCGGCGAAGCCCGACGCCCGGGGCTCGACCGCGGCATCGAAGCCGCCGGCGGCGGCGAGCGTCGCCAGAAGGACGAGGCCGGCGACCCCGCACCCGAGCGCCGACCCGACGAACCCGAACCTCGTCCGCATCTCGCCCCTCCTTCGCCACCGGCGGTTTCCGGCCCGTGGATCCCGGCCGGGCCTCTCCAGTCTAGCGCCGCGGACGCGGCGAGCGACAAGGAACTCGCCGAGTTCTCGGCCGTTGCGGAATCCGGACCATCATGGTACTCTTTCAATTCGAGGGAGCCCCCATGATCCGGATCACCCGACAGACCGACTACGGGATCATGCTCCTCGCCTACC
>CAZPWK010000104.1:0-9126 GCA_964590285.1 uncultured Acidobacteriota bacterium | reverse complement strand
GGGCTCACGGTCGTCGTGGCGGACCCGACGGACGTGCTGATGATCGACGAGCTCGAGCTCCTCCTCGGGACCGCGATCGAGGTCTGCGTCGGGACGCCGACGGCGATCCAGGAGATCCTCAAGAAGAGCGAGTCGTCGCAGCGGGTGCTCGAGGAGGCCACGGAGGAGTTCCGGATCCAGCTCGTCACCGAGGACGAGGAGACGGGGGAGGAGACCCTCTCCATCGACAAGCTGACCTCGGACTCTTCCCCGATCATCAAGCTCGTGGACTCGACGATCTTCAACGCCCTGCAGCGGCGGGCCTCGGACATCCACATCGAGACCCGCGAGCGCGAGGTCGTGATCAAGTACCGGATCGACGGCGTCCTCTACCAGGCGATGGAGCCGATCGACAGGAAGTTCCACTCGACGATCATCTCGCGCATCAAGGTCATGTCGGAGCTCGACATCTCCGAGAAGCGCGTGCCGCAGGACGGCCGGTTCAAGCTCCGGGTCAAGGGCCGGAACGTGGACTTCCGGGTCTCGATCATGCCCAGCGTGCACGGCGAGGACTGCGTCATCCGGATCCTCGACAAGGAGTACACGAGCGAGGCGTTCGCCCAGCTCGACCTCGACGTGTGCGGCTTCGAGGAGCGGGACCTGGTCCGGCTCCGGCGCTTCATCAAGGAGCCGTACGGGATGGTGCTCGTCACCGGCCCCACCGGCTCCGGGAAGACGACGACCCTCTACGCCGCGGTCTCGGAGATCCGGACCGAGGAGGACAAGATCGTCACGATCGAGGACCCGGTGGAGTACCAGCTCCCCGGGATCACGCAGATCCCCGTCAACGAGAAGAAGGGGCTCACCTTCGCCCGCGGCCTGCGCTCCATCCTCCGCCACGATCCGGACAAGATCATGGTCGGCGAGATTCGCGACGAGGAGACGGCTCAGATCGCGATCCAGTCGGCGCTGACTGGGCACCTCGTGTTCACGACGGTCCACGCGAACAACGTCGTGGACGTCGTCGGGCGGTTCCTCAACATGAACGTCGAGCCGTACAACTTCGTCTCGGCGCTGAACTGCATCCTCGCCCAGCGGCTCGTCCGCCTGATCTGCGCTTCGTGCAAGCGGCAGGTCAAGGCCGACCGGGCGCTGCTCCAGGCCTCGGGGCTGGACCCCGCGCGCTACTCGGACTTCACGTTCCACGAGGGGAAGGGATGCATCGACTGCAACGGCACCGGCTTTCGCGGCCGGACGGCGATCGCGGAGCTCCTGGACATGTCGGACCGGATCCGGGAGATGATCCTGCAGCGCAAGCCGGGGTCGGACATCAAGCGGGCGGCGAAGGAGGAGGGGATGACGTTCCTGCGGGAGGCGGCCCTCGCGAAGGTCTTCGCGGGAAAGACGTCGCTGCAGGAGATCAACAAGGTCACGTTCGTGGAGTGAGCCGGGAGAAGCCGATCCCATGAGTTCCCTCGCCTCCGTTCTCGAGCCCCTGCGGCGGATCGACGTCGAGCGCTTCCTGGGGCTGTGCCCGGCGTACCCGCCGGTCGCGGTCGAGTTCGGCCGAGGCGAGATGGTCCTCGCGCGGCTCCGGAAGAGGCGGCGCGCCGCCCCGGTGCTCGAGGCCCATGCCGTGAGGCGCCTGCCCGCGCCGGCGGAGAACGGCTCCGCGGCCGCGGGGAGCCCGCCCCCCCCGGAGGAGACGGCGCGGGCGCTGCGGGATCTCCTGGAGGCGACCGGAACCCGCCCGGGGAGGATCTCCCTGGTGCTTCCCGACAACCTGGCGCGAGTCTCGCTGATGAGCTTCCCCGAGCGGCCTCCGAACCGGAAGCATCTCGAGGAGATGATCCGGTTCAAGCTCCGGAGGGCCGTCCCGTTCCGGCTCGAGGAGGCCGCGCTCTCCTACCAGGTCCTTCCCGGGGAAGGGCGCGGCGTGGACCTCGTCGTCGCCCTGATGCTCCGGTCGGTCGTCGAGCCGTACGAGCGGGCGGCCGAGGCGGCCGGGGCGCGGCCCGGGCTGGTGGACCTGAGCACGCTCGCCGTGTACAACCTGTGCCGCGCGGAACTCGCCCGCGCGCAGGCGGGCGGCCGGGACGTCGCCCTCCTGAACTGCGCCGCGGGGTACTTCGCGCTGATGGTCGTCCGGGGCTCGAGGCCGCTCTTTTACCGGTGCAAGTCGCTCGGTTCGGGGGAGAGCGAGCCCGGCGTGGCGGACGACGCGCTGTCCCGCGAGCTCATGACGTCTCTCTCCTACTACCAGGAGAAGCTCGCCGGCGACGGGATCTCCGCGACGCTCGTGCGCACGGCGACGGTCCCGTTCCCGGCCCTCGAGGACCTCCTCGTCCGGCTGGGATTCGGCGCGGTTTCCCCGGTGGACGTCTCGCGCTGTCTCGGGGCGGGCCCCGGGGCCGGGATCGACCCGGAGGTCGGGCAGAGGATCGCGCCGGCGGCGGGCGCGGCGGCGGGCAGGGCACGCTGATGCAGGCCCTCGACCTGAACCTCGCGTCGCGGCCGTTCCGCAACAACACGATGCTCTGGCTCGGGCACGGCGCGGCGGTTCTCCTCCTCGCGGTCTTCGCCGTCTGGAACGTCAGGAGCTTCGTCCTGGAGGGGCGCGCGTACCGCGAGACCAAGGCCAGCCTGCGGAGCGTGGAACGGCGGCTCGTGGATCTCGACGAGCGCGAGCGGCGCGCCACGTCCGAGATCGAGCGCTACGACACGCGGGACCTCGAGGCGAGCGCGGCGACGGCGAACGCGTTCATCCTCCGGAAGGCGCTGTCGTGGACCCGCCTCTTCAACCTCCTGGAGACCGTCGTTCCCCACGAGGTCCGGATGACGGCGATCCGGCCGATCTTCCAGGCGCAACGCGGCGGGAGCGCCGAGGGGATCGCGGAAAGCGTTCCCGTGGGGGTCGAGGGGACCGCCCGGAGCCTCGAGGCGTTCCTGGAGCTGGAGCGAGCCCTGATCACCGACCGGCACTTCTCGCAGATCGAGCCGGAGAAGACCGACGTGATCGACAGCGGCGAGGTGCAGTTCGACCTCCGGTTCCTCTACTTCCCCGACGGGAGGATCGGCGAGAGGGACGCGGTGGATCTGCCGCACGTCCTGGAGGCGGCGGCGGAGGAGCCCGCGACCTCTCGCGAGCTGGAGGCGCTCGAGCGGGCCCAGCAGACCCCCGCCCCCCCGCCGATCTCGGGGGCCCCGGCACCGCAGCGGGGGCGCGCGGCGCCGATCGTGCAGCCGCGGAGGCCCCGATGAACCTCCCGCGGAGGCTCCGGTTCGACATCCGGCAGGCGGGCCACCGCCTCCTGGCGGCCTACGTCGTCCTGCTCGCGGCGAACGCGCTCTTCTACGCGGCGCTGGTTCGGCCGCGCGCGCAGGGCTTGAGGCAGCTCGCCGAGGAGAGCGGGCCGGGGCTGGCCCGCGTCGAGGTGCGCGAGAGCGAGGTGGCGGCGCGCGAGGGGTTCGCGGAGGGTCTCGCGAGGGCCACGGAGGACCTGGAGACGCTCCGGACGAAGGTCCTGTCGACGCGCGAGCGGCGCATGATCGAGGTGCAGCTCGAGCTGGCGCGGATCGCGAGGCAGTTCGGGATCAACCTGCAGCGGGTGCAGTACGAGAACGAGAGCCTCGAGGACGGGGCGATCGAGCGCTTCGCGATGGTCGTGCCCCTCGAGGGCGGGTACGCGAACCTGAGGAAGTTCATCCGGTCGGTGGAGGACTCGGACAAGTTCCTCGTCATCGAGCAGGTCGGCCTGGCCACGGCCCAGGACGGAGGATCGCTGATCGAGCTGAACATCACGCTCGCCACCTATTTCGCGGACGAGTGGCTCCTCGAGACGCCCGGCGCGCGGCGCCGAGGCGCGAGGAGGGCGTGATGGCCCGCAGGCTGTCCGTGCGGGAGGGAGTCCTCCTCGGCTTCCTCGCGGTCGTGGCCTTGGGGTACGTCTGGTACGAGGCGAAGGCCCCCGGCCCCGCCCGGCGGGGCGCCGGCGCCGGGGCGGACCGGAAGACGGAGGGATCTCCCCCCGCTCCGCCGCGGGTCCGGATGGACCTGCTCGCGAGGCAGGCGGAGAGCTACGACGGGGCCGGGCGGGACCTCTTCCAGTACGCGCAACGTCCCCCGTCGGCCGCGGAGGTGAGGCGGCTCCGCGAGGAGGCGGAGCGGCGGCGGAAGGAGATCGAGGAGGCGCAGCGACGGGCCGCCGAGGAGGCGGAGCGCCGCCGGAAGGAGCAGGAGGAGGCCGCCAAGGTCGCGGCGCTCCACCCGGCGCCGCCTCCGCCGCCCCAGCCGCCCTCGATCACCCTGCGCTACCTCGGCTACATCGGCCCGAAGGACGACCGGATCGTCGTGTTCGAGGACGGGAAGGAGATGATCCTGGCCCGGAAGGGCGAGGTCGTGAAGGGGCAGTTTCGGGTGGTGGACGTGAAGTGGGAGAGCGTCGTGATGGGGTTCGTGCGGCCGGAGTTCAAGGGACAGACCCGCGAGCTGACGATGGCGCGCAAGTGAGGCGGGAGCCCGGGAGACCTTTCATGAAAAGGACGCGGACGGTGACGAGGGCGGCGGCTCTGATCCTCGCCTGCGCGGTCGTGCTCGGCTGCGCGGCGCAGGGCGCCTATCGCAAGGGCGAGTCGGCGTCGGGCCGGGAGGACTGGGACCAGGCCGTCGTGAGCTACAGCAAGGCGCTCGCGCTCGACCCCGGCAACACGCGCTACGGCGTGGCGCTCGAGCGCGCCAAGATCAAGGCCTCGGCCGTGCACTTCGAGAAGGGGAAGCGGTTCGCCGCCGCCGGGCAGTGGGAGCTGGCAGCGGCCGAGTACCAGCAGACCATGCTCCTCAACCCGGGGAACCAGCACGCCTCGAACGAGCTCCAGCGCGCGCTCGTCCAGGTGCAGAGGCGCCAGCAGGCGCCGTCGGAGATCGAGCGCCTCAAGGCGAAGGCGAGACGGGAGTCGCTGGAGCCCCCGAAGCTGTCTCCGAAGTCCAACATCCCGATCCTGTTGCAGTTCCGGGACCAGCCGATCGGGAAGATCTTCGAGGCGATCGGCAAGGCCTCGGGGATCAACTTCATCTTCGACGACAAGACGGATCTCGCGAAGCCGATGACCGTCGACATCGGGAACGTCACGCTCGACAAGGCCCTCGACATCCTGATGCTGCAGACGAAGAACTTCTACAAGGTGATCGACGAGTCGACGCTGCTCGTGGCGCCGGACAACCGCCAGAAGCGGCAGGAGCTCGAAGACCAGGTCATCCGCACGTTCTACCTGTCGAACGGGGACGTGAAGCAGGTGCAAACGCTCCTGAGGACGCTCCTCAACACGCGCCAGATCGCCGAGAACACGCCGCTCAACTCCGTGACGATCAAGGACACGCCCGACAAGGTCGCGATCGCGGAGAAGATCATCGACGCGAACGACAAGGCGAAGGGCGAGATCATCGTCGACGTGGAGCTCATGGAGATCAACCGGAACGTCGCGCGCAACGTCGGGATCGATCTCAGCTCGAAGACGCTGAGCCTGACGTACAAGGACGGCGAGCAGTTCGTCCCGCTGAACAACACGAGCGCGCTCCGGCAGCAGGGGAACTGGCTCCTCGGCCCGATCCCGAGCGTCGTGATGAACTTCCTCAAGAGCGACTCGGACAGCCGCACGATCGCGAAGCCCCAGCTCCGGGTGACGGAGGGGGAGAAGGCCGAGATCCTGATCGGCGAGCGCGTCCCGATTCCCACCACCTCGTTCAACACGTCGACGACGGTGGGCAGCAACATCGTCCCGATCACGTCGTACACCTACCAGAACGTCGGGATCACGGTCCAGATCGAGCCGCGCGTCCACCACAACAAGGAAGTGACCCTCAAGATGGAGGTCGAGGTCTCGAGCATCACGGGAAGCGTCCTCTCGACCGGCGGGATGTCGCAGCCGATCATCGGGACTCGGCAGATCAAGTCGGTGATCCGGCTCAAGGACGGGGAGACCAACCTCCTCGCGGGCCTGATCAAGCGGGAGGACAGCGACTCGCGAGGCGGGATCGTGGGGCTCTCCGACATCCCGGGAATCGGCCGGGTGTTCGGCAACAACGAGATCAGCAAGAAGGAGACGGACATCGTCCTGGCGCTGACCCCCTACATCATCCGGATCCCGGACATCGGCGAGGAGGATCTCACCGGCCTGTGGGTGGGCACCGAGGACAACATGCGGCTCAGGCTGCCGGCGAGGAACCCCTTCAACGAGTCGCCGTTCGGCAACGGGGAGGAGCCGGAGGCTGGGGCGGCCGCGCCGTCGGGCGCCGACGGCGCGCCGGGAGCGGCGGGAGGTGCGGCGGCCGGGGGGGCGGTCGCGGGCGGAGTCCTCGAGAGCGGCGCCCGGGAGACCGGAGGAGGGGGGATCTCGAAGCGCGTGTCGAGCCCGCCGGAGCCCGACGCGGTCGAGGCGGCTCCCGAGGAGGAGCCGCCGGCGGAGACCCCGGTCGAGCCGCCGGACTCGGGGTCCGCTCCGCCGCCGCCCGCGGGCGACGAGGAGCCTCGCGAGCCGGTCACGCCCGCGATCGTCAAGCTCGTTCCCTCGGCGCCCTCCTATCGCGTCGGCGAGCGGATTTTCGTGGACGTGCGGATCGAGAACGCTCAGGGGGTGGGCTCGGTGCCGTTCCACCTGCTGTACGACCGGCAGGCGCTCGAGTGGGTCCCGCCGGGGGCCGAAGGTCCGTTCCTCAAGAGCGACGGCGTCGGAACGGTGTTCCTCGCGAACGACGCCGCAGGGGGAGGCGAGCTCGTCGTGGGCCTGTCGAGAATGGGAGGCGGCGAAGGGGTTTCGGGCGCCGGCTCGCTCGCGACGTTCCAGTTCCAGGCGGTGACCCCCGGACCATGCGGGTTCGCGTTCACGGCCGCCACGGTCAAGGACTCGCAGGCCCGCAACCTCCCGTCGACCTTCGTCACGGCGGCCGTGCAAGTCGAGCCCTGAGGGACCGGGAATGCGGCGGCTCGGCAGGCGGGAAGGAGGGTGGGCGGCGCGGGGCGTGACGCTCGTCGAGCTCGTCTGCGTCACGGCGATCGTCCTCGTCCTCGCGGGCGTCGCCCTGCCCGTGGCGTCGACCGCGGTGAAGCGGCACAGGGAGCTCGAGCTCCGGCGCGCCCTCCGGGAGATCCGGGAGGCGATCGACCGGTTCCAGGCCGACGTCCAGCGGTTCCCGGGCATGCGCTCGACGAAGATGAACGCGACGAACGAGGACGGCTATCCGGAGAAGCTGGAGTGGCTCTACGAGGGCTACGACATCGGCGACGCGAAGGGCACGAAGCTGAAGTACCTGAGGCGGCTCCCGAGGGACCCGATCGCCGGCGAGAGCGACTGGGCGACCCGCTCCAGCCGGGACCGGCCCGACTCGAACTTCACGGACGGCATCAACATCTTCGACGTCCGCTCGAAGAGCGAGGCGGTCGCCCTCGACGGGACGCGGTACAAGGACTGGTGAGGAGGGACGGCCGGTGGCTTTCGACGGAGGAAGGGCGCGGCGCGCGGCGGTCGCCACGAGGGGGTTCACGCTCATCGAGCTGCTCGTCGTCGTCGCCATCATCGGAATCGTCGTCACGGTGGCCGCGGGGCAGTACATGCGGTCGATCCAGAAGGCGAAGGAGGCGGTGCTCCGGGAGGACCTGTACATCATGAGGACCGCCATCAACCAGTACTTCGCCGACAAGGGGAAATACCCCGCGGACCTCCGCGCGCTCGTCGACGACAGCTACCTGAAGGCGATTCCGACCGACCCGATCACCCAGAGCGACGGCACGTGGATCGCCGAGAACGCGTCGATGGACGACCGCGACATCTCGACGGAGCCCGGGATCGCCGACGTGCGGAGCGGCGCCCCGGGCGAGGGACTGGACGGAACGAGCTATTCGGAATGGTGAGGCGGCCCGGCCGAGCGCCGGGCGCCCCGGTTCGAGGAGAGACGTCATGAACAGCAGCATCCGTCGTATCGGCGCCGCGACGATCGTGGCGGCGATCGCGCTCGTCTCGGGCTCCTGCGAGGACAACGACGTGCTGGCCCCCGCGGGCACCAGCATCGTCCTGTCGGCGAGCCCGCCGCAGGCCGTGTTCGACAGCGAGGACCCGACTCCGGTCGAGGTGACCCTGACCGCGTTGCTGCTGGGAGAGGACGGCTTCCCACAGACCGGGGTCGCCGTCTTCTTCTCGGCGAGCGCGGGAACGCTCGCGTCCGGGGGCGCCGCGCTCGTCACCGATTCGAGCAGCAAGGTGCAGGACGTGCTCACGGTCGGAATCGACGCGCCGAGCGCGATCGAGGTGACGGCGCGGTCCGGCTCGATCAGCGAGACGATCACGGTGCTGAAGGCCGTGGGGGGGATCGCGCCGTCGGACGGCACGATCCACGTGAGCGCGAACCCCGGAACGATCGTGATCGACCCGAACGCCGGGGAGACGAGCGACTCGGCGCAGATCGCGGCGGTCGTCTTCGACGACCTCGGCTCGCCGCTCGCCGACATCGCGGTCCGCTTCGGGACGACCGCCGGAACCCTGGGGACGACGCTTCCGGTTCTGACGAACTCCGAGGGGATCGCGACCACGCTCCTGACGATGACGACGGCGGAGCCCGACGAGGCGACGGTGACGGCGACGTCCGGCGCGCTGTACGGGATCGTCGCGGTGGCCAAGAGCGTGGTGGCGACGAACCAGCCGCCCGAGGCGTCGATCGTCGCGACGCCGAAGGACGTCGTGGAGGCCGGGAGCCAGGCGATCTTCGACGGGAGCGCCTCGACGGACTCCGACGGCTCGATCGTCCGCTACACGTGGACCGTCTCCTCCGACAGCGAGTGCTGCGCGACGGATCCTCCCGACACCTGCCTCGATCCCTGCGCGAGCGAGGTGGTGATCCACGCCTCTCCGCTGCCGCTCACCCGGATCTACCGCGACGCCCCGCAGAACCTCTCCGTGACGCTCGAGGTCGAGGACGACGACGGGGCGACGGGCGTCCGGGTCCTCGCCTACCGGGTGGACTGCTACAACCCGGCCCCCGTGGCCAACGCGGGGCCGAACCAGTCGCAGAACGCGACGATCCCGGGGGACCCGGTCGAGATCGTCCTGAACGGGGCGTACACGACCGACAACCTGCCGATCGACGTGGACGAGACCCAC
>CAZPWK010000103.1:0-9262 GCA_964590285.1 uncultured Acidobacteriota bacterium | reverse complement strand
AGGATCTCGTCCTTCGAGAAGAACCCCGCGAACCCCGGGATCCCCGCGATGGCGAGCGTCGCCACCAGGAAGGTCCGGTAGGTCGTCGGCATCTTCGACCGGAGCCCTCCCATCCGGCGGATGTCCTGCTCGCCCGACATCCCGTGGATGACGCTCCCCGCGCCGAGGAACAGGAGCGCCTTGAAGAACGCGTGGGTCGTCAGATGGAACATGGACCCCGCGAACGCGCCCACGCCGGCCCCGGCGAACATGTAGCCGAGCTGGCTGACCGTCGAGTACGCCAGGACCTTCTTGATGTCCGTCGCGGCCAGCCCCATCGAGGCCGCGAAGATCGCGGTCAGCGCCCCGACCCCCGCGACGACCGCCATCGCCTCGGGAGCGTGCGCGTACAGCGCGTTCATCCGGCACACCATGTAGACCCCGGCGGTCACCATCGTCGCGGCGTGGATCAGGGCCGAAACGGGCGTCGGGCCCGCCATCGCGTCCGGCAGCCAGACGTAGAGCGGAACCTGAGCGGACTTGCCGCAGGCGCCGACGAAGAGGAGCACCCCGACCCCCGCGAGGACGGCGTGGCCCATCCCGCCGCCCGCGATCCCCTCCGACACCTCCCGGAAGTCGAGCGTGCCGAACGCGGTCGCGAGGTAGAGCATCCCGATCAGGAAGGCGAAGTCGCCGATCCGGTTCGTGAGGAAGGCCTTCCGGCCCGCGTCGGCGCACGAGACCCCGGTCCGGGGGTCGAAGGGGCGGTCGTAGAAGAACCCGATCAGGAGGTACGAGCAGAGCCCCACGCCCTCCCAGCCGACGAACATCACGAGCAGGTTCGAGCCGAGGGTGAGCGTGAGCATCATCGCCATGAAGAGGTTCATGTAGGCGAAGAACCGCGCGAAGCCCTCCTCGTGCGCCATGTACCCCGTCGCGTACACGTGGATGAGGAGGCCGACGCCGGTCACGACCAGCATCAGGACCGCGGAGAGCGGGTCCAGGGCGAACCCCCAGGCGACCCGGAGCGTCTCCCCCTCGGGCCCGACCGGCCCGAGCGGGAGCCAGGTGCCGACCTCCGACCGGAAGTGGCGCTCGTGCTCCGGGAGCCCGGCCAGCTCGACCGCCGCCCCCACCGCGAGGAGGAAGGAGGCCGCCACCACGGCGCACGCCACCGTCCCCACCGCGCGCCTCGACATCCGGTGCCCCAGGAGGCCGTTCACCGCCACGCCGACGAGAGGCAGCACCGGAATCAGGCCGATCAGCTTCAGCATGTCCGTCCTACCCCTTGAGGAGATCGATCTCGTCGACCCGGATGCTGCTTCGGTTCCGGTAGACGGCGATGAGGATCGCGAGGCCGACGGCGGTCTCCCCCGCCGCCGTCGCGATCACGAACAGCGCGAAGACCTGGCCCGCGACGTCCGGGTGCGCCCACGCGAACGCGATGAAGTTGAGGTTGGCGGCGTTCAGCATCAGCTCGATGCTCATCAGGATCAGGATCGCGTTCCGGCGCAGGAGGACTCCGAGCACGCCGACGCTGAACATCGCGAGCGACAGGATCATGACGTGGAGGGGCTGGAGCATCACCGCGGCCTCCTCCTCATGCCCTGGGCCGGGCCAGGACGATGGCGCCGACGAGCGCGACCAGCAGCAGGACCGAGACGACCTCGAACGGGAGCAGGTAGTCCCGGAAGAGCGCCAGGGCGACCGTCTCCAGGTTGCCCGCCGAGGCGCCCAGCGCCGCCGTGTCCTCGGGTCGGCTCATCCCGCCCCTCAGGAAGTGGGCGCCGAGAATCGCCGCGACGAGGAGCGTCAGGACGCCCGACGCCGCGACGTGCGGCCGCATCGGCCGGCCCGCGGGCCGGACGCCCGGTCGCTCCACCAGGAGGATCACGAAGAGGAACAGGACCATGATCCCGCCGGCGTAGACCAGGACCTGGACGACCCCGAGGAACTCCGCGTGGAGCAGCACGAAGATCGCGGCGACCGCGAACAGCGTGACGATGAGGTAGAGCGCGCTGTGCACGAGGTTTCGGCGGGTCACCACCATCGCCGAGGCGGCGAGCGCCACCGCCGCCAGCGCGAGGAACATCAGGAACTGCGCGTCCATTCCGGCTCCCGGGCTCGGGGTCGAGCCCCCTTCACTTCCTGTAGTCCTTCGTCTCGTGCCCTTCGTAGAGCCCGCGCAGGTCGGTCATGAACTCGGGGCGGGCGTACTTCGCCATCTCGTAGTCGTGCGACATGTAGATCGCCGTGATCGGCTTCGTCGGGCACGGGTCCACGCAGAGACCGCAGTGACAGCACCTCTCGTAGTCGATGTGGAAGCTCTTCGGCTGCTTCCCCTTCCCGCCCTTGCGGTCCTCGGCGACCACCGTGATGCAACGGTCGGGACAGGCCAGGGCGCACTGGTTGCACGCGACGCACAGCGGGCCCTCGGCGTCGGGGTGGTCCCGGAGCCGGGGGACGCCGCGGAACCGGGGCCGCAGCTCCGGGCGCTCCCGCGGGTATTCCTGGGTGACGTGAGGCCGGAACTGGTGCTTGAGCGTCACCCAGAGACCCGCGAACAGCTCGAGGAGGAGGAACCTCCTGAGGACGCTGTCCCCGGGCCTCACGATCTTCGACATCGGGTCCCACCTCGAACGGGGCCGCGGGGCCCCGAAGCGCCGGCGCTCAAGCCCGGCGGAGCAGCATCGCGAGCGCGGTCAGCATCACGTGGCCGAGGCCCAGCGGGATGAACACCTTCCAGCCGAGCCGCATGAGCTGGTCGTACCGGTAGCGCGGGTACGTGGCCCGCATCCAGAGGTAGAGGAACAGGACGAGGAACACCTTCAGGCCGAACCAGAAGAAGCCGGTCAGCATCGCGCCGACGCTCCCCCAGAACGGGAGGAAGTTGGAGAGCGGCTCCCGGAGGCCGGGGATGCCGAGCGTCACGGGAAGCCAGCCGCCGAAGAAGAGCACGGCGACGAGGCACCCGACGAGGATCATGTTGATGTACTCGGCGAGGAAGAAGAGCGCGAACTTCATCCCCGAGTACTCGGTGTGGAACCCCGCGACCAGCTCGTTCTCCGCCTCGGGAAGGTCGAACGGGAGGCGATTCGTCTCCGCGACCCCGGACACGAAGTAGAGGAAGAGCCCGACGATCTGCGGATACGGCGTCCAGAAGAGGAACCAGCGGCCCGCCGTCTCCTGGGCCTCCACGATCCCGACGAGCGAGGCGGTCCCCGCCAGCATGAGGATCGAGACGACCGAAAGGCCGAGCGGCACCTCGTACGACACCATCTGCGCCGCGGACCTGAGCCCCCCGAGCATCGAGTACTTCGAGTTCGAGGACCACCCCGCCATCACGACGCCGAAGACGCCGAGGCTCGTGATCGCCAGGAGGTACAGGAGCCCCACGTTGACGTCGGAGATCCAGGGCGAGACGGCGACGCTCCCGACGCGGAAGCCCGCCCCCGAGAACGGGATGACCGCGAACGCGGCGAGCGCGGGAAGGATGATGACGACGGGCGCCAGGAGGAACACGAGGCGGTCCACGTGCCTCGGCGTGATGTCCTCCTTGGTGAAGAGCTTGATGACGTCGGCGACGGTCTGGAGGAGGCCGTGCCAGCCGACCCGCCGGGGACCGAGTCGCACCTGCATGAACGCGTTGATCTTGCGCTCGAGGAGGACCAGGTACACGACGATCAGAAGGAGCGTCGCGATCACGACGGCGATCTGGGCCACCGGCACGACCACGAATCGGAGCAGCATGTCGCTCATGTCAGCGGTCCACGCATCCGAGGACGACGTCCAGGGTCCCGATCACCGCCACGACGTCGGCGACCAGGTGACCGCGGACCATGTCGGGAAGGGCCTGCAGGTTGACGAAGTTCGGCGACCGGAAGCGGCAGCGGTACGCGTTCTCCGAGCCGTCGCTGACGAGGTAGACCCCGAGCTCGCCGCGCGGCCCCTCGTTGACGTGGTACACCTCGCCCTTCGGCGGCTTGATCCGTCGCGGCACCTTCCCGCGGACCTCCCCGCCGGGAAGCTTGTCGAGCGCCTGCAGCACGATCCGGCGGCTCTGCCGGATCTCCTCCATCCGGCAGAGGTAGCGGTCGTAGGTGTCCCCCGCCTCGCCGATCGGGACGTCGAAGTCGAGATCGGCGTACGCCTCGTAGGGGATCGCCTTCCGGACGTCGTACGGGACCCCCGACCCGCGCAGACACGGCCCCGTCATGCCCCAGTCGAGCGCCGTCTTGCCGTCGATCGTGCCGACCCCTCTCGTCCGCGCCAGCCAGATCCGGTTCGCGGTCAGGAGCTCGTGGTACTCGACCAGCCGGGGCGGGAGGGCGTCGCAGAACCGGCGGGCCTCGTCGGTCCACCCCTCGGGGAAGTCCTCCGGCATCCCTCCGATCCGGAGGGCGTTGTACGTCAGCCGCGCGCCGCAGTACGACTCGAAGAGGTCGAGGATCTGCTCCCGCTCCCGCATCCCGTACACGAACACCGTGAGCGCGCCGATGTCCATGGCGTGGGTGCCGAGCCAGATCAGGTGGCTCGCGATCCGCTGCAGCTCGGCGAGGACGACCCGCATGTACCGCGCGCGGGGGGGGACCTCGACCCCGAGGAGCCGCTCGACCGCCTCCACGTAGACCAGGTTCTCGGCGAACGCCGCGCAGTAGTCCATGCGGTCCGTGTAGACGATCGCCTGCGGGTAGGTCCGGTCCTCCCCGAGCTTCTCGCAGCCCCGGTGGAGGTAGCCGATGACCGGGCGGGTGTCCACGACCCGCTCGCCGTCGAGCTTGAGCTGGAGCCTCAGCACCCCGTGCGTCGAGGGGTGCTGCGGCCCCATGTTGATATCCATCTCGGTCGTGCCGAACATCGCCTCGAGGCCTCCAGAGCGCCCTTCCGGCCTTCGGCCCGAGGGAGCGCCGGCGATCGCTTCAGTCCCGGTAGCGGTTCCGGGTCTCGTCCTCCGGTCGGCGCCAGGTACCGTGGTCCTTTTCCCGCCCCTCGAGAGGGAAGTCCTTCCTCAGCGGGTGCGCGTCGAAGTCCTCGGGCATCAGGATCCTCCTCGGATCGGGGTGGCCGGCGAATCGGATCCCGAACATGTCGAAGGCCTCGCGCTCGTGCCAGTTGGCGCCTCGCCACACGGAGGTCACCGTCGGCACCTCGTCCCCCTCTTCCACGGCCACCTTGAGCGTGATCCGCTCCCGCGTGTCGGGCCCGGTCAGCTGGTACACGACGTCGAACCGCGGCGCGCCGCGCAGGCCGATCATGTCCACCCCGCAGAGGTCCGCCAGCAGGAGCATCCTCGAGCCCGGGTCCTCCTTGAGGAACCTTCCGACCTCGACGATCCGGTCCTTCCCGACCCGGACGACCGGGACGCCGCAGGGGTACGCGACCTCCTCGATCGAGTCCGGGAGCGCCTCCCGCAGCCGGTCGAGCGCCCGGGAGGGGACCGGAGCCCGGAGCGCGTCCTCGGCCGGGTCGGCCTTCTTCGCGACCGTCGCGGGGGACGGGGGCTTGTTCTCGAGTTCGCTCATGGGCTCAGGCCGTCCGCTGCTTCGCGATCGTCATGCGGTCGATCTTGTCCTGGAGGACCATGAGTCCGTACAGGAGGGCCTCCGGCCTCGGCGGGCATCCGGGGATGTAGACGTCCACGGGGACCACCCGGTCCACTCCCTGGACGTGGCTGTACGTCGGGAACGGTCCTCCCGACGTCGCGCAGATCCCCATGGCGATCACCCACTTGGGCTCGGGCATCTGGTCGTAGATCCGCCTGAGGATCGGGGCCATCTTCTCGGTCACCGACCCCGCGACGATCATCAGGTCGGACTGCCGGGGAGAGGGCCGGAACACCTCCGCGCCGAACCGCGCGATGTCGAAACGCGAGGCTCCGGTGGCCATCATCTCGATCGCGCAGCAGGCGAGCCCGAAGGTCACCGGCCAGAGGGAGTTCTTCCGGGCCCAGCCCAGCACCGAGTCCACCGTCGTGGTCAGGATGCCCGGCGCGAACCTCCCTTCGATCAGGCCCACTCGAGCGCTCCTTTCTTCCAGGCGTAGGCGTACGCCACCACCAGGATGAGGAGGAAGACCCCCATCTCGACGAAGCCGAACAGGCCGAGGACGTCGTACCGCACGGCCCACGGGAACAGGAACACCGTCTCGACGTCGAAGATCAGGAACAGGACCGCGATGACGTAGTACTGGACGGAATAGCGGCCCCAGACCTCGCCCTCGCTCTCGATCCCGCACTCGTAGCGCTCGAGCTTGGCCTCCTCCGGACGGTCCGGCCGGACGATCCAGGCGAGCGCGAACACGACGAACGGGAATGCCAGGGCGATGAGGATGAACACCAGGATCGGGAGGTAGGCCAGCGACGACATCGACACGGCACCTCATTCCGGAGCGCTGCGCGCGAAGGGCGGGAAACTTAGCATAGGGTTCCCCCCCGTTCAACAGGATTGCGAGGCAGGGAGACCGGATTCCAAGCCCGAGGCCGGGAGGATCAGGCCAGGGGCCTCAGCCGGAGCCGGACGACGGCGTCCCAGACGCGATTCGCGTAGCCGCGGGGCGCCCCCCCGGCGACGGACTGGACCCGCCCGGGTCCCGCGTTGAACGCGGCGAGCGCCAGGTCGAGGTCTCCGAAGCGCCGAACGAGGCTGCTCAGGTAGTAGGTGCCCAGGACGACGTTGGTCTCCGGGTCGTGGAGGAGGTCGTCCGACGTCCACGGAATGCCGAGATCGTCGGCCAGCTCGCGGGCGGTCTCCACCCGGAGCTGCATGAGGCCCTTCGCCCCCCGGGGGGACACCGCCCCGGAGTCGAACCGGCTCTCGACCAGGATGACGGCGAGGACGGCCACCGGATCGACCGAGAACCGGGCGGACGCCCGGTCCACCGTACGCAGCAGGGTGTCGAGATCGGCCCCCCGGGTGGGGAGCCGCATCCCCTCGAGGCTCGGACGGACCCCTTCGATCCAGCCGGCGGAGGAGGGAGGCCCGGCCGGGGGCCTGGGAGCCACGACCGGAAGCGTCTCCGCCCGCGGCTGGTAGGCGACCGGAGCGAACAGCGACAGGAGGACCACCGTCCCCGCCACCGTCGAGCCGGCCAGGATCCGGACCGGGGTTCGCATGGCCTCAGGGTACGGGCGGGTCCCGAACCTGTCAACGCCAGCCGACCCCGTTAAATTCTAATACCTTTACTTTTGCTTCGTATTCGTTCTTTTGGGGACGGTCGTCCTTCCGGGAACATCCGCCCGCCCCTCGAGCGCCTCGGGAACGATCCAGAGCCGGACGTCGCTCCCCTTCCTCTCCAGAACGTGAGCCCGCCCGTCGATCGCGATCCTGGACGAGCCGGGGGACGGCGTCTCGATCTCCCGGCCGGGGAAGCGGGATTCCAGGGATCGGCGGAGCCCGTATTCCATCTCCTCCGCGTCCTGCTCGCCACGCAGGCGGATCGACCAGACCGTGTAGCCGGGAGAGGAGCCGTCCTCCGCGCTCTCGAACCGGCACAGGAGATCGCCGATCCAGCCGTCGCCCGCCATGAGGCCCAGGTTGTCCTTTCCGGTCCCGAGCGAGACCAGGGTGACGATCCCCTGCTCTCCCAGGGAGTCGGAATCCTTGAGGACGAACCCCGGAAGCGGGGCCGGGGCCTCCGCCGTCGACGCCGCCGGGCTCGCGGGCCGATCCCGGTGCAGGACGTCCCGCGTCGTCCGCCTCGAGGCCGCCGCGCGGTCCACCGTTCCCCACCCTCCGCTCGCGAAGGCGGCGGAAGCCTGGTCGAAGCCGTCCCGGTAGACGAAATCCAGAAGGGCGCCGACCGCCCCGGGAAGCCGATCGAGCCCGGAAGGCAGCAGCGACCCGCCGAGCACCGAGCCGGGATCCAGACGCCTTTCGACGACCTGCCCCCCGACGCCGAGCCCGTCGAAGAGGTACAGGATGGCCACGAGGTTCGCTTCCCCCTCGACCCAAGCCGCCGCGGCGAGCGTCTCGTCGGTCGTCTTCGACAGGTAGTCCCTGCCGGTCCTCGACCGGTCGAGGGCGTGGACGAGGACGTGCGCCAGGACCGGCTCGTCCGGCCGCACTCCGGCGGCCAGGAGGAGGGAGTCGATCGGGTCGTCCTCCCCGTCCGGCGCGGAGTCCGTGCCGGCAAGCCGTCCCGGGGCGACGAGCACCCTCCGGCTCGACGGGTCGTAGGCGATCGGCCCCAGGTCCTCGGCGAGACGCTCGTAGAGACGCCGGGGCGCACCCGTATCCCCCAGCCCCAGGTCGGACCAGGCGCGGCCACGCGCCGCGAGGCGCTCGGCCGGCAGGACGGCCGCCGCGCGGCGCGACGCCGCGGCGTGGCGCTCGTCCTCGTCGGCCCGGACGAGATCCGGCACGAATTCGAGAGGGACGCCGCGGATCCGCCCGACCCCGCCGGCCACTCCCGACGCCCCCTCCGCGAAGGCCAGCCAGTCCTCCGCCGGCGGACCGGGCTCGGCCGGCAGCGCGGAGCCGGACGAGGAGGAAGATGACAAGGCGATCGCCAGGAAGAGCGGCGGCCACCTCCCACCGCGGACCGGCCGGAAGCCGTCGCTCACGGGAACGCGGGCTCCGACAGGACGACGACCCGGTCCCCAGGACGGAGCCCGTTCCTCTCCGCGGTCCCGCCGGCGACCTCGAGGGCGTAGCGGGCCGGGGCGGCCGGCATCGTCTCGGGGCACTCCCCTTCCGCGGGGCACGGCGGGACCGAGGGCGCGATGTCGACGACGCGCAGCGCCTCGTCGAGCCAGATCATGTCGAGGGAGACCAGGCAGTTCTTCATCCAGAACCCGTGCCGGCCTTCCTGCTCGAACACGAACAGCATCCCCTCCTTGGGACCGACCGCAGCGCGCCCCATGTAGCCCCGCGCCCGGTCGGCCGGGTCGGCGGCGATCTCGACCGTGAACTCCGCTCCCGACGGGAAGACGACGACGGCCCACGACGGAAGGGTCGTTTCGGCGGCGATCGCGGCCCCGAGCGGGAGAGCGACCGCGAGCGCGCAGGCGACGGCGAGCCGTCCGGTCAACGGCCGACCTCCGACGCCCCCCGGACGAGCCGCCCGTCGGCGACGACGAGATCGGTCTCCGCGCCTTCCCCCCCCGGGACGCCGTCCGCCCCGAAGCAGGACAGGACGTAGCCTCCTCCGGGAGTCGTGCGGTAGGACAGCCTTCGGCCCCACGGGTCCGCGGGCTCGGCCCCCAGGAAGGCGGGCACGAGCGCCGACAGCGACTCCGGGGCGCCCCCCTTCTCGTGCCGGTACCGCTCCAGAGCCCGCGCGACCT
>CAZPWK010000102.1:0-9304 GCA_964590285.1 uncultured Acidobacteriota bacterium | reverse complement strand
GACCCGCCCCAGCGCGGCCCGGGCGACCTGCAGGTCGACGTTAATCTCGATGAGGCCGCTGACCGGACGCAGAAGGCGCGTCGCGAGCGTGTAGTAGGCCACCAGGCTGCCGACCGAGAGCGTGCCCGCGAGCGCGCGCGATCCGCCGACGAGGAACACGACCACGAAGGCGCCCGTGTTGACCAGGTCGGAGAGAGCGACCTGCCAGGCCCCGATCATGGAGAGGGTCAGGTTGGACTCGATGACGGGACGAGACACTCGGACGTGCCGCCGCGCCTCCGCGCGCTCCCGCAGGAACTCCTGCACCAGCCGCATCCCGGTCAGGCGCTCCTGGAGGAAGGAGTAGAGCCCTCCGTAGGCCTCGCGCGCCCGCGTTCCCTCGACCCGCAGCCGCCGGTTCACCCGGACGATCCAGAGAAGGAGGAGCGGGTACGCGAGGGCCATGGCCCCCGTCAGCACCGGATCGAGCCACAGCAGCAGGATCACGATTCCGGCGACCGTGAGGATGTCGCTCGCGGCGTTCACGATCGTGTGGGCCGCGGCGCGCTGAAGCACCTCGACGTCCGACGTCAGCCTCGCCAGGATGTCCCCGAACCGCTCCCCGCGGAAGAAGAAGGGGGACATCCTGGAGACGTGCTCGAACAGGCGCGACCGCACGTCGAACAGGATCCTGAGCCCCGAGTAACTGTAGAGCCAGACGGAGAGCAGCCGGAACGCGAACCGGAAGACGAGCACCATCACGAGCAGCGTCGAGAAGGTCCAGAGCGCCTGCCGGTCGCCGTCGCCGAGCGCGCGGTCGATGATCGCCCGGAGGATGAGCGGATCCACGAGGGCCAGAACGACCCCGATCACGACGCAGAGGCCGATCTCCGCCTGAAGCCCCAGATAGGGCCGGACGAAGGCCCCGAGGAAGCGACGGAAGAGGCCGCGACGGTGCGGATCGGATCTCTTCACGGCGCGGTCCGCCCCGTAACGCGCTCGAGGAGGAGCCGGCCGAGAGCGACGCGCTCGCCGACCTGGATCCTCGCCGTCCCCGACATTCCCTCCTGGAGCGGCCCGGGGCCGTCCTTGCCGCCGGCGATCGCGATCTCCACGGCGAACCCGGCGGCGGCCCGACGCCTCTCGGCGACGCGCTCGACGGTGCCCCGGAGGGTCCCGTGGATCAGCCACGGGAATCCGTCGAGGCGGATCGTCGCGGGCTGCCCCTCGCGCACCGAGGCGCGGCCCGCGTCGGCGAGGGCCCCCTCGAACCGCCCGGGCGCCTCCCGACGGACGCGCAGCACGTCCTCTCCCTCGCTCACGGCGCCGCCGACGAGGTCGGCCAGGCCCTCGCCCTCGACCGTCCCGTCCACGGGCGCCCGGATGTCGGAGGCCGCGATCCTCGCCACGGCGGCCTCCCACCCGATCCGCTCCGCCTCGATCTCGCCCTCGAGCCGCCGCTCCTCGGCGTCGAGGGCCTCGAGCGCTGCCCGGTGCTGCGCGTCCAGGAGCGCGATCCCTTCCTCCGCGCGGGCGCGGGCCATCGACGCGAGCTTGAGGTCGAGCTCCGCCTTCCGGACCTCGATCCTCCCGACGATCCCCTGCTCCCCCAGCCGCTGCGCCGCGGTCGTCTCGATGCCCGCGCGCTCCTCCCCGACTCGAGCCTGCTCCAGAACCCCCGCCGCCTCCTCCCGCTCGCGAGGATGAACGGATTCGACGAGGCGGCGTCGCTCGGCGATCCTCGCCTCGAGCTCTCCCCGGAGGCCTTCCAGCCTGGCCAGACGGCCCGCGGCCTCGGCCTCGAGGTCGCGCACGTCGAGCCGGAGCAGGACCTCGCCGGCCCGGACCGCCTGCCCCGCCCGGACGAGGACCGCGGCGACCACGCCGCCCCGCGGCGCGCACGCCTGCACGGTGCCGCCGGCGAGCATCCCGGGCGACACGACGACCCTGTCGATCCGCCAGAACAGGAGCACCGCTCCCCCGCAGAGGACGAACGACGCGACCAGAAACGCGAGGAGGCGCAAGAGCGGGAGCCGACGCCTGGTTCTCATTCGCTCACCGAGGCGCGGAGGCGTCGTTCCCGACGAGGCCCCCGTGGGGGCCGCGCGGGCCTCCCCGCCGGAAAGACGCTATGATACGACGCATGCAGCCGACCTTCGTGCATATCGGACTCCCGGAGTCTCCATTCGGAGCGCGATTCTCGGAAGCGGCACGATCGCTGGGCGTCGCCCTCGAGGCCGCGTCGATCGACGCCGCGATCGAGGGAAGGACCGTGACGGTGCGGCCGGGCGCGGTGCTCTGGGAAGGGATCCCCCTCCTCGATGCCGCGGCGGTGGTCGTCGAGGCGCCTCTTTTCCCGTGGCCCCAGCCCCTGGGAGCCGCGCCGCACGGCGTCCGGGCCGGAGCCCCGGTCCCGTTCGCCGTGGAGCGCGAGGCGCGATCCCTCGCGGTGTCCGCGCTCTCCGTCGTCGCGGAAACGCGGCCGGTCTGGAACCGCCCGGCGTCGGCGCACCTCGCGGCGTCGCGCGCCCTCGCTCTGCAGCGGCTCGCGGCCGCGGGGATCGGGGTCGGCGGCTTTCGGCTCCTCCCCGCGACGAACGCGGAGGCCGAGGACGGAAGGATCGTCCTCGATCCGGTCGGCCGCGACCGCTGGCACAGGCCGTCGCGCCCCTCCCCGGGAGACCCCGCGCTCGTGCTCGACCCGATTCCGGGCGAGGTCGTCTCCGTCCTCGTGGCGGGAGGGGCCGTGGCGGGAGGCGAGCGTCATCCGTCCGCCGCGGCCTGGTCCTCGGGGTCGCCGGGCGCGCCGCTCGCCGCCACGGCCGTGCCGGGCGCCGTCGCGGACGCCGCGACCGCCGCGGCCCGGGCGCTCGGGCTGGACATCGCGGCCGTCGCGCTCGCGGGAGACCCGCCGAAGATCCTCCTCGTCGAGACCGGCCCCGACCTCGCGGCCTGGGACGACCGTCTCGGAGGCGCGCTCGCCCGGGTCCTCGCCGGACGGCTCGTCGCCGCCGTTCTCGCCCGATAGGAGAAGCCGAACCGTGAAGGCGTCGAGGTACAACCGGATCTTCCCGGCCCAGGGCGGAACGTGGCTGGCGTTCAACGCCTGGTCCACGGCGCTGGCGGAGCTCCTGCCCGAGGACCTACCGTTCATCCGGGCGATCCTGGCCGACCCCGACGGCACGCCCTGCGACACCGCGCACAAGCGGGAGATCCGCGAGGCGCTCGTCGGCGCGCACTTCCTGATCGAGGACGACGTCGACGAGATCGCCGAGCTGAAGACGGACATGTTCCGCGATCGCTACCGGACGGACGAGCTGCACCTGACCGTCGCGCCGACCCTGGACTGCAACTTCCGGTGCGACTACTGCTACGAGGACCACCTCCGCGTGACGATGAGCCGGGAGGTCCAGGACGCCCTCGTGCGCAGGGTCGAGGAGCAGGCCCCGCGGATCCGGACCTTGACGACGACCTGGTTCGGCGGCGAGCCGACGCTGCCCGCGGCCTGGCGGGTCGTCGAGCGGCTCTCGGCCGCGTTCCTCGAGGTCACGGAACGCCACGGGATCGACTACAAGGCCTCTCTGGTGACCAACGGGTACCTCCTCGACCGGAAGCGCGCCGAGGGGCTCGAGGCGCTGAAGATCCGGGAGGTCCAGTTCACGGTGGACGGCCCCCCCGAGATCCACGACGCGCGCCGTCTCCTGGCCGGCGGCCAGGGCACGTTCTGGAGGATCGTCGAGAACCTCGAGAAGGGACACGATCTCGCGCAGTTCCAGCTCCGGATCAACGTGGACCGGCGGAATGCCGGGGCCGCTCTCGACGTCGTCGCGATCCTCGCCGAGAGGGGGATCGCCCGCAAGGTCCGTCCCTACCTCGCGCAGGTGACCTTCGCGGGATCGGCGTGCGGGAACATCCAGGAGAGCTGCTTCTCGAGCGAGGACTTCGCGGCGACCGAGGTCGGACTCTATCGCGAGGCGCTCCGGAAGGGCCTGCCGCTCTCGCGGTACCCCTTCCGGATCCCGGGCGCGTTTTGCACGGTCGACCGCGTCAACGCGTACGTCGTCTCTCCTTCCGGCGCCGTCTTCAAGTGCTGGCACCAGGTCACCTCGGGTCCCGAGCTCGCGGTCGGGCACCTCCTCGACGGCGAGCAGCCCTTCCACCGGACGAACGAGGTGAGATGGCTCGCCTGGGATCCCCTGGACAAGGAGGAGTGCCCGTCGTGTCCGGTCCTCCCGCTCTGCCACGGCGGCTGTCCGTTCGAGGCGCTCAAGAGGGCCGACTCGCCGCGCGGGGCGTGCGAGCACTACAAGTTCCATCTCGACCAGATCCTGGAGATCCAGCACGCGAGGGGCGCGGCCTCGGGAGAGGGGGCCCCGCCCTCCCGCGGGGGAGCCGGAGGGAGCAACCCGTGAGCCGGATCGCCCTGATCGGCCCGAAGGACCGGCCCGAGATCGGCCGGCTCGCGATCCGGCTCGAGGAGCGCGGAGCGGAGCCGGTGTTCCTCGACTCCCGGCCCGACCCGGCGATCGTCATCGCCCCGGACCGGATCGAGGCCTGCGGGCAGGACCTCGGCACGGTCCGCGGCGCCTACGTCGCGGATCTCGGCATCCGCTCGCCCGGGGCGCCGGTGGTCGGTGCCGATCCCGCCGCGCCGGCGGGACCCCGGTACTCGCTCGCGGCTTCCCTCCGGCACCTGGCCGCGTGGAACGCGCTCCTCGAGAAGCTGGCGGAGCGGGGACCGGTCGTGAATCCGCCCGTGACCCACGACCTACACTCCCTGAAACCGCTCGAGATCTCGGTGTACGCGAGGTCGGGCCTTCCGGTCCCGCACACCGTGGCGACGAACGATCCCGCGGAGCTTCGGGATCTCCCCGGCGGCGGGTCCGGCGGCTGGGTCGTCAAGGGAATGGTCGGCGGCTACACGCACACCGAGATCGTCGAGGCGCCCGGCTCCGCGGACGCCGCGCGGGCGCTCCTCGGCGAAGGGCCCCGTATGGTGCAGGGCAGGATCGAGGGGGACAACGTTCGCGCCTTCGTGCTCGACGGAGCGGTGGTCGGCGCGGCGGAGGTCGTCTCGACCGAGGGGGAGGAGGTCGACTCGAGGCGCGGCGAGACGCGGATCCGGCGCATCGAGATCCCCGAGGCGGCCGCCCGGAGCGCCGTGTCCGTGGCGGCGCGGTGGGGAATGCCGTTCGCCGCGGTGGACTTCATGCGCGACGCCCGCACGGGAGAGTTCCAGATCCTCGAGTGCAACTCGGCCCCGTTTTTCGTGGTCTTCGAAGGGCGGGCGGGAATCGACCTCTCGGGGAAGCTGGCGGATTTCCTTCTGGGGAGATGAAGGAGGGGACGACCGCCACCGCCGGAGCGGCGGCTCGCTCGTCATCCCCTCACCGATTCGGACTGCTCCAGAGCGTCAGATCGGGTCCCCGCCGCAGAACCGCGGGTCCTCGGAGCACAGGGCGCACTGCGTGGTGTTCAGCCTCTTGCAGAAGCTGGCCTGACCGGTTTGCTGCGCGCGAACTACGAATTTCATCTCGATTCTCCTTCTTGCGCGAAAAGACCCGCGCCCGGGCGGCAGATCCGCCGCGAGCGCGGGTTGGATGGTGGCGATCGAACCTAGATCTCGTCGCCGCAGAACCGCGGATCCTCGGAGCACAGGGCGCACATCGTCCAGGCCAGCCCGCAGGGGACCGGCTTGCGAGACCTCTGGGGACGAACCACGAACTTCATCTCGATTCTCCTTCTTGCGGAAGGACCAGCGCCCGTGCGGCCGATCCGTCGCGAGCGCGGGCCCGATCGTCGCGCGCGAACCTAGATCCAGTCGCCGCAGAACCGCGGATCCTCGGAGCACAGGGCACAGTCCGTGTGATAGAGCGAACACGTCCTCTTGTCTCTGCGGTCTTCCTGAGAGCGAACCACGAACTTCATCTCGATCCTCCTCTGGGTCCGCGCGAGTAGCGCGGAACCGACTGCGACACCGTAGGTTCTCCGGAGCGGAGATCGCACCGGAACCTGGAGCTAGAGGCAGAACCTCGGATCCTCGGAGCAGAGCGCGCACCTCGTGAGGTGGAACGGCCCGCAATCCGGCGGCCCCTTGCGCATCCCTTCCGTCTGCGGACGAACCACGAATCTCATCTCCGCCCTCCTCGTCCCCCCTCGCCCGCCCCGACCGGCAGGTCGATCCGGGAACCGCATCTCTTCTCCCGCAAGCCCACCGCGCGGGAGCGTCGCGGCCCTTAAGTATACGCGGAAGTCTACAATAAGGCAACCGTAACTCCCGACAGGGCAAGACGATACAAGCCGGAAATCTTTCACCGGACGTGGTGGGGTCGGCGGCGGGAAACCCGATTCCGAGGGTCCGGGCGAGGAACCTCGGGACGAACCGGGGGCAACCCAGCGGACCCGGCGGAACGCGGCGGTTGCCCCCGAAGGTCCCCGATCAGAGCGGGTCCCGATCGCAGAACCGTGGATCCTCGGAGCAGAGCGCGCACATCGTGATGAACAGCCTGCAGTCGGGCCGGACCTTCCTTTCCTGGGAGCGCACGACGAACCTCATCTCGATCCTCCTCGAAAACCACACGCTCAACGTGCGGTGTTGGTTGCCGGAGCCTTCTTAAATCGGGCCGGGACAGAAGCGAACGTCCTCGGAGCAGAGCGCGCACATCGTGACGGACAGCTTGCAGGGCCGATTCTTGTACTGAACCGTCCCCTGAGGTCGAACGACGAACCTCATCTCCACCCTCCCAGAGCCGGAAGCGGCCTTTCTAGCGACGAAGTCGACGGCGACGCCCCGGACCGATGAAGGTACGGGGCGCCCCACGAAACGCAAGGGCGCAAGAAGCGGTCCGTCCCGAATGGGCGGACGGATTCGCTGCTCGCGCCCTTTTCCCCACGGGTCCCGGATGCGGGATCCCGCTACTCCCAGTCGCCGCAGAAGCGGGGATCCTCGGAGCAGAGCGCGCACTCCGTGATGGCGCGCGAGCAATTCCTCTGGTGCCTGTTGCTGTCCTGCGACGGAACGATGATCCTCATCTCGGCTCTCCTTGACTTGGCCGGTTCCTCCCCGCAAGCGGGGAGCCCAGCCGTTTTCACTCCTCGCGTCGCCCGGACGATCCGGTCGGCCGGGAGCGATCTTATGGTGTACGCACCGGCGCTCGAGAATTCAAGGGCCCGCATCGCTCCGACCGAGGTCCCGACGGGAAGCCATCCGGGCTCTGCGCCGGAAGCTCGGAGCCGGCGTCGGGCACACCGACCCTCTGGCCTGCGCGACATCCCGCGAGCCTTACGAAAGATCGATGGCGTTGGGCCCCGTCACCCTGGAAGGGGCCCGGTCCCGATCAGGCGCAGAACCGGGGATCTTCCTTGCAGAGAGCGCACATCGTATGGTTCAGCCCGCACGGGGGCTTCAAAACGTGCTTCTGCTGCGGCCGGACGATGAACTTCATGGCGATTCTCCCGTCGGCCCGGGCCCATCCCGAGCCGTGGAACGCAGACGTCGTACGCTGAAAACCGAAATAAGTCAAGGGGTTCGAAGCCATTCTCCGGAAGTCGGAGCGCGGGATCTAGGGGATTCTCGCCCGCCGGGTTATGCTACCGGGTCGCGGCGAGCGACTGCGATTCGTCCCGGCCGGCACGACGGCCATCGCGGGGGGGCGGCAGATGACCCGAACGTTCGAGGATCCCCTCCTCACCCGAATCCACGGCATTCTGCGCGCCGAGGTGGACCCCGATTTCGACTTCCTCAACCCGGGGCCGATTCCATGGTTCGCCCCGCGCCGGCCGGCGTCGCGCTCCTCCGTGGCGCTCCTGACGACCGCGTCCCTGCACCTCAAGGGGGACGTCCCTTTCCGCGCCTTCGAGGACCGGTTCGGCGACACCAGCTACCGTACGATCCCCCTGAGCGCGAAGCCGGAGGAACTGGACCTCGACGCGCCGTACGTCGACCGGCGGCACATCTCCTCGGACCCGGAGGTCGCCCTCCCCCTGCGGGCCCTCGAGGCCCTGCACCGGGACGGGCTCGTGGGGCCCCCCGCTCCCAGGCACGCGAGCGTCTCGGGGGGCCTCGTGCGGCCCTATCCGGGGCTCTCGGAGACCTCGGAGCGGCTGGCCGAGATGTTCCTCGAGGACGGCGTGGACGCCGTTCTTCTCCTTCCGAGCTGCCCTCTCTGCGTCCAGACGGTTTGCCTGCTCGCCAGGGAGTTCGAAGGACGCGGGATCGCGACCGTCTGCCTGACGCTCGTTCCCGAGCTCAGCCGGATCGTCGGCGCCCCGAGGACGCTCTCCGTCCGCTTCCGCTTCGGCGCCCCGTGCGGCGACTCGGGGAACGCTCCCGTGCATCGGGCCGTGCTCCAGGAGATGCTCGCCCTGCTCGACGAGGCGACCGAGGCCGGCGCATTCCGGGATTCGGGGCTCCAGTGGAAGCGAGCCCCGGCATGATCGCGCTCGCGCGCGCCAATGGCCCGCCGTCGGGGCGCGTTCGAGCGGTCACGGGTTCCCGGTTGTCGGGCTTGGACCCGCGGACCTATAGTCCTCGCATGCGAAGGCCGTCGATCGCGGGCCCCTCGCGGCGCGGGGTCGTTGCGGCGAGAGCCGCGGCCCTGGCCCTTCTGGGCGTCGTGGAGTTGACGGGCTGCGCCGGACGAGTGCAGCGCCCCGTCGGGGCCGAGGGGGCGGGGGCCGGCGCCCGGCACGAGCCTCCGGAGAGGGCTCCTCGGGACGCCGTGCCGCGTTCGGAGGAGGCGCCGCCCCAGGAAGAGCCGGAGAGCCCGGCCGGCGTGTTCCATCGCGTGATGGCCGGCCAGACGCTGTGGCGCATCGCGAAGGTCTACGGTGTGGACCTCGACGAGATCCTCCGCGTCAACGGAATCGACGATCCGGAAAGGATCGACGTCGGGCAGCGGGTCTTCGTCCCCGGGGCGGGGCGCATGCTCGACGTGCCTCCGTACCCCGCGCCGCTTCCGGACGTAGCGGTCCCGGCCCCGCCCGAGCCCGAGATCGAGGAGCGGGGCGCCGGCGACTTCCAGTGGCCGGTCGGCGGCGGCGAGATCCTGTCCCGCTTCGGCGCGCGCCGCCGCACGCATCGCCATGCGGGCCTCGACATCCGCGGACGACCGGGCCAAGAAGTCGTCGCCGCGCAGGGCGGCGTCGTGACCTTCAGCGGAAGCACTCGAACCGGATACGGCAAGCTCGTCATCATCGACCACGGTGGCGGCTTCGAGTCGCTGTACGCGCACAACAGCGAGAACCTCGTCGCGGCGGGCGACGAGGTGGCTCAGGGCCAGACGATCGCGCGGGTGGGCAGGACGGGCAACGCGACGACCGCCCA
>CAZPWK010000101.1:0-9322 GCA_964590285.1 uncultured Acidobacteriota bacterium | reverse complement strand
TCCCCTTCTTCTCGATCTCGGGCTCCGACTTCGTCGAGATGTTCGTCGGCGTCGGAGCGTCGCGCGTCCGAGACCTGTTCGAGCAGGGGAAGAAGAACGCCCCGTGCATCATCTTCATCGACGAGATCGACGCCGTCGGCCGCCATCGGGGCGCGGGCCTCGGCGGAGGTCACGACGAGCGGGAGCAGACGCTCAACCAGCTCCTGGTCGAGATGGACGGGTTCGAGACGAACGAGGGCGTCATCCTGATCGCGGCGACCAACCGCCCCGACGTCCTCGACCCCGCGCTGCTCCGGCCCGGCCGGTTCGACCGGCAGGTCGTCGTCGGCAGGCCGGACGTCCGCGGCCGCGAGGAGATCCTCCGGGTCCACGTCCGGAAGATCCCTCTCTCGCCGGACGTCGAGCTCGCGGTGATCGCCCGCTCGACCCCGGGGTTCAGCGGCGCCGACCTCGCGAATCTCGTGAACGAGGCGGCCCTCTACGCGGCGCGCCTCGGCCGACGTTGGGTCACGCAGGAGGACTTCGAGATCGCGAAGGACAAGGTCCTCATGGGGACCGAGAGGAAGTCGCTGATCATCAGCGAGACCGAGAAGAGGGCGACCGCCTACCACGAGGCCGGGCACGCCCTCGTCGCGTACAAGCTGCCGGAAGCCGACCCCCTGCACAAGGTCACCATCATCCCCCGGGGGCGCGCGCTGGGCGTGACCCAGCAGCTTCCGGTGGACGACAAGCACACCTACTCGCGGGAATACCTCGAGGCGATGCTCACCGTCATGATGGGCGGGCGCGCCAGCGAGGAGCTGCACCTGGGCAACCTGACGACCGGCGCGGGAAACGACATCGAGCGCGCGACGGACCTCGCGCGGAAGATGGTCTGCGAGTGGGGGATGTCGGACAAGATGGGACCCCTGACCTTCGGCAAGAAGGAGGAGGCGATCTTCCTGGGACGGGAGATCGCTCAGCATCGCGACTACAGCGAGGCTACGGCGATCGAGATCGACCGCGAGGTCAAGGAGATCGTCCTCGAAGCCTACGGCGAGGCTCGCAGGATCCTCGAGGAGAGCCGCGACGCCCTCGTCCGGATCGCCGAGGCGCTCCTCGAGAAGGAGGTCCTGGACGCGGAGCAGATCGCGGCTCTCGTGAGGGGAGAGGAGATGCCGCCCCGGCGCGTGGAGACGGCCCCGCCCGCGGCGGCCGAGGCCCAGGCCGGCGGCTCCCCCGCCCGCGAGCCGGCCGCCGACGCCTCGGCCGTCCTCCCGACGCCCGACAGCCAGCCCGCCTGACGCCGGCCCGCGGGGCGCCGCGCGACCGCGCGTCCCGCGGCGGAGGAGTCCCGCCATGGAGCCGAACGCGCGCGTCATCGAGATGGCCGAGCTCAGGCACGCGGTGCGGCGCATGGCGGACGTCGACGAGCCGCAGGCGCTGGCGGCCGACCGGCTCTTCGCGAAGACGCGGCGCGCGATCCGGATCGAGGGGGTCGACGCCGACGTCGCCGCGCTCGTCAAGCGCGAAGCCGAGGCCCTGGGAGTGGCCGTGCTGGACGCGACGCCGTCGAGCGCGGGCTCGGCGGCTCGGATCGTCGTCTCGGACGACGAGACGCTCCGGCGGCTCGCCTCGATCCTCGAGACCCTCGGCGCGCGCCCGCTCGCCCTCGCGATCCGGAACACGCTGGCGGCGTACCTCAAGACGGACTTCGCGATTCCGTGGGCGGACGGCGAGCGCCTCGCGCTCGGCCGCGAGACCCGGGTCATGGGGATCCTCAACGTCACGCCGGACTCGTTCTCGGACGGCGGCAGGCACGAGACCCCCGCCGCCGCCCTCGAGGCCGCGGCCCGGATGGCCGAGGGCGGGGCGGAGATCGTGGACGTCGGGGGGGAGAGCAGCCGCCCCGGCGCCGGGACCGTCTCCGAGGACGAGGAGGTCCGCCGCGTGCTACCCGTGGTCGAGGCGATCAAGCGCGAGCTGGCCGTCCGAGTCTCCGTGGACACCTGCAAGGCGGGGGTGGCGCGCCGGGCCCTCGCGGCGGGCGCCGACATGATCAACGACGTCTCGGCGTTCTCGGACCCGGGGATGATCC
The DNA here is from genome assembly GCA_964590285.1 of uncultured Acidobacteriota bacterium. GTDB lineage: Bacteria > Acidobacteriota > Polarisedimenticolia > Polarisedimenticolales > JAIQFR01 > CALMJU01. The sequence goes on along the minus strand of CAZPWK010000101.1, from coordinate 7,245 downwards.
CGGTCCTGCGGGACCACCGCGCCCCCGTCGTCGTGATGCACATGCGGGGGACCCCCCGCACGATGCAGCTCGACACCGACTACGTGGACCTGATGGCCTCGGTGACCGGGTACCTCCGGCGGGCGGCCGAGAAGGCGGTCAACGGCGGGATTTCCGATGATAAGATCCTCGTGGATCCGGGGCTGGGTTTCGGCAAGTCCGCCGCCGGGAACCTGCAGATCCTCCGGGAGATGCCCTCGCTCCGGAGCCTGGGCCGTCCGATCCTGATCGGAGCGTCCCGGAAGTCGTTCATCGGGGCGGCGATGAACCTTCCGGTCTCGGAGCGTCTGGAGGGCAGCCTCGCCGTGGCGGCGCTCGCGGTGTGGCAGGGCGCGCACGTCGTCCGCGCGCACGACGTCGCGGCCACGGTGCGCGTCGTCCGCATGATCGATGCCGTCCGGGCCGTCTGACGGCGGCATCGGGGCGCGGGCGGCGGCGGGACGGACATGATCGAGAGACTCTCGACCGCGATCCATTACCGCGAGCTCAACGGTCAGAGCCTCCTGGACGTCCTCGTCCTGGCCGTCATCGTCTACCAGCTCCTGCTCCTCATCCGGGGGACGCGGGTCGTCCAGATGATGGCCGGGGTGGTCGCGCTCGTGCTCGCCCACTTCCTGACCCGGCCGGGGCTCTTCCACCTCCCCGCGGTCCACGCCGTTCTCGGCAATCTCCTCCTCTACATCCCGTTCGCGGTCATCGTGCTCTTCCAGAACCCGATCCGGCAGGCGCTGACCCGAGTCGGGAGAAACCCGTTCTCGGCGTTCCTGCCGAGATCCCGCCAGGAGAGCGTCGCCGAGGAGGTCGCCCTCGCGGCGGTCTCGCTCGCGAGCAAGCGGCTCGGTGCCCTGATCGTGATCGAGCGGGAGCTGGGGCTCCGCGTCTTCTACGAGACCGGCATCGCGCTCGACGCGATCGTCTCCTACGACCTGCTCCTCAACATCTTCACGTACGGCTCGCCGCTGCACGACGGCGCCGCGATCCTGTCCGAGAACCGCATCCGGGCCGCCTCCTGCTACCTGCCGCTGACGATGGACCCGACCCTGTCGAGAGCCTTCGGCACGCGGCACAGGGCCGCGATCGGCATCACGCAGGAGTCGGACGCCCTCGCCGTCGTCGTGTCCGAGGAGCGGGGCATCGTCTCCCTGGCCGAGGGGGGGCGCATCGTCGAGGACCTCGACGCGCAGGGGCTCGCCGAGCGGCTCCGCGCCGCGCTGGCGCCGCGCGCCGAGAAGGCCTTCCGGCCCTCCCGACCGCCCCGAGGGGCCGGCCCGGGGAGCCGCCATGCTTGAGCCTCTCCTGCGCAACTGGCACCTGAAGGTCCTCGCCCTGTGCCTGGCCTTCGCGGTGTGGATCGCGGTGACGGGCGAGAACCGCGTCCTGCAGGTGTACGAGGTCCCCCTCGACATCGTGCTCCGCGCGGACCACGTTCTGAAGTCCCCTGCCCCCGCGACGGCGACCGTGAGCCTGCGCGGCCCGGAGTCGCGGGTCCGGCGGCTCGATCCCAGGAGCATGGTCCTCCGAGCGGACCTCACCGACGCGACGCCGGGCCCGAGGAGCGTGCCGCTGTCGTCGGACAACCTCCAGGGCCTGCCCGCCGACCTGGAGGTCGCCGACGTCGAGCCGAGCCGGCTCCGGCTCGAGATCGACCGCCGCCTGCGGAAGTCGGTCCCGGTCGCGCCGTCCGTCGCGGGCGCGCCTCCGGCGGGCTACGCGTTCTACGGTGCCCGCGTGGAGCCGGGCGCCGTCGCGATCGAGGGGCCGGAGTCGGTCGTCGGCGGGATCGAGCGGCTGCGCACCGACACGATCCGCCTCGATGGGCGCACGTCCCCCTTCGTCGTCCCGGTCGGGGCGGCGCCCGAGCACCCGAGCGTGCGCGTCCTGGAGACGCGGCCTCTCGAGGTCGAGGTCCAGGTGGACGTTTCTCCCGTCCGGCGGTCGTTCGACGGGGTGCCGGTCACGCTCGACGGCCGGTCCCCCGACGAGGCGACGATCGGACCGCCCTCCGTCCGGGTCGTCGTGACCGGACCGCCGGCGCTCCTCTCCGGGATGAGGACCGGGCGGATTCGCGCCGTCGCCGACCTCGGTGCCCTGGGCGCGGAGGGGGCCGGCGGGACCGTGCCCGTGCGGGTCGAGTTCCCGGACCTCGCGGAGTCGGACCTGCGCCGCGTCGAGGTCCGCTCGGTGAGCCCCCCGCGGGTCTCGGTGCGGCCCTCCCCCCGGAGGGCTCCGGCTTGAAGCGCCTGTTCGGCACGGACGGCATCCGGGCCGTTGCGGGGACCCCGCCCCTCGACGAGCCCACCGTTCGGCGCTTCGGCGCCGCACTCGCCGACGTCCTCGCGCGCGCCGCGGGCCGCGCCCCGCGGGTCGTCCTCGGACGCGACACGAGGGAATCGGGAGGCTGGCTGCGCGAAGCGGTCGTCGCCGGGCTCGCATCCCGGGGCGCCGAGGCGGTCGACGCGGGGGTCCTCTCGACGCCCGGGCTCGCGCACGCCGCCCACACCGGTCCGTTCGACGCGGGGGTGATGATCTCGGCGAGCCACAACCCGTTCGCGGACAACGGCCTCAAGGCGTTCGGCCACGACGGCACGAAGCTTCCCGACACGGTCGAGGAGGAGATCGAGGCGAGGATCCTCGACGACGGGATCGAGGACCCCGGGCCGTCGTCCCGGCCCATCCCGGAGGACCCCGGCCCGAGGCGGCGCTACGTCGACTTCCTCGAGGGCGCGGTGTTCCCGCGCGGCCGCCTCGCGGGGCTCCGCCTCGTCCTCGACTGCGCGAACGGCGCCGCCTCGGGGATCGCCCCCGAGGTGTTCCGCCACCACGGCGCGGAGATCGAGGCGATCGGCGCCTCGCCGGACGGGAGGAACATCAACCTCGGCTGCGGCTCGCTCCACCTCGACGCGCTCTCGGCCGAGGTCCGCGCGCGGTCCTTCGACCTCGGGATCGCGTTCGACGGGGACGCGGACCGGGCTCTCGCCGTCGACCGGGCGGGCCGCGTCGTGGACGGCGACCACATCCTGTACCTGCTGGCGCGCCGGATGGGAAGGGCCGGCACGCTGCGGAGCGGCACGGTGGTCGCGACCGTGATGAGCAACCTCTGGCTCGAGCACCGGCTCCGAGACGAGGGGATGCGCCTCGTGCGCGCGCCGGTCGGCGACAAGTACGTCCTCGATCGGATGGTGGCCGAGGACGCCACGCTGGGCGGGGAGCAGTCCGGACACGTCATCGTCCGGGACCGCGCGACGACGGGGGACGGGATCCTCACCGGCCTCCTCCTCCTCGACGGCCTCCTCGGGGAGAGCCGCCCGCTCGAGGAGATCCTCGACGGGATCGTCCCCTACCCGCAGGTGCTCGTGAACGTGCGCGTGCGGGAGAAGCCGGACCTCCTCGCTCACGCCGTCATCGGCCCCGCGGTGCGCGAGGTCGAGGAGGCGATGCGGGGCACGGGGCGCGTCCTGCTGCGCTACTCCGGGACCGAGCCCCTGGCGCGCGTGATGGTGGAAGGCCGCGACGGGAGCCGGGTCCGCGCGTGCGCGGACCGGCTCGCCGCCCTCATCGGAAAGGAGATCGGAACGCCGTGAGGATCCTCGGCGCGGATCTCTCGCTCGACCCGGGATCCGACGGGGGCTTCGCCCTCGCCGTACTCGACCCGTCCGGAGCGGTCGCCGCCGTCCGGCGGGCCGCGAGCCTGCCGGAGCTCGCCGTGGCGATCGCGGCGGCCGCGCAGGTCGGGCCGTTCCTGCTCGGCGTCAACCTGCCGGTCGTCGTGCCCGAGCGCTCGGCTCGGACACGGCCCGTCGAAGCTCTCGTCCGCCGGCGCCTCGGCTTCCGGTTGCCGACCGGAAGCCGGTCCTCCCGCGCGGGCGCGGGCGGAGTCGCGAGCGAGGCGCTCCTCGCCGCCCTCGCGGCCGTGGGCCATCCCTGCTCCCTCTACCCGGACCGCGACCGCAGGGTCTCGGGACTCGCGGAGATCCATCCCGGCCTGGTCCTCAAGGCGCTCCTCTGGGAGGGATCGGCCGCCGCCCGCGAGGGCGGGCGCTCCGACCGGGACGAGGCGTTCCGGGGGTTCGCGGTCCCGGCCTATCGCAGGTCGGCGGCCCGCGGACGCTCCGGCTGGGCCGAGCGCGCCTCCGCGCTCGATCTGGTCGTGCGGGCGCTCGGCCGGCCCGACGGCTACGACCTCGCCCCCGCCGGGAACGCGCTTGCCGCGGCCGTCTCGGACCGCGACGCCGAGATCGCGGGCTCGATCTTCGACGCCTGCCTGATCGCGGGCACCGCGAGGCGCTACCTCGAGGCGCCGGAATCCTGCTGCTTCCTCGGAGACCGGGCGGACGGCTACGTCATCCTCCCCGCCGACTCCCTGGTCCGCCGCCTCGCCCTCCGGGAGACGCGGCCCAGGAGCGCGGGGCTGTTCCCCCGGGGATCCCTGAGGGCCCGCCTCGGACCCGACGCCGAGGTTCAGCCGGCGGGGCTCCTCGACGTGCCGGGCCGCCCGCAACGGACCGAGGCGGTGTTCCGTGCGCTCCCGCTGTACGAGTTCGACAACCTCGACGAGATGCTGTGGTGGAAGCACTGCCGCCACGTCGCCGGACCGGCGCTGCCGATCGAGGGCCTGCACGAGATGACGGTCGCCCTCGGACGGGACGACGGGAGCGGCGGGCCGGCCGCCGCGCTGCGGCTCCTGAGGAGCCGCCACCGCACCCTCTCCTTCCGTTTCGACCCTCCCGCCGCGTGGCGGGCCCGCATCCCGACCCGGGACGGGCGGACCTACCCTTTCCGGGTCCTCCGGGCGGTGTTCGAAACGGCGACGGCGGACTGACCGGAAGAGGGCGAAGCCTCCCCGTCAGAACGTCAGCTTCATCCCGACCTGGTACTGCCTGCCGTTGACGAGGTAGGCCTCGTTCCACCCGTTGATCTGGCGGCCCAACTCCAGGTCGCGGTTGTAGACCTGATAGTAGCGATCGTTGAGGAGGTTGAAGACCTCCAGGGAGGTCTGGAGATTCGTCCCGCCGGGGAGCGCCCATTCCCGGTCGATCTTGAAATTCAACTGGAGGATCGGCCGGTTCCGCTGATCGTTCCTCTGGCCGGTCGGGTATCGGATCCTCTGCCGCTCCCCCGTGGAGGCCAGGATCGGGAACTGCGGCGACAGGCTGTCGTACGCCGTCTGGATCGAGAGGATCGAGTACGGCAGCCCCGATCCCCAGTTCGCGGACGCGCCGAACCGGAACCCCCAAGGCGTGATCGTCGTCGCGGTCGCCTTGACGACGTGGCGCTGGTCGTAGGACAGGTACCCCCGCTCGGCGTCGAGGACCGAGCGGTCGTCCCCCAGCGGCGACAGCCACTCCTCCGCGTCGCCCACCGCTCGGGAGAAGGTGTAGGACGCGTGCATCTGCCAGTTGCGGTACTGGCGGCGCGCCAGATCCAGGACCCACCCGTCGTAGTCCGCCGAGTTGTAGTTCCCGACCAGGAACACGGAACCCCAGGCCGGGTTGTACACGTAGGTGTCCGCGTACCCGTCGGGCCCGTGGATCGGGAGAGAGCCCAGGAAGGTCGTCACGGCGCCGTCGCAGTCGTCGAGGACCCCGTCCTTTTCGGAGAAGTCGATCCACGGGTCTTCCGGCGAGAGCTGCACGACGCAAGTGCCGTGATCGAACGAGTAGTGGTTGACGTCCGTCGTCTGAAGCTGGTCCCGGAACCGTCTGCGCACGTACGTCAGCCGCAGCGACGTCTCGGGCAGGATCTCGCGCTCCACGGCGACGGTCAGCTCGTCCTGGTGCGGCGTCCGCAGCCCGCGGTCCACCATCTGGACGCTGACCGACGGATTCAGGCCGGCCGAGAAGTCGAGCTTGCTCCAGAGGTCGCGCCCCGGCGCCCGCTCGCCCAGGAGCGTCAGCGTCGTCGTGGCGGGCCCGATCTCGACGGCCGCGACCCCGAGGAAGATCGCCCCGTAGTAGCGGCCCGCCGTCGCGGAGATCTTGGTCTTGCCGTCGCTCCAGGGATCCCAGGCCAGGGAGAGCCTGGGGGCGAAGTTCGTGTTCGTCAGGTCGACGTCGTTCGCCCGGCGCTTGTGCGCCCACGAGCCGCTCTGGACCGTGACCGCCGACAGGATGCTGAAGAACTCCTCGGGGCGCATGTCGAGGGCCTGCGCCAGCTCGAAGGCGAAGTTCTCCACCCCCTCGTACGCGGTGAAGACCTCGCCCGCGGTGATCATGCGCTGGTAGGGCGTGCCCGGCTCGGGAAGCGTCGCGTCGAACGCGGCGGACTCGGCCGCCGGATCGAACGGCCGGAACCCGACCGACCGGATCTCCTCATGGTCGAGCCGGACTCCCGCCGTCACGGTCAGGTTCGGCGCCGGCTTCGCCATGTCCTCGACGTAGAGGCCGACGTTGGCCCCCTGGACCCGGGAGCGAGTCGTCTGCGGCATCGCGATCGTCACGTCCCAGCGGCCGATCTCCACGGGGTAGGTCCTCCCCTCCGCGTCGGTCATCGGGACCCTTTCGATGCTGAACCGGGACTCCGGCAGTCTCTCGAGCGAGCGGAAGTAGCGCTCGTTCTCGGCCACGAGGCCCATGCGGACCTGGTGCGACGCGCCGAGGAACCGGTCGACGAACAGCGTCGCCTGGGTCTTCACGGTCATGCGCTGGCGGTCGTCGCGCTGGCGGAGCGGGTAGGAGCCCGAGGTCCGCTCGCTGCCGAGGTCCTCGCACTGGCCGTAGGCGATCGACCCGTAGACGTACTCGCCGCTCAGGGGGCTGAGGAGACCCGAGGCGCAATCGTTCACCACGCCTTCCTGCGCGGGGAGGATCCGCTGGTGGCCCTCCTGCCACGACACGAGGCTGTCCACGAGCACCGAGGGGGACACGGGAGCGGTCCAGGCCAGCGTGTACGTGGGGCCTCCGGTCTCCTTCCGCACGCTCGCCGAGGCCGGCGTCAGCGCGTTGACGCCGAGATTCCCGAGCTTCATCGGGTCGTAGCTGAACTGGAACGCGAGCTTGTTCCGGGGGGACACCTGCCAGGTGACCTGGTCGGCGGCGATCGTCTGGTCGCGCGTCGACAGGGCCGCCACCCCGTACGCGCTGAAGGGCTCCTCGACGCGGATCCACTCGTGCGACAGCCGGTACCAGATCCGGTCCTCGACGATCGGCCCCGAAACCTGGACCGAAGGCTGCCACCACTGGTAGTTCGGGCTGGGGACCCCCGCGGTGT
>CAZPWK010000100.1:0-9532 GCA_964590285.1 uncultured Acidobacteriota bacterium | reverse complement strand
GACCGCCCCCCGCTGGGGCGGTCTCGGCGCCTCGCCGATCGTCGCGGTCCGTCTCCGCTTCGATCGGCCGACGGGCGCGCCCGGGATGGCGGGATTCGTTCGCTCTCCGGTGCACTGGGTCTTCGCCCGGCCCGGCCGCGCTCCGGAAGGCTCCGAGCGGCTCGCCCTGGTGACCAGCGCCGCCGACGATCTGGTCGGGCGGGGGCGGGACGAGATCGTCTCCCTCGCGGTCCGGGAGGTCCTCCGCTTCCTCCCGCTCGCCCGCGAGGCGCGTCTCCTAGGGGCCCGCGTCCTCAAGGAGCGGCGGGCGACGCCGCGATTCACGCCGGAGAACCTCGCCGCGAGGCCGGGCCCGAGGACCCGCTCGCCGAACCTCGTCCTCGCAGGCGACTGGACCGACACCGGTCTCCCGGGGACGCTCGAGGGCGCGGCGCTGTCGGGGGAGCGGGCCGCGGCCGCGCTGGGATAAGATCCCCTCGGCGCCGCGAGGCCGCCCCACGCCGGGGCGGCTCTCGCCGGGCGCGGAAGAGCGCGTGGGCGGAGCGACCTCCTACCTCCTCGTCGGGACCGCCGTGGCGACCGCCGCGTTCCACACGCTGATCCCCGATCACTGGCTTCCCTTCGTGCTCGTCGCGAGGGCGCGCAGGTGGCCGATCCGCCTGACGGCGGCGGTATCCGGGTTCTCGGCGCTCCTCCACACGTCGCTCTCCGTCGCGCTCGGGCTCGCGGCCGTGCGCCTCGGGCAGGAGGCGACGAGGGCGCTCGGCGAGACCCTGGAGCGGACGAGCGGGGTCCTGCTGATCCTGTTCGGGCTGCTGTACGCGGCGTGGGCCTGGCGCAAGGGCGGGCACTTCCATCCCGGCGGGGCGATCTTCCACCGCCGCGAGGAGGGGCCGGCGTGCGACGGCCACGAGGGGGATTCCGATCCGGCGCACCTCCACTACCACGCCGATCGGGAGCTCATCGAGGGGCGGGCGGGGCGAGGCGCGCTGTTCCTCGCCGTCGTCGTCGGTCTGAACCCCTGCGTGCTCGTCCTGCCGATCCTCCTCGGCGCCGCTGCGCGGGGGGCGCGCGCCGTCGTGGCCGTGTCGGTCGCGTACTCCGCGACGACGATCGCGATGATGGTGGGCCTCTCGATCGCGGCGTCCTCGGTCGGGGCTCGACGGCTCGCCCCGCCGGTCGGAGCGCGCGCGATGGAGATCGCGAGCGGGCTGCTCATCGCGGCGCTGGGGGCGCTCGTCTGGGTCCTGGAGTGACGGGGAGGACCGGCCCTCACCGCCGCCGCACGACGGCGACGACGGTCTGATCGTCCACGGGCGGGTCCGCGGCCGAGAACCTCCGGACGCGCCGGAACACCTCCTCGACCAGATCCTTCGCCCCGCACTCCCCCCGCTCCCGCAGGACGTCGAAGAGACGCTGTTTGCCGAAGGCCTCGCCCCCGGGGCCCTCGGCCTCGACGATTCCGTCCGTGTAGGCGAGGAGAGCCGCCCCCGGCAGGAGGTCCACGTAGCCCCGATCGTACGTGGCCTCGGGGTTCGGCCCGAGAACGGCGCCGCCGCGGTCGAGCTCCTGCACGGAGTCGCCCCGGGCGACGACGGGAGGAGGGTGTCCGGCGTTCGTGTACACGAGAAGACCGTTCGGCTCGAGCTCGCCGTAGAACAGGGAGATGAACCTCGAGGCCAGCGCGGACGCTCCGATCACCCGGTTCAGCTTTTCGACGGTGGCCGTGATCCGGAGCTGCTCCTGGACTCCCATGCGCAGTCCGATGATCGCGTCGCGCGCCTGCAGCGCGGCCGGGAGCCCGTGCCCCGACGCGTCGGCGACCGCGATCCCGACGCGCCTCGGCGAGATCGGGATGAAATCGTAGAGGTCGCCGCCCACCTCCTCCGCGGGAACGCTCTCGGCCCAGAGGTCGAAGGGAGGGAACGCGGGAGGGATCTTCGGCAGGAGGGACAGCTGGATCTCCCGGACCTCCTCGACGCGGCCCTCGAGGTGCTCCTGGCGCATCTTGAGGTTGATCACGTGCCGGATCGTGCTGAGCACGTACTTGACGTGCTCGGACTCGGACGGGTTCCTGAGGCTGAAGGCGACGATCTGGTGGCTCCTGTCGCCGATCGTGATCGCGGCGAACAGGTCCACTCCGATCGCCCGCTCGATCTCCGGGTCGACCTCCGGGTCCCGCGCCTCCTTGAGGACGAACCCCCGGGCGACGGCCTCGGCCATCGGGGCGTACGAGGCGGGGATGCGGAAGCCGATCGGGGCCTTGCCGGCCGGAAATTCGTTCTGGAGCACGTAGTCTGCGCCGTCGCGCAGGTAGATCCTCCCGCCCACGATCCCGAGGTCGTCCGCGAAGTCCGCCACGAGGCGCGCGAGGATCGCCGTGAGCGTTTCGACCATGTCGTCGGAATGCTCGATCGTCGCAAGGTGCTTCTCGAGCTTCCGGAAGAGGTTCTTGTAGTACACGAGCCCTCCGGCGAGAGGGGTGGCAGGCCACGGTAGCAGACCGCCCGAGCGGCGCACCACCATGGTAGATTGCCGCCGCCGGCCCCCGGGGAGCGATCCCCGCTCCGCGACGCTCGGCCGGCGCCGGGAGATGCATGCTCCACCGGCTCGACGCCGCTCCCCGCGCGCTCGCGGCGCGCCACGTTGACGTGCCGGGCGCGCCCGCGCGCCAGCGTGGCGTCGGCCGGTTCGGCGGCGGGCTCGAAAAAGAACGGAAGGGCACGGTTTCCGCGACGCTGCGGCTGGCATCGGGCTTGCTCTTCCCTCGGGACGAAGACATGACCTCCTCCTGGTCAATGTCGTGTCCCCTCCGGGCCTGATGGTTACCCCCCGAAGGCCCGGAGGGGATCGGCGTTTCAGGGCCCGCCGATGAGTTCCCGCGAGAGCCTCCCGCCCAACTTGCTCGACGCCGCGGTCTCGATGATGGGACGGGCCGGGCGGCTCGGCGCGGTGCGCGTGCTGGGGGAGAGCATGCGGCCGACCCTGGGCTCCGGCGACCTGCTCGCCGTGGACTTCGCGGCGGGGGAGCCCCGGCGCGGAGATCTCGTCGTCTACCGCCAGGCCGACTATCTCACCGTCCACCGCTGCCTCGGCCGGGCGCGGTTCCCGGACGGGCGACCGTGCCTCCGGACCCGCGGGGACGGGTGCCTCGCGCTCGATCCGCCGGTGGCCCCGGAGCGGGTCGTCGGCCTCGCGGTCGCCGTGCGACGAGCCGGCGCCTGGAGGCGTCTCGACCGCGCGCCCGCCCGGGCCTACGCGGTCGCGCTCGCGGGGCACGCCCTCGCCTGGGCCGCGCTCGCCGTTCTGGCGTCCCGAACGATCGACCGCGCTCTCGCGCGGCTCGGCGCGCCCCGTCTCGCCGGGCGCTTCGCCGCCGCGCTGGACCGCCGGCTGCTGCGGCTCGCCGACCGCCTCCTCTTTTCGCGGGTCCACCGCGCCGCCCCGCCTCCCTCCGGGCTGGAAGGGGACGGCGGCGCTCCCGCCTAGGGCGCCCCGGCGGTCCCGCCGCGGCTGCTATACTGAGGCTTCGTCTCGGGGCTCGGGCGCCAAGGGATTCCGGCTCGCGCCCCGCGGGAACCTACCGGATGATCAACGCCATCCTGACGCGGATCGTCGGCTCGAGGAACGAGCGTCTCCTCAAGCGGATGAGCGCCGACGTGAGGCGGATCAACGCCCTCGAGCCGGCCGCGTGCGCCCTGAGCGACGAGGAGCTTCGCGGCAAGAAGACGGAGTTCCGCGAGCGGCTCGACCGGGGCGAGCCCCTCGACGCCCTGCTGCCCGAGGCGTTCGCGGTGGTTCGCGAGGCTGGCCGCCGGGTCCTCGAGATGCGGCACTTCGACATGCAGCTCGTCGGCGGGATGGTTCTCCACGACGGGAAGATCGCCGAGATGAAGACGGGCGAGGGGAAGACCCTCGTCGCGACGCTGCCGGTCTATCTCAACGCGCTCCTCGGCAAGGGCGTGCACGTCGTCACGGTCAACGACTACCTCGCGCGCCGCGACGCGGAGTGGATGGGGAGGATCTACCGCTTTCTCGGGATGACGGTCGGAACGATCCAGCACGACCTCGGCGACGCCGAGCGCCAGGCGGCCTACGGCGCGGACATCACGTACGGCACGAACAACGAGTTCGGGTTCGACTACCTGCGCGACAACATGAAGTTCTCGCTCGGGGCCATGGTCCAGCGCGGGCACCAGTTCGCGATCGTCGACGAGGTGGACTCGATCCTGATCGACGAGGCCCGCACGCCGCTGATCATCAGCGGGCCGGCCGAGGAGTCCACCGACTGGTACTACCGGATCGACAAGATCGTCCCGAAGCTCCGGAAGGGCGCGGTCATCCAGGGCGGCAAGGAGTGGGAGGTCGAGCACACGGGCGACTACGTCGTGGACGAGAAGGCCCGGACCGCGACGCTCACCGACGCGGGGGTCGAGCACTGCGAGAAGCTGCTCGGTCTCGAGAACCTCTACGACCCGGCGAACATGGAGGTCCTCCACCACGTCAACCAGGCGCTGAAGGCGCACGTCCTCTTCAAGCGCGACGTCGACTACATGTTGAAGGACGGCGAGGTCGTCATCGTCGACGAGTTCACCGGGCGCCTCATGCCCGGGCGGCGGTGGAGCGACGGGTTGCACCAGGCGGTCGAGGCCAAGGAGGGGGTCAAGATCGAGCGCGAGAACCAGACGCTCGCGACGATCACGTTCCAGAACTACTTCCGGATGTACGACAAGCTCGCCGGCATGACCGGCACCGCCGACACCGAGGCGGTGGAATTCGACAAGATCTACAACCTCGAGGTCGTGGTCATCCCGACGAACCGCCCGCTGATCCGGATCGAGAACCCGGACGTCGTCTACAGGACCGAGAAGGAGAAGTGGGAGGCGGTCGTCGAGGAGATCTCGGCCTGCCAGGAGCGGGGACAGCCCGTGCTCGTCGGCACGGTCTCGATCGAGAAGTCCGAGACCCTGGCGAGGATGCTCCGCGAGAGGCGGATCCGGCACGTCGTCCTCAACGCGAAGTACCACGAGATGGAGGCCGAGATCGTCGCTCTGGCGGGCCGGCTGAAGGCCGTGACGATCGCGACCAACATGGCGGGCCGCGGCACGGACATCCTCCTCGGGGGGAGCCCGGAGCACCTCGCGCGCCAGCAGCTCGTCCTCGACGGCCTGAAGCCGGGCGAGACCCCCCGGGAGGAGTGGGACGCCGCCCTCGCCGCGGCGCGGGAGAAGGCCCGGGTCGCCTGCCGCGAGGAGCACGACGCCGTCGTCGCCGTCGGCGGCCTGCACATCATCGGCACCGAGCGGCACGAGTCGCGGCGCATCGACAACCAGCTGCGCGGCCGCGCGGGACGCCAGGGCGATCCGGGCTCGTCCCGCTTCTACCTCTCCCTGGAAGACGACCTGATGCGGATCTTCGCGAACGAGTTCGTCCAGAAGGTCATGAACCGCGTCTGGACCGAGGAGGGCGTGCCGATCGAGTCGGGGATGGTGACGCGCGCGATCGAGAAGGCGCAGAAGCGGGTGGAGGAGCGCAACTTCGAGATCCGCAAGCACCTCCTCGAGTACGACGACGTAAACAACAAGCAGCGCCAGGAGATCTACGCCCTGAGGCGCGACCTCCTCCAGGGCAAGGAGCAGAAGGAGTACATCCTCGGCAAGGGGCGCGAGATCCTCGGGATCCTCGTGCACGACTACCTCGCCGCGCACAAGAGTGCCCAGGAATGGGAAGTCGACGGGTTCCGGCAGCAGGTGCTGCACTTCTTCGGGACCGAGCCGGAGCGGGAAGGCGTGGACGTGCGCCGGAACCCCATCGACGACGTGGCGGAGGTCGTGTGGGAGAAGCTCCTCGACCGCTACGAGGCCAAGGAGGAGAAGGTCGGTCCCGACCTGATGCGCCAGTACGAGCGGCACATCCTGCTGCAGATCATCGACAACCACTGGAAGGACCATCTCCTCGCCATGGACCACCTGCGGGACGGGATCGGGCTCCGGGCCTACGGCCAGCGGGACCCCCTCGTCGAGTACAAGCGCGAATCCTTCGACATGTTCTTCCTCATGAAGGAGCGGATCGAGAACGACGCGGTTCGGTTCCTGTTTCTCCTCGAGCCGATGACCGAGGAGGAGCGCAGGCGCGAGGAGGAGCGGCGCCGCCGCGAGCAGGAGGCCGTGTTCTCCGCGGCGTCGCGGTCGGCGGCCGGCGTGACCGCGCGGGGGGGCGTGGAGACGGTCGAGCGGAAGACGGCCAAGGTCGGCCGGAACGACCCCTGCCCCTGCGGGTCCGGGAGGAAGTACAAGAAGTGCTGCGGCGTCAACGCCGCCTGATCCTCCCGACTGGCGCGGCGCGATCCCGGACCTAGATTCTCCCGAGCGGCTCCCGCGCCCCGGGGTCGGGGCCGGGGGTTCGCGCACGCGGCGCGAGGCCGCGCGGGAGGTGGCTCGCATGCCGATGCCCGTTTCCGAGAAGAGGTTCCTCGAACGGCTCGCCGAGTGGCTCCCCGGCGTGCGGGGGTACCGCGATCGCGAGTCGCGCCGCGAGACCGACCGGAGGCTCCGGGAGTACCTCGCGAGGAGACTCGACGAGGGTCGGCGCCCGCTCGACGACCTCCGCCGCGCCTGCGTCGCCCGGGGGGAGCTGGGCCCGCTCGACGCGGTCGGCCGGCTGGACCGGGTCCTCCAGAAGACGACCGCCGCGCTCCGCTACGCCGAGGCCGGGTACTCGGGGCTGTTCGACGCCGTGAAGATCGGCGAGCGGGAGCTCGATCGGCTGTACTCGTACGACGAGGCGCTCTTCGGAGAGGTGCACGGCGTGGCGGACGCCGTTCGGTCCGCGGCCGCCGCCGGCCCCGACGAGGCCGTCCTCGCCTCGCTCGAGCGCCGCGCGGCGGAGCTGGACGAGAGGGTGGCCCGCCGGAAGGAGATCTTCGACGCGCCCGTCGCCTGACGGGCCGGGGGGAGCGGGACATGGCGATCCAAGTCGTCGAGTGGAAGGACGAGACCGGTCGTGAGATCGTGCACCGCTTCGAGCCGGGCGGGGAGCTGAAGCTCGGAGCCCAGCTCGTCGTGGCGGAGAGCCAGTGGGGAGTGTTCTTCCGCGACGGACGCGCGCTCGACGTCTTCGAGACGGGACGGCACACGCTGACGACGGCGAACCTCCCCCTCCTCGGCCGCCTCATCGGCCTCCCGTTCGGGGGGACCTCGCCGTTCCGGGCGGACGTCTACTTCCTCAGCCGGAAGGTGTACCCCGATCTCAAGTGGGGCACCCGGGATCCGGTGGCGTTCCGGGACGCGGAGCTCTCGATGGTGCGCCTCCGCGCGCACGGCGTGTTCGCCGCGCGCGTCCGCGAGCCGCAGCCGTTCCTGAACCAGATCGCCGGCACGATGGGGAGCTACTCGATCGAGACGATCGAGGGATACCTCCGCGACCTCGTCGTGGCGCGCCTCAACGACGTCCTCGGCGAGACGCTGAGTTCGGTGTTCGACCTGCCGCGCGTCTACGACGAGCTCGCCGAGGCGCTCAAGGGGCGCGTGGCGGGGGACTTCGCCAAGTACGGCCTGGAGCTCTGCGACTTCTTCATCAACGCGATCACCCCCCCGGACGACGTCCAGCGCGTGATCGACGAGCGCTCGGGGATGGCCGCGGCGGGCGATCCGGGGGCGTACTTCCGGTTCAAGGCGGCCCGCGCGCTGGGGGATGCCGCCGCCGGCGGGGGCGACGCCGGATCCGGCTCGACCGCCGCGGCCGGGCTCGGGCTCGGCGTCGGGGCGGGCCTCGGGATGATGATCCCCGGGATGCTGCAGCAGGCCGCGTCGGGCGGCGCGGTCGCCGCCGCCGTGGCGGCCGCCTGCGGGAGCTGCCGGGCTCCGGTGCCGGCGGGGGCGAGGTTCTGCCCGGCCTGCGGGACGCGGGTCGCCGCGGAGTGCTGCGCGGCCTGCGGGGCTCCGGTGCCGGCGGGGGCGAGGTTCTGCCCCGGCTGCGGCGCGAAGGCCTGAGCGGCGCCCGCCCGGGTGGGGGGGCGCGGGGCCTCCTGCTAGAATGCGCTCCCGGTCCGGAGGGCGGCACCCTCGGGCCGGGAGCGGAGGCCCGATGCCCCAACTCCCCGCCGAGGAAGGTTTCACGTTCGACGACGTCCTTCTCGTGCCGTCCCACTCCGCGGTCCTTCCGAGCCAGGTCGACACGAAGACGCGGCTGACGCGCGGGATCGCCCTGAACATCCCGCTCGTGTCCGCCGCCATGGACACGGTCACGGAATCCCGGCTCGCCATCGCGATCGCGCAGGAGGGCGGCATCGGGATCATCCACAAGAACCTGTCGATCGAGGCGCAGGCGCACGAGGTCGACAAGGTCAAGCGCTCCGAGTCGGGGATGATCGTCGACCCGATCACGATGACGCCGGACCGGAAGATCTACGAAGCCCTCGAGATGATGAGCCGGTACCGGATCTCGGGGGTCCCGGTCACCGACGAGAGCGGGCGCCTCGTGGGGATCCTGACGAACCGCGACCTCCGCTTCTGCACGTCCACGAGCAAGCCGATCCGCGAGCTGATGACGTCCGAGGGGCTCGTGACGGTTCCCGTGGGGACGACGCTCGATCAGGCCAAGGAGCTGCTGCACAAGCACCGGATCGAGAAGCTCCCGGTGGTGGACGCGGGGTTCCGGCTCGTCGGCCTGATCACCGTCAAGGACATCCAGAAGCAGATCAAGTACCCGAGCGCCTGCAAGGACGACCTCGGCAGGCTCCGCGCCGGCGCCGCCGTGGGGATCGCGGCCGACACGATCGAGCGCGCGGCCGCCCTCATGGACGCCCGCGTGGACGTCCTGGTCGTGGACACCGCCCACGGCCACAGCGAGGGGGTGCTGCGAACCGTCGAGCGCGTCCGCTCGAGGTTCCCCGACCTGCAGCTCGTCGCCGGCAACGTCGCCACCCGGGAGGGAGCGCAGGCGCTGATCGACCGCGGCGTGGACGCCGTCAAGGTCGGGGTCGGACCCGGCAGCATCTGCACCACCCGCATCGTCACCGGCGCCGGCGTTCCCCAGATCACGGCGATCGCCGCGGCCGCGGAGGCGTGCGCCGCCGCGGACGTCCCGCTGATCGCGGACGGCGGCATCAAGTTCTCGGGGGACGTGACGAAGGCGATCGCCGCCGGCGCCTCGTCGGCCATGATCGGGAGCCTCTTCGCGGGCACCGAGGAGTCGCCCGGCGAGACCGTGCTGTACCAGGGAAGGACCTTCAAGGAGTACCGCGGGATGGGCTCGCTCGGCGCCATGAAGGCGGGGTCCCGCGACCGCTACTTCCAGGACGAGTTCGACGAGAGAAAGCTCGTTCCGGAGGGGATCGAGGGGCGCGTCCCGTACAAGGGGCCGCTCTCGGCGCTCGTGACGCAGATCGTCGGCGGACTGAGGGCCGGCATGGGATACGTCGGCGCACCCTCGATCGAAGCGCTTCGGCGCGGGGCGCGCTTCGTCAGGATCACGAGCGCGGGGCTGCGCGAGTCCCACGTGCACGACGTGATCATCACGAAGGAGGCTCCGA
>CAZPWK010000099.1:0-9560 GCA_964590285.1 uncultured Acidobacteriota bacterium | reverse complement strand
GGAGCTGGCCCTTCCGCGACCTGAGGTCGTTGTCGGCCTTGTTCCTCTGGCGGAGGATCTCCTCGCGCGCCTCGAGGATCGCCGAGCGCTTCGTCTTCTCGGCCTCCCTGCCCGCCTCGCGGAGGATCTCCTCCCCGCGGCGCCGGACCGCCTCGAGGCTCCTGCGCCCCAGCCAGTTGTTGATCCACCACCCGGCCGCGACGCCGGCGGCCGCGGCGGCGGCCGCGACCGCGAGCGGGAGTCCGATCGAGCTCATGGAAGGTCCTCCGCGGCCGTCGCCGCGAGCGGGTCCGAGACGAACGGGTTCGTCGAGCGCTCCTCGCCGATCGTCGTCTCGGGCCCGTGCCCCGGGAGGCAGGCGGTGCCTCCCGGCAGTCGGTAGAGCTTCCGGCGAATCGAGTCCTCGAGATCGGGCCAGGAACCGCCGGGGAGGTCCGTGCGCCCCACGGAGCCGCGGAACAGCGTGTCCCCCACGAGCACCCGCTCCCCGAGCGCGATGCACGCGCTGCCCGGCGTGTGGCCCGGCGTGTGGATCACACCGAGGGGAACGCCGTCGAGGACGAGCGGCGTCCCCTCCCGGAGCTCGACGTCCGGGTCGGGGGACGACGAGAGGGAGAGGCCGAAGGCGCGGCCCTGCGCCTCGAGGTCCCTGAGGTAGGGAACGTCGGCCCGGTGGATCGCGAGAGCGGCGCCCGTCCGCTCCTTGAAGAACCGGTTCCCGGCCGCGTGATCGAGGTGCCCGTGCGTGTTGACGATCCACTCGAGGGCGAGGCCTCGCGCCTCGAGCCCCTCGAGGAGCGCCTCGCTCCCGATCCCGGGATCCACGATCGCGGCCCGCCGCCCCGAGGGCCCCACGACCACGTACACGTTCTCCTCGAAAGGGCCGACCGTGAACCGAAGGATCTCGATCGAGTCGTGCATCCCCGCACCCGTCCCCCCGAGGCGTGACCGACATCTTCCGCCAAAAGGCGGGGCTCGGCAAACCCGCGGAGAGCGGCTCCCCGCCCTAGCGTCCCGTCCCGGCGCGCAGCGAGGAGGGAAGCACCCTCTTGCGGATCCGGAGCGCCCGCGGCGTCACCTCGACCGCCTCGTCGTCGCGCAGGAACTCGAGCGCCTGCTCGAGGCTCGGCGACCGGGGCGGGATCAGGCGCACCGCCTCGGGGTCGCCCGCGGGCCGCACGGACGACAGCTTGCGCTCCTTCGTCACGTTCACGTCCACGTCGGCGGGCCGCAGGCCCTCTCCGACGACCATCCCCTCGTACACCGAGTCGCCGGGGGCGACGAACAGCGTGCCGCGGCCCTGGAGATGCTCGAGGGCGTACGCGGTGGCGCGGCCCGGCCGGTCGGCGACGAGCGCGCCGGTCTGGCGCTCGGGGATCTCCCCCTGCCACGCGACGTGGCCGTCGAACACGTGGTTCAGGATCCCGGTCCCGCGCGTGTCGCTCAGGAACTCCGCCCGGAAGCCGATGAGCCCCCGCGACGGGATCCGGAACTCCATCCGGACCCGGCCGGTGCCGTGGTTCACCATCTTCGACATGCGCCCCTTGCGGGCGGAGACCTTCTGCGACACCGCGTGCGCGAACGCCTCGGGACAGTCCACCACGAGCAGCTCGATCGGCTCCTCCCGGCTCCCTCCCGCGACGCGGGTCAGGATCTCCGGCCTCCCGACCGTCATCTCGTACCCTTCCCTGCGCATCATCTCGATCAGGATCGCGAGCTGGAGCTCGCCGCGCGCCGAGACGCGGAACCCGTCGGGCTCGCCCGCCTCCTCGACCCGGATCGAGACGTTGGCGAGGATCTCCTTCCAGAGCCGCTCGCGGAGCTTTCTCGCGCTCACGTACTGGCCGTCGAGGCCCGCGAACGGAGAGTCGTTGCCGCGGATCGCGACCGCGATCGTCGGCTCGTCGGCCTGGATCGCCGGGAGCGGCGCGGGCCGGTCGGGGTCGGAGATCGTCTCCCCGACCGTGACCGCCTCCACGCCGGTGATCGCCACGATCTCGCCCGCCGAGGCCTCGGCGACCTCGACCCGCCTGAGCCCCTCGAAGGAGTAGAGCCCGCCGACGCGCGCCCGGGCGATCGTCCCGTCGAGACGGCAGTGGGAGACCTCCGCTCCGGCGCGGACGGTCCCGCCGACGACGCGGCCGAGCGCCATGCGCCCGACGAAGTCGTCGTAGTCGAGACCCGTGACGAGCAGCCTCAGGACGTCGCCGGGATCGCGGGCGGGCGGAGGCGCGGACCTCAGGATCTCGTCGAGGAGCGGCGTCAGGGGCTCGTCCGGCCCGTCCACCGTCCGGCGGCACGTCCCGCGTCGGGCGTCGCAGTAGAGCACGGGGAACTCGAGCTGCTCCTCGCGCGCCTCGAGGTCGATGAAGAGGTCGTACACCTCGTGGAGGACGTCGCGGGGCCTCGCGTCCGGCCGGTCGATCTTCGTCAGCACGACGATCGGCGCGAGGCTCGCCTCCAGCGCCTTCCGGAGCACGAAGCGGGTCTGGGGCGCGGGCCCCTCGGCGGCGTCCACGACGTAGAGGAACCCCTCGACCATCTTCACCGCGCGCTCGGCCTCGCCTCCGAAGTTCGCGTGGGAGGGGGTGTCCACGAGGCGGATCCGAACGTCCCGGTAGGAGACCGAGGCGACCTTGACCATGACCGGCAGCCCCTTCTCGCGCTCGGCGCCGAGCGAGGCGAGCAACCGGTCGCGGTCGTGCCCGCTCTCCCGGAGGAGGTCGGCCTGCCACAGCATCGCGTCCACCAGCGTCGTCTTCCCGTGGTCGACGTGGGCGACGACGGCCAGGTTGCGCAGGTCCTCGCGCGCGGCGGAGCCCATCGGAATGCCCTCGCGGCCCGGTCAGGAAAAAGGGCCGGGAGCCACCGCCCCCGGCCCGCGCCGGGGAGAACCATACCACCGGAAAATCGGGGACGGCAACCGAATTTCGCCGTGCCGAAGGAACCGTGTCCCGCGATCCCGAAGAGATCCGGTTGCCGTCCCCGATTTTCCGCGCCAGAATGCGCGAACGGACACGGGAGGGAGCGCATGGCGGCCCAGGAAGACGACCCGGCGCTCGAGCGCATCTACGATTCGCTCGATTCCGGAGATTACGAGAAGGCTCTCGACGAGATCGCCGCGGCGATCGACGCGCTGCCGGAGGGGGAGGAGGACCCGGTGCTCCGGCTCCTCGCGGGGATCGCGCTCCTCGAG
This sequence comes from uncultured Acidobacteriota bacterium, assembly GCA_964590285.1. Lineage (GTDB taxonomy): Bacteria > Acidobacteriota > Polarisedimenticolia > Polarisedimenticolales > JAIQFR01 > CALMJU01. The sequence continues at coordinate 6,364 of CAZPWK010000099.1, read as the reverse complement.
CTCGACCAGCCCGCCGACGCCGCCGAGCAGCTCGCCCGCGCGGTCGAGCTGGACCCGGACGACGCGGAATTCCGCGCCAACCTGTCGATCGCGCTCTTCCGCACCTGCCGGTTCGACGAGGCGGCCCGGGAGGCGGCCCGGTCGCTCCGGGACGACCCGTCGAGCCCCGACGCGATGCACGCGAAGGCGCTGACGCTCGAGCGGGCCGGCCGGTTCGACGAGGCGGACGCGCTGCTCGCCCGGGCCTCGGAGCTCGATCCCGAGCGCTTCCCCGCCCCGATCCACCTCTCCCGGGACGCGTTCGACCGGGAGATCGGCCTCGCGGAGGGCAGCCTCCCGGAGGACTTCCGGCGCCACCTCGGCGAGGTGCCGATCCTGGTCGAGGACGTCCCCTCCGAGGACGTGCTCCTCGGGGAGAGCCCGCCGCTCGACCCGGAGCTCCTGGGCCTCTTCGTCGGTACCGCGCTCCCCGACCGGCAGTGGACGGGAGGAGGCGCCGACGCGCCGCCGCGGATCCTCCTGTTCCGGCGAAACGTCGAGCGCTACGCGACCGACGCCGAGGACCTGAGGAGGCAGATCGCGATCACGCTCTACCACGAGCTGGGGCACTATCTCGGACTGGACGAGGAGCAGCTCGAGGCGATCGATCTGGCCTGACCCCCGCCGAGCCAGAGCGCGAGGCGGTCGACCAGGCGCTCGATCCCGTCGGCGACCGCGAGCGGGTCGTCGGTGCCGAGGAACCCGGGAGTGAACAGCGTCCTCCGCTCCTCGTCCGCCACCACCTCGGACGCGGGGACCGACATCGCGCCCGGATCGAGAGGCCGGCCCTCGAGCCGCGCGAGGAGCGTCTCCGCGAGGCCGACGACGGCGATCGGCGCGCGTCGCGCCGCGAGGGAGGAGAGGAAGGACTCCACGTCCGGCCGCAGGGGGCCTCCCCCGACCCTGCCGGGGGGGCGAACGCAGAGGTTCTTGACCGTCCCGAGCCCCCCGGGAACTACGACCGCGTCGATCTCCTCCGTGGGAACGGAAGCGAGCGCCCGGATCGCGCCTCGGGCCAGACGGGCCGCCTCGACGAGAACGCTTCGCCGCTCGGCCCCCCGCACCGCCTCCGCCGTGGAATGATCCACGACGTCCTCCTGGTCCGTGTCCGGGGCGAGGAACTCCACTCCGAGACCGCGTCGGGCGAGGGCCAGGGCGACCAGGACGGCCTCCTGGATCTCGGAGCCGTCGTAGACCCCGCAGCCCGCGAGCAGGATTCCGACGCGGCGCACGGGGTCAGCCCGCGTTCCGGGCCCCGGCCGGGCCCGACACGAGACTCGCCGCCCGCGCGACGATTTCCTCGACGATCCCGTCGAGCCGGCCCGAGGTCACGATCCCCGAGGCGTTCCGGTGGCCCCCTCCGCCGTACTCGGACGCGAGCCGGTAGACGTCGAGGTCCCCCTTCGAGCGGAGGGAGACCTTGACCCGGCCGCCGTCGACCTCGCGGAAGAGGAGGGCGATCCTCACCCCCTCCGTCGCGAGCAGCGGCGTCGCCATCTCGCTGGTGTCCACGCCCGACGCCTCGCACCGCTCGGTCATCTCGCGCGTGATCGTGACCGAGGCGACGGCGCCGCCCGCGTCCAGGCGGAGCCTCGCGAGCGCCTCCCCGAGGAGCCTCGTCCAGGCCGGAGAGTTCCGCTCGTAGACCTCGCGGTAGCACCGCGCCGGCTCGACCCCGGCGGCGAGCAGTGCCCCCGCGATCTCGTGGGCGCGCGCCCTCGTCGAGTTGAACCGGAAGAAGCCGGTGTCGGTGGCCAGCCCGGCGTAGAGGGCCTCGGCCGCCGGCGGGTCCGGTTCCCACCCGAGCGCGAGCACGAGATCGAAGACCATCGCCGCGGTGGCGCACTCGCGGTCGTCGAGGATGTTGTGCCTCCACGGCGTGCCGGCGGCCGGGTGGTGGTCGATGCAGAGCACCTGGGACGCGACCTCGAGGAGGATCGGCTCCATCCGGCCGAGGCGGTCCGGGGCCGAGTTGTCGAGGAGCACGACGAGAACCGGCCCCCGCAGGAGGGGCCCGTGGACCCCGGGGTCGAAGACCTCGACCGAGGGCCCGCTCTCCTGGAGGTAGGCGAGATTCCTGGGCGTCGCCTCCTGGTTGACGACGCGCACCTCGGCGCCGCGGCCGAGGAGGAAGCGGGCGAGTCCGACCTCCGATCCGATCGCGTCGCCGTCCGGATTCATGTGGGTGGTGACGACGAAGCGGTCGTGCGCCTCGACGAGCTCCCGGAACCGGGCGTGCTGCGCGGCGTCCGGCATCAGACCCCGCCCCCGGCTCCGGCCCCCCCGGCGTGGGGGCCGCCGCCCGCCCGGCCGCGGAGATACGCCTCGGCGCTCGCCTCGTAGACCCGGACGCCCAGCAGGATCCGCTGCCGGAGGGCGTCGTCGACCTCGCCGCGGATCTTCGCCGGGACGCCCGCCGCGATCGCCCGCGGCGGCACCTCGAAGCCCTCGCGGACGACCGCGCCCGCGGCGACCAGGGCCCCCCTTCCGATCCGGCAGCCCGAGAGGAGAACGGCGCCCATCCCGACGAGCGCCTCGTCCTCGATCGTGCACCCGTGGACGACGCAGCCGTGGCCGATCGTGACCCGGCTTCCGATGCGCACGGGAAGGTCCTCGTCGACGTGGACCGCCGTCAGGTCCTGGACGTTGGTTCCTTCCCCGATCGCGATCGGCTCGAGATCCGCCCTCAGGACGCATCCGTACCACACCGACGCGCGCGCGCCGAGCGTGACGTCGCCGACGACGACCGCTCCGGGCGCGATCCAGGCGCTCGGATGCCGCTCGATGCGGGTCGGAAGGAGACGGAACCGGGGCGGAAGCTCGCCTCCGCCGGGCGGCTGCTGGATCGAGCTCACGGCGAGTCCTCCGGGATCCGCGGAGGCGGGCGCCCCCGAAAAAGCCGGGAAGCGTATCGCCCCCGCCCGGGGGTGTCAAGGAGCGCCGGACCCCGTCAGGGCCGCGGGAGATCGAGCAGCGCCTTCAGGATCAGCGCCTGGTACCGCGCGTCGTAGTCGGCCCGGTGCCTCTGCGCCGGGTCCTGCGGCGGGAGGCCGAGGAGGCGCTCCAGGTTCTCCTTCGACGTGTCGTTCCACGGAATGCCGAGCCGGCCCATGGCGAGGCTCTTCGTGTCGAGCCCCTTGTAGCCGAACGGATTCTCGATCCCGCAGTGCGCGAAGTAATACGCGACGTACGACCAGTCGAAGACGGCGTTGTGCCCGACGAACACCGGCCGCTCGCGCGACGGGCGGTTCCTCTCGAGCACCCAGTCCCGGAGCCGCGCGAGACCTTCGCGGGGCTCGAGCCCCTCCCGCAGGAGCCTCTCCCGGTCGAGGCCGCACACCGCCATCGCTTCCCGCTCGAACCCGGGGAAGATCGGCTTGAGCTCGAGGTACAGCGACTCCCCGATCTCGTGCGCCCCGGACGCCTCGCGCACCGTCGTCACGCCGACGGAGAGGAGGTTGAAGAGGGGCGGAACGGGTCCCGACGCCTCGCAGTCCAGGCAGAAGTACACCGGCATCGCGCCCTCCTCAGAACGTCTCCGCCGTCGTCAGGGAGACCTGGATCTTCCGGATGTCCGCCTCGCCGTCGAGAGGATACGCCAGGTCGAGGTGGAGCATCGACGCGTGCGCCGACCGGCTCGACTGCACCCGCAGGCCGACCCCGACGTCGCGCAGCCACCCCAGGTGCGTCGTGCCGCCGTCGTCCCGGCTCCAGGCCCGCCCCACGTCCACGAACGCCGCGGCGCCCAGGTAGAACAGCCGAAAGACGTGCGGGTCGAAGTAGAACCGCTGCTCGGCGCTGAGCAGGACGCGGCGGTCCCCGCTCTGGTAGCGCAGGGGGTAGCCGCGCAGCCCGCTGTCCCCGCCGATCAGGAGCTGGCGCTCCGGATCGAGCCTGTGGGCGGCATGCGCGTGGAGCGCCGCGTGGAAGAGGTGCGGCCCGAAGTTCCTCTCGAGCCAGCGGACCGAGCCTTCCGCGAGCACGTTCGCGAACCCCGCTCCCTCGCGGCGCCCCGACAGCCCCGCCGAGGCGAGGAGCGTCCTCCCCCGCCCGAGCGCGGCCCCGAGGCGCCAGGACCCGTCGAGGATCGTGGCGGATCGGTCGGAGCCGAAGGCGGGGACGGCCCGCCCGACGCGGAGCCGCCCTTCCTGTGCGAGGTTGAGGTCCTCCGTCCGCTCGATCTTGTCCATGTCGCGGGCGGTCACGAAGCCGTCCTCGACCGACGCCAGACCGATCCACGGGTAGGAGAGCGTGCGCCCCGGCAACGGGAACGGGGCCGAGGAACCGTCGTCCGCCTCCTCGAAGCTCTCCCGGTCCCACGTCCAGCCGGTCTCCAGGCGGAGCGCCCTCCCCGCCCGGAGCCCCCGGGAGAAGCCCACCCACAGGGACGCCCGCTCCGACCTCTGGCGGAAGCGGTAGATCGCCTCCCCGAGATCGTAGTGGGACTCGATCCGGTCGTCGTCCTCCGCAGCCACCCCCGCGGCCCAGCGCGCGTCGAGGGAGAAGAACGGCCGCTCCGCGGAGAGCCGGACCGTCCGGCCGTCGCTGTTGTCGGAGTACGCCAGCACCGCCCGGACCCGGGAGGAGAGGATCCCCGGGTCCATGTACCGGTACAGCTGCTCGGTGCGGTCGACGTCCGAGGTCCTCTGAACGGTCAGGTCCTTTCCGAATCCGGCGAAGTTCGCGTCCTGGAGGCCGAGCCGCAGCGTGTTCTCGCCGCCGGCCCGCCCGAAGCCGACGCCGGCCCGGAGCGTCCAGACGTCGCGGGTCTCGACCTCGACGTCGACCCGGCTCCCGTCCCGGGCCACGGGACGGATCCGCGCGTCGTACAGGAACTTCAGGCTCCTCAGGATCCGCTCCGACTCCTCCATCAGGCGCCGGGAGTACGGGTCGCCCTCGCGGAAGAGAAGCCGGCTCCGGATCACGGACTCGCGGGTCCGGACGTGAAGGCGGTTCGCCGTCCGGAAGAACCAGTTGTCCTCCTCGGGCAGCGTCGTGTCGAAGACATCGCCCGCCCGGATCCGGATCGCTCCGAAGACCGCGCCCTCGGCCTCGAGCGCGCGGTCGTCCGGCAGATTCCCCCTCGCGCCGACCGCCGTTGACGGAGCCGACGACGAGGGAGGAGCCGCCGTCGGCACGGCGGGTCCCGTCGCGAGGACGGCTGCGAGGAGCGCCGCGACCACCACCCGCCGAATATATCCCGGCGGCGTTGATTCCCGTTCGGTACGGTGCCAGAATGGCCGCCCATCGCGCCTCGCCCGGCGCTCCAGTCTTCGAAGGAGGTTCGGCATGCCGGAACGCTTGACCCACGATGTCCTCATCCTGGGAGCGGGTTTGGCCGGGCTCCGCGCCGCCGTGGAGATCTCCCGCAGGCTCGACGGCAAGGTCGACGTCGGCACCGTCTCGAAGGTCCAGCTGATGCGCGCGCACTCGGTCTGCGCCGAGGGGGGAACGGCGGCGATGCTGCGGCCCGACGAGGGGGACTCTCTCGAGCTCCACGCGTGGGACACGGTCAAGGGATCGGATTTCCTGGCCGACCAGGACGTCGTGCGCCGGTTCGTGGAGACGATCCCGGGAGAGATCCTCCAGCTCGATCACTGGGGGATCCCCTGGACCCGCGACGAGCGAGGCCGGATCGCCCAGCGCCCCTTCGGGGGCCACTCGTTCCCGCGAGCGACGCTGGCCGCGGACAAGACCGGCTTCTTCGAGATGCAGACGCTCTACGACACCCTGCTCCGGTACCGGTGCTTCACGCGGTACGACGAGCTCTTCGTCACCGACATCCTGATCGAGGACGGCCGTTTCTCGGCGCTGCTCGGGATCCACGCGCCGAGCGGCGAGACGGTGATCCTGCAGGCGAAGGCCCTGCTGATCGCGTCGGGCGGCGGCGGCACCCTCTACGGGTTCACGACGTACTCCCAGACCGTGACCGGCGACGGCATGGCGATGGCGTACCGTTCCGGCCTCCCGCTCGAGGACATGGAGTTCCTCCAGTTCCACCCGACCGGCCTCGTTCCCTCGGGAATCCTGATGACCGAGGCGTGCCGCGGCGAGGGAGGCTACCTGACGAACTCCCAGGGCGCGCGCTTCATGGAGCGCTACGCGAAGTCCAAGATGGAGCTCGCGCAGCGCGACATGGTGTCGCGGGCGGAAACGACCGAGATCCTCGAGGGGCGCGGGATCGAGGGGTCCGACGGGCTCGGCTGCCTGAACCTCGACCTGACCCACCTCGGAGCGGACCGGATCAACACGCGTCTGCCGCTGATCCGGGAGGTCTGCATCAAGTTCCTCGACCTCGACCCGATCCTCCAGCCGATCCCGATTC
>CAZPWK010000098.1:0-9608 GCA_964590285.1 uncultured Acidobacteriota bacterium | reverse complement strand
GCCGTCGACGATCGAGGAGTCGCGGATCGAGAGGCCGGAGACCTCGCTCGCCACGCTCGCCGCGCGGTGGAATCGGCGCCAGGGACGCGCTCCCGCGCCCCGCACCTCGACGTGGGCGAGGACGCTCGGCGCGGGCCCTCCCGGCGCCTCGAACCGGATTCCGGTCCAGCCGGCCGACCTCTCGCGGGGCGGGGCGAAGAGGATCGGCTCCCCGGCGCTCCCCTCCGCCGCGAGGGCGCCGCGGACGACGAGCGCCGATCGCGACCCGGCGGCGCGGACGACGACTCCGGGCTCGATGCGGAGCGTGACCCCGCGCTCCACGAGCACGGCCCTCTCGAGGACGTACGGAGCGTTCGCCTTCGTCCAGGTCGCGTCCTCGCGGATCTTCCCGCGGATCGACGTCTCCGCGAGCGCGGTTCCGGCGAAGGCCCAGCAGGCGACCGAAAGGGCGAGACCGATCGCGAGAGCGCGCATGGCGAGTCCTCCGGGGGGACGCCGCCTTCGTACACCCGCCGTTCCGGGCCGTCAAGCGCGCCGGCTCCCCGGGGGGCGGGGATTGCGCTAGAGTCGGATCGTCGCCCGGCGCGCGGGAGCGCCGGGGCGGCGGGGAGCGGGACGTGGGAATCTCCGGCGCGCTCGGGCGTGGGCTCCTGATCGGCGTCCTCGCGGCGTCGTCGGGGGGAACGCTCGCGGACGAGAGGGGAGCGGGCGACCGGGAGCACCCCCGCGAGCCCTGGTGGCCCTTCGCCCTGGGGCCGCGCTACGGCGACGTCGGGGAGGATCTCCGGGGAGACCCCCGCGTGATCCGCCTTCCGGTCGGGTCGTTCGACACCCGCGCAGGCGCGCCCGAGATCCCCGCCTCCTTGCGGCTCCCGGAGGAGGCGGTGCGGTCGCGGACGTCTCCGTGGCTCGTCCAGCTCGACGGTCCCGTGACCGAGGCGAAGAAGGAGGCCCTCCGCTCGCGGGGCGTCCGCTTCTACGCGTACTTCCCGTCGAACGCGTTCGTCGTCAAGGCCGACGACCCCGGCACGCTCCCGGGCGCGCCGGGGGTCCTCTGGGCGGGACCCTTCCATCCGGCGTACCGGATCGAGCCGCTCCTCGGCCGCGCGCCGGCGCCCGACCCGGAGGCGGCCGCGAGCCGGCGGTTCGGGGCGAGGGCGATCCTGTTCGAGGCGGGAGACCGGGAGCGGGTGGTCGAGGCGCTCGAGGCGGCGGGGGCGGAGGTCGACCGCGAGGCAACGTACGACCCCGCCGGGTGGCCGGACCGGGTCTTCTTCACGGCGACCCCCGACGCCCTCCTGGCGGCGGCCCGCCTCGACTCGGTGCGGTGGGTCGAGGAGGTCTCCCGGGCGGGACGGACGATGAACGCGGAGAGCAAGGTCGTCCTGCAGAGCGGCGCGGTGGGCCTGGGGACGCCGTTCTGGGACGCCGGCGTGGACGGCGGCACCCAGATCGTCGGCGTCATGGACAACGGGATGGACGTGGACACGATCCTGCTGTCCCACACGCCGGCCGACGCGGGGACGCCGGGAGCGGCGCACCGCAAGGTGGCCGCCTACTCGGCGTACGGGGGAGGGGACCTGCTCTCGTGCGGGAACTACACGCACGGGACGAACACGGCGCAGTGCGCGGCCGGGAACCGGTCCGACTTCGGCATGAACGGGGACCTCGAGGGGATCGCGAAGGGGGCGCGGGTCGTCTTCCAGGACCTCGGGGAGTACGGGACGTTCGATTGCATCCTCGGGCGGATCTCCCCGCCGGCGTCGCTGGCCGCGGCCTACGACGAGGTCCGCGCGAAGGGCGGCCACCTGACGAACGGGTCGTTCTCGATCTGCTCGGGGTACGGGAGCCATGCGCTGGACGTCGACCAGTACGCCTGGGACCACAGGGACTTCCTCGCGTTCTTCTCCGCGGGGAACGGGGGCGCGGGGCTCGCTTGCCCCGCCACCGCCAAGAACGTCGTGGCCGCGGGGGGCCACTACCAGGACCCGTACCAGGACGAGTTCTACGGCTCGACGGGCCCCGCCCCCGACGGGAGGATGGGGCCGACGGTCCTGGCCCCGGCGTGCGACCACGCCGGCGGGAACCCCCCGCCGTTCGACTACGACACGTCGGCGTCGCTGCAGAGCGGGGACAGCGGGATCTCGGGCGCTCCCGAGGCGATCCTCAAGGAAGGGATGTGCGGGACCTCGTTCTCCAGCCCGTACGCGATGGGCGCCGCCGCCCTCGTCCGCGACTACTTCGAGCAGGGGTTCCACCCGCTCGGGTTCGCGCGCGAGTCCGACGCGATCCCCCCGTCGGGAGCCCTCGTCAAGGCCGCGCTCCTCGCGAGCGGCGAGTTCCTGCCGAACTGCGGGTCGTTCATGCAGAGCACGTCGGCGTGCGGGCAGGGGATGGGCCGGGTCCACCTGGGCCGCTCGCTGGCGATCGCGGGCGACCCGCGGACGCCGCCGGGGATGCTGGTCGTCGACCGGGGCGCGACCGCGGGTCTGTCGACCGGGGAGGTCCACGAGGAGCGGATCGAGGTCACGGACGCGTCGAGGCCGCTCCGCGCCGTCGTCGCGTGGATCGATCGCCCGGGCTCGGCGCTCGTCAACGACCTCGGGCTCGTCGTCTTGGGGCCTGACGGCACTCCGTCCCGGACCTACCTCGGCGGGAACTTCGCGGGCGAGTACTCGGTGTCGCTGGCGGGCGGCGGCGACTCGGCCGACGCGACGAACCCGTTCGAGGCGGTGTTCGTGGATCCGGCGGAGATCGTCCCGGGGACGTGGACGATCCGGGTCGAGGGGACGAACGTCCCCGACGGCGACCCGGGCCTCGGCGACACGCAGCCCTTCGCTCTCGTCGCGTCGGGCGGGTTCGCGACGCCGGGATCGGTCCGCGAGGTGTCCGGGGAAGGGTCCGCCAGCCCGCTGGTCGTGACCGCGTCCTCCGGCCCGACCGTCGGCTGGCGGTGGGAGGACATGGGACCGGGCGCCTCCTACAACCTCTACGGAGGCCCTCTCCCAGGCGCCGGGGAGGCCTGGAGCTACGGGCACGGCGTCCTCGGGCCGGCGACGTGCGGGCTTCCCGCCCCCTCGGCCGACGTCGGCGACCGGCTGGACGGCGCGAACCGCTACTACCTCGTCGCGATGGTGCGGGTCGGGACCGAGGGGAGCCTCGGCTTCGACAGCGCCGGAGCGGAGCGCCCTGCCGCGACCCCCGCGTGCCCCTGAGCGCTACATCGACGCGTCCCGGACGATCCGGAGGCCGTCGCGGCCCCGCTCGAGAGCGAGGAGCGTGAGCCCCGAGGCCCCGGGGAGGTCGGGGCGCGAGATCGTCCAGCGCGCGACGACGACGAGGCCGTGGATCCGCCCCGGCAGGGCGTCGCCCAGGGGAGACACCTCGCGCCCCCAGGTCGGGCGGACGTCGAGCACCTCGAGCGAGAGGGAGCCCATGGCCGCGGGGTCCGGGTAGCGCGCGCGGTAGCGCTCGACCACCTCGCGCCGCCCGCGGGTCAGCCCCGACGGGGAGACGAACAGGACGTCCTCGTCGTACGCCGGCGGGAAGGGGGCCAGATCCCCGCGGCTCCACGCCTCGGCCCGCCGGAGGAGCAGCGCCTCGGCATCGGCCCGCATCCGCTCCGCGTCGCGGGCGTGGGCGATCCGGTCCCACAGACCGCAGCCGAAGGACGCGAGGAAGGGCGGGGGGTCGGCGAAGGCGGGATCGGCGAGGACCTCGTCCGCGGTCGCGAAGCGGTGGCCGGACTCCTCGAGGCGCGCGAAGAGGCGGTCCCACGCGGCGGCGCCGACCTCGGTGGCGTGGAGCAGGAGGACCTGGGGAGTCGCGCGGCCGAACAGGTCGTCTCCCAGCCGCTCCTGGCGCTCGACGGCCAGGCGGAGCGACGCCTGGAAGTCCTCGCCGAGGCGCGCCGCCGCCCGGCGATCGCCGCGCCTCCGCGCCTCGACCCAGGGCTCCTCGAACGACCAGTCCTGGTTGTCGATCGTCACCGGGAGGTTCCGCTGGCCGGTCCGCGAGAGCCAGGCCCGCGCCTCGGCGAGCTGGACCGGCGTGGACCCCTCCCGGAGGAACGGGAAGCGGAAGAAGCGCGGCGTCCGGCCGCGCTCGGCGAGGAAGGCGGCCAGCTCCTCCCGCCCCCGCTCGACGTCCGCGATCCAGTCCTCGACGGGGGTCCGAGTCAGGTCGGGATGCCCGAAGGAGTGGCTCCCCAGCTCGTGGCCGGCCTCGAGCCAGAGATCGAGGAGCTTGCGATCGGCCTCGTCGCGGACGTTTCTCCAGGTGACGAGGCCGACGGCGCGGATCCCCCGGGCGCGAAGGGCGGCGAGGAGGCGGCGCGTGATCCGCTCCCGCTCCTCCGCGCCGGGATGGAGGCGCGCCGAGGAGATCGGAAGGTCGTCCACCGTGACCAGGATCGGGCGGTCCGGCCGCGAGGCCTCGCGGGCGAGGGCGGCGGGCTGGGGAGCCGCGGCGGCCACGGCCAGGAAGAGGGCGACGATCGGTCGCATCCCGGGACTCCTCCGCCGGCGGCGGCCGGCTCTCGGGCGCATCGTATCCCGGAGCCGGGCGGCGGGCACCGCGCGCGGGTTTCCGCTAGAATGCGCCAACCGAGGTTCTCACAACCGGAAGCGGCGCCGGCGTGCGGCCGCAACCCGATCGCAAGAGGATGGCGAAGATGGAGTTCCGCAAGCTGGGGATCGTGGGCGGCGGGATGATGGGGCGGTCCATCGCCGAGAAGGTCGCCTCGAACGGGATCGACGTCGTCGTGCACGAGGTTTCGGACGAGGCGGCCGAGAGGTCCCGGACGGAGCTCGTCGCGTCCCTCGACGAGGAGCTCCGGAAGTGGGGGATCACGGCCTCCGAGGCGAAGGTGATCCTGAGCCGGATCCGCTTCACCGGCGACATCGCCGCCCTCGCCGAGGCGGACATGCTGATCGAGGCGGTCACCGAGGACCTGGAGACGAAGAAGAAGGTGATGGGGGCCCTCGGCAGGACGTGCCCCGGGGACCGCGTGTTCCTCACGAACACCTCGACGCTCAGCATCACGGAGATCGCGGCGGCGTCGGGACGGCCGGACCGGGTGCTCGGCGTCCACTTCCTGCCGCCCGTCAGCCGCAACCCGATCGTCGAGGTGGTCCGCGGGATCGAAACCTCGGACGAGACCTACGACACGGCGATGGAGCTCGTCCGCGCGCTGGACAAGACGCCGATCGAGGTGTTCGAGTACCCGGGCTACGTCGCCACGAGGGCGATCGTGCCGCTCCTGAACGAGGCGATGCACATCGTCCTGGAAGGGGTGGCGAGCGCCGAGGACGTCGACACGGCCCTGCGGCTCGGCTACCAGTTCCGGATGGGCCCCCTCGAGTATTGCGACCGCGTCGGCCTCGACAAGATCATGGCCTGGATGGAGCACCTGTTCCACGAGCTCGGCGAGGTCAAGTACCGGCCCTGCCCGCTGCTCCGGAAGCTCGTCCGCGCGGGGCATCTCGGGCGCAGCACCGGACGCGGCTTCTTCCTGTGGGAGGGGCGCCACCGGATCTCCGCGCCCCGGACGGGGGAGTCCCGATGAAGGTTCTCGTGCTGAACTGCGGGTCGTCGTCGGTCAAGTACCAGCTGATCGAGACCTCCCTCGAGCGGATCGAGTCGAATTCCGACCGCGTGATCGCGAGGGGGGCCGTCGAGCGGATCGGGACCTCGAGCGCGATCCACGCCTACCGGCCCGAGGGGGGGGAGAAGTCCTCGGAGGTCCGGGAGATCCTCGAGCACCGCGTGGCGATCACCGAGATCATCCGGACGCTGACCGACCCGAAGCGGGGGGTCCTCCGCGAGGCGCGCGAGATCGACGCGGTGGGCCACCGGGTCGTGCACGGAGGGGAGAAGTTCGCCCGGTCGGTCCTGATGAAGGACGAGGTCGTCCGGCAGGTCGAGGAGTGCTCGGAGCTGGCCCCCCTGCACAATCCGCACAACCTCCGCGGGTACCGGGCCGCGAGGAAGATCCTGCCGGACGTCCCGCACGCGGCGGTCTTCGACACGGCGTACCACCAGACGATGCCTCCCGCGGCCTACGTCTACGGCCTCCCCTACGTGCTCTACACTCGCCACGGGATCCGGCGCTACGGCTTCCACGGGACCTCGCACCGGTTCGTCGGCTGGCGATCGCAGGCGATCCTCGGGCGGCGCCGCGAGGAGTGCCGCCTGATCACCTGCCACCTCGGCAACGGCGCGAGCGTCTGCGCGATCGACCACGGGAAGTCCGTGGACACCTCGATGGGATTCACGCCGCTCGAGGGGCTCCTGATGGGGAGCCGCTGCGGCGACCTCGACCCGTCGGTGATCTTTCACGTCATGCACAAGGAGGACCTGACCGAGCAGCAGGCGACGACCATGCTCAACAAGCACTCCGGGCTCTACGGCATCTCCGGCGTGTCGAACGACATGCGGGAGGTGCTCGCGGAGGAGGCGAAGGGGAACGAGCGGGCGCGCCTCGCGGCGGAGGTCTTCTGCTACCGGCTGAAGAAGTACATCGGCGCCTACGCCGCGGCGATGGGCGGGGCGGACGCGCTGATCTTCACGGGGGGGATCGGCGAGAACTCTCCCGCCGTGCGAGCCCGGTCGGCGTCCGGCCTCGAGTTCATGGGGATTCGGGTCGACGCCTCGCGCAACGAGGCGGCGATCGGCGTGGAGGCGGCGATCTCGCCCGACGGGTCGCCGGTGACGGTGCTCGTGATCCCCACGAACGAGGAGCTGATCATCGCCCGCGACGCGCTGCGCCTGGTCGAAGGGATCCTCTGAGGCCTCGCTCCCGGGGGGACCGCTCCCTTGCGCCGGGCGCGGGGCGCCGTGCTATGTTCGCCGCGACGGCCGGCGACGGCCGGGGGGCCCTCCGATGACGATCGAGAAGTTCTTCGGCCCGGACGACATCCGCCGCGTCGAGGAGGCGGTGCGCGACGCCGAGGCGCGGACCTCGGGCGAGATCGTTCCGTACGCGGTCGAGCGCTCGGACGAGTACCCCGAGGCGTCCTGGCGCGCCGCAACGCTGGGGGCGCTCCTCGGCGGGCTCGCCGCGGCCGCCGTCGGGGGCCTCGTGGAGGTCTGGGGGGTTCCCCCCGCCGCGTGGATCGCGCTTCCCGCCGCGCTCGGCGCGGCGGCCGGCGCCCTGCTTTGCCGGACGTTTTCCGGAATCGAGCGCTCCCTCGTGTCGGCGTCGACGATGGCGGAGAGGGTCGCGGCGAGGGCGGACCGGGCCTTTCTCGATCAGGAGGTCTTCGCGACCCGCGATCGGACGGGGATTCTCGTGTTCCTGTCGCTCTTCGAGCGGCGCGTCGTCGTGCGAGCCGACGGGGGGATCGCCAGGAAGGTCGCGGAGGCCGAGTGGGAGTCGGTGGTCGCCGGGATCGTCGCCGGGATCCGGGAGGGGCGGCCCGGCGAGGCTCTGGCCCGGGGGATCCGCTCCTGCGGGGGGATCCTCGAGCGCGGCGGCGTCGATCGGCGGGCCGACGACCGGGACGAGCTCCCCGACGGCCTGCGGACCGGCGGTCCGTGACCCGGCGCTCCGGACGACGACCGCCCCCGCTCGCGGCGGTCCTTCTCGTCGTGGCGGCCGGGGCCGCGGCGGCGTTCGAGGTCCCGTACCTGGGCGGGCGCGTCAACGACCACGCGGGGATGATCGGATCCGAGGCTCGCGGCCGGCTGGAGGCGAAGCTCCGCTCGCACGAGGAGCGGACCGGGGTCCAGGTGGCGATCCTGACCGTCGAGAGCCTCGAGGGGGAGTCGATCGAGGACGTGTCGATGCGGGTCGCCGAGACGTGGAAGCTCGGGCGCAAGGGGAAGGACGACGGCGTCCTCCTGCTCGTCGCCCGGAGGGAGCGGAAGATGCGGATCGAGGTCGGCTACGGCCTCGAGGGGGTGCTGACCGACGCGATCGGCCGCCGGATCCTGGACGAGCGCATCGGACCGCGTTTCCGGGCGGGGGACTACGCGGGCGGTTTCGATGCGGGGGTGGACGCGGTGGTCGGGGTGCTCGAGGGCCGAGGGCTTCCGGAGGCCCGCTCCGGACGGTCCCGGACGGACCCGCGCGCCCGGGTTCTCGCCCTCGCGATCTTCGCGATCGTGGTGGCGAGGATGCTCTTCCTCGTCGCGTCGCGCCGGTCGCGCCGCGTGAGGCGGTTCCTGTCCCGCCATCCCGCGATCGCCGTCCTCGCGGCGCCGAGGAGGGGGGGGCGGGGCTCCGGGTTCCGCTTAGGGGGGGGCGGGTTCTCGGGAGGGGGCGGGGGCTTCGGGGGCGGCGGAGCCTCGGGCGGATGGTGAGAGCGGAGGAGGGGCCGTGAAGGGCTCGCTGATCGCCGGCATGGTCGTCAACCTGTTCCTGATCGTCGATCCGATCGGGCTGATGCCGCTGTTCGCGGCGATCACGCGCGAGAACACGCGGCGGGAGCGCCACCGGATGATCCGGAAGGCGATCCTGGTCGCCTTCCTCGTCCTCTCCTTCTTCGCCGTCGTCGGCAAGCGCGTGCTCGACTACTTCGACGTCGGCATCCCCGCCGTGCGAATCGCGGGCGGCATCCTCCTGTTCGTGATCGGCCTCGAGATGCTGTACGGGCGGATCTCCCGCACCGAGACGACGGACGTCGAGGAGGCCGAGGCGGCGAGCAAGGAGGACGTCGGGCTGACGCCGCTCGCGATCCCGCTGCTGGCCGGTCCCGGGAGCATCGCGGCCGTCGTGCTCTTCTCGGGGGTCGCGGAGGGGGCGCTGGGACCGGTGCTCGTCATCGCGGCGCTGGCCGTGGTGATGGCCGCCTCCTGGATCCTCCTGCGGTGGACCGACAGGCTTCTCGGCCTCCTCGGGCAGATCGGGGTCAAGGTGATCGCGCGCGTGATGGGGCTCCTCCTGCTGTTCGTCGCCACCCAATTCGTCGTGGACGGGGTCCGGGCGTCGGGGGCGTTCGGCGGGTAGGCGCGGTCCGGGACCCGGCCCGGGGAGCCTCAGATCTCGAGCATCTTGACCGCGAGCCCGAGGAGGACGCCTGCCGCCAGGAAGCCCGCCCACCGTCCGACGAGGCGCGCCATGCGGCGCGCGAGGAGCATGCCGGCGAGCGTGCACAGCGCGCACGTGACGCCGATCGTCAGGCAGGCGGGCGCGAGAGGAGCCTCGGCGAGCGCGAGACCGATCCCCGCGCCGAAGGCGTCGACGCTCGTCGCCACGGAGAGGGCGACGAGGCTCGCCCCGCGCGTCGGATCGGCGGTTTCCCCGACGCGATCCGTCCCGTGCCAGGCCTCCCACAGCGTCTTCAGCCCGATCGCGAGCAGCAGGCCGGAGGCGACGAAGTGGTCGACGTCGCCGACGACGCGCAGCAGCGCGATCCCGCCGAAGGCGCCGAGCGCCGGCATCAGCGCCTGGAAGAGCCCGAAGTGCCAGGCCAGGCGAAACAGCTGGCGGGGCGCGGCGAAGCGGAGGCCGACGGCGAGGGCGACGGAGAAGGCGTCGGCGCTGAGCGCGAAGGCGAGGAGAAGGATCTCGGGCCCGGTCATGTAGGCCTCCCGCGGGGCGCCAACCCTACCATGGTGGTGCGGAGCTTGTGTTGTCCGGGGTGTCCGCCGGCGGACGGCGGACG
>CAZPWK010000097.1:0-9739 GCA_964590285.1 uncultured Acidobacteriota bacterium | reverse complement strand
GCGGGCGAGTCGATCAAGGTCGACAACTTCGCCCCGTACGTGCCGGTCGGCCGCAACCTCGTCTCGACGTTCTCGATCGCCCCGGGCGTCGTGGACGGCGGGACCGTCGGCGCCGCCAACCAGTCCATCAGCGGATCGTCGGGCCTCGAGAACGTCTACTTCGTGGACGGGGTCAACATCACGAACTCCGGCTACGGCGCCCTCGGCGCCTACTCGCTGGTGTACGGCTCCCTCGGGACCGGCGTCACCTACGACTTCCTCGAGGAGGTCCAGGTGAAGACCGGAGGCTTCGAGGCCGAGTTCGGCCAGGCGGGCGGCGGCGTGGTCAACTCCGTCGTCAGGACCGGCTCGAACGTCTTCACGGTGGACGCGTCGTGGTACGAGGAGCCGACGTCCCTCGAGGGCGGCCGGAGAGACCTCATCCTCGATCCGGACACCGCGAACTACACGGAGACGCTCCGGCGCGACATCAGCCTGAACGCCAGCGGGCCGATCTTCAAGGACAAGCTCTTCTTCTTCGCCGCGTACAACCCGATCTGGGCCGAGGACAACTTCAAGCTGACGAGCGGCGACGACGAGGCCGAGTACTACCCGTTCGATCCCGAGGATCCGGACGGAGAGACGCTGATGTTCCCGCTCGGCGCCACGATCCAGGGCGGCCGCATGCCCGGCGAGGTGACCCGGGAGCGCAAGATCGACAACTACGCCGCGAAGGTCTCCTGGTTCCTGACGCCGAACCAGCGCTTCGAGGTCACGGCGTTCGGCGACCCGAGCGAGGGCGAGGTCGGACCGCAGAGCCCGACCGCCTACCTGCGCGCGCTTTCGAACGGCCTGTTCAACCCCGATCCGGAGACGAGCGCGACCGGCCTCGACTGGGGCGGCGACCAGCTCGCCTTCAAGTGGCAGGGGGTCTGGACGTCGAACTTCTTCACCGAGGGCCGGTACGCCCGGAAGGAGAACAAGTGCCAGGAGATGGGCCCCGGCGTGACGTACCGGTCGTTCTTCTGGCTGGATACCGGCGCCACCTACGGGGGAGCGGGGTACTACGAGAACCTCAAGGACGAGGCGGACCAGTACGCCCTCAAGTTCACGAACGTCATCGGCCCGGTCGAGCTGCGGTACGGCGTCCAGTACGAGGAGATCAACTGGAAACAGCCGCAGCAGTACAGCGGACCGACCTACGAGGCTCCGTTCGCGCTTCTTGTGGACGGCGCGGACATTGACGACGACGGCGACGGCATTGTGGACTACCAGGGCGTCGGTCTCCTCGGAGACGGTTCCCTCGAGGACAGCTACAATTGGGTCATGACGTCCACCGGGGCATCGGTCGATTACTATGACGATCCGGAGGACGAAGAGGACGTTCCGTACTACAGCGTCGTCCGGACGGCGTTCCAGCCGGGGGAAAAGTTCACGAACGCCAAGGAGAAGAACGCGTTCTTCCAGGCGAGCTGGGACATCCTCAAGAACGTGACGCTGAAGGCGGGCGTCCGCTGGACGGAGCAGGAGCTGACCGGCTCCGGGGCGTTCACGCTTCCGATCTCGCTCCTCGAGGACGGAGGGGTGACCGGCGTCGGCGAGACGGTGTACAACCCGAAGACCTACACGTTCGACGCCGAGCTCGCGCCGCGCGTCGGGGTCGCGTGGGACATCCTCTCGAACGGCAAGCACAAGGTCTCCGCGAACTTCGCGCGCTACATCCAGCGCGTTCCGAACGACCTCGCGGTCCGTCAGTTCTCGAACGAGGTCGGGATCGAGGAGGAGTACTTCTGGGACGCCGACCTGACCGACCCGATCATGGACGGCTTGTGCTGGGCGGACCCGGACGGCGACGGGATCCACGACGAAGAGGTCGACTGCCACATCATCCACGGCTTCACGGGCGCCGAGCCGGGCGTCATCATCGACGGCACGGTGGACCCGGACCTCGACGGGACGAACAACCCGGCGACCAAGCTCCCGTACACCGACGAGTGGATGGCGAGCTACGCCTTCGAGGTCAACGACTGGAGCTCGGTCGAGGTCCGCTACATCCAGCGCGAGGTCGGAAGGGTGCTCGAGGACGTGCAGTTCGCGTCGAACGAGCAGATCTGGAACCTGTACTACGGCGTCGACGGCGTCGTCTACCCGGGCCTGATGGACCCGTTCCCGGGCCACGGGATCGGCGACTTCGGCGCGTACGTCCTGGCGAACCCGGGCTCCAACGTCCCCTCCGGCCTCTTCCCCTCGCCGGCGCGCGACTACAAGGCGATCGAGCTGGTCTTCAACCGCAGGTTCCACGACGGCTGGATGGCCTACATCAACTACCGGTTCGCGACCCTCAAGGGGAACTACGAGGGCTCGTTCCGGAACGACAACGGCCAGTCCGACCCGTTCATCACGTCGCTGTTCGACCTGCCGGCGGCGTCCGGCGTGGACACCGACGAAGACGGGTACTGGGACACGTTCCTGCCCAGCGAGACGCTGGCCGGCCAGTACGTGTACGGCCCGCTGAACCTCGACCGCAGGCACGTGGTGAACGCGTTCGTCTCGAAGCAGTTCGACTTCGGGCTGAACGTCGGCGCGGCGGTGAAGTTCCAGACCGGACAGCCGCGCTTCCCGCTCCTCGCCCACCCGACCTACAGGAACGCGGGCGAGATCCCCGGCATCAACCCGGACTACTGGTGGATGGTGCGCGTGGACGTCGGCGAATGGGATGAGGAGGAGGAAGAGTACGTCTACGACGGCGTCTCCGACGGCATCATGCGGTACGTCAACGAGAACGCGCTGCTGAACATCGCCGACATCGCGGGGACGACCGCGGATCTCAACGAGGACGGCGTGCCCGAGCAGATCCTGAGCCGCTACACCGGCCCGCGCCTCTACTCGTACGACATCGTGACCCGCGACGTCTTCGGGCGGAACCCGGCGACCTTCAACCTGGACCTCCGGTTCTCCTACGACTGGAAGTTCGGGAAGTCCACGCTGACCGGCATGCTCGACATCTTCAACGTCTTCAGCGACACGGACTGGCTCACCTTCGACAACGACTACGAGAACCGGCCCGGCGAGCTCAACGAGGATTACCTGAAGCCGCTCACCGTCCAAGCTCCTCGGAACGTCCGTCTGGGCGTGAAGTGGACCTGGTAGCATTTCCTTCCGCGAGCCGCCGGCGGGGATCCCCCACCGGCGGCCCGCGCTTCCACTCCAACGACATCGACACGGGGGGCGCCACCGGGCGCCCCCCGTACGTGTATCCTGGGGCCGTCCGCGTCGGCGACGTGCCCCGGGGCGGTCGAGCGCGGGGGGGTCACCTCATGAGATGGAATCGGGTCCGGGTGCTTCTGGCGTGCGCGGTCCTGGCGGCGGCGCAGGCCGGAGCCGCCACCGTCTGGGTGGGGCCGGACGGAGAGGACGTGACCGGCTGCGGGACGACCTCCTCCGCCCCCTGCGCGACCATCCAGTTCGCGGCGGACGGCGCCGCTCCGGGCGACACGGTCCGGGTGTTGCCCGGAACGTACAAGGAGTGCGTGCACGTCGGCCGCCCGGTGGATCTGATCGCCGACGCGATCGAGCAGGACCCGCCGAGCCGGACGGCGACGGTCATCGACGGCTGGGGGATCTGCGGCGGCCTCGGCTGCTCCGGGAACCCCGCCGTCCGCTGCTGGGACGGGGCCGAGTGCGCGGGGACCTGCTCCGCCGGTGCCTGCTCGAACCACGCCGCGACCTCGTGCGAGGGGGACGCGGACTGCGACTTCGGCGACTGCGCTCCCCTGGAGGTCGCAGGCAACCCGGTGGTCCGCCTGATCTCCGGCTCGTCGCTGACCGGCTTCACGGTCACGGGCGGCGGGTACAGCGGCGTCTACGCCGAGGGGACCGTGCGGATCGCGGAGAACGTGTTTGCCGAGAACCGCGGCTGGGTAGGCGGCGGGATCTACGCCTACGTGAACGCCGGCGGCGAGTTCGTTCTCGCCGCGAGCTCGAATCGGTGCTTCGCGGACGTCGCCCTCTCCTGCGCGGAGATCGCCGACTGTCAGGTGTGCGAGAGCGACCACGCGACGACCTGCGAGTCCGCCGAGGACTGCGGCGGGTCCGACTGCGTGTACCTCGGCCCCTGCCTGGCGGTCGCGGAGGCGGTGCTCGACGACAACGTCGTCCGGGACAACGCCGCCGAGAGGTTCGGCGGGGGGATTTTCGCGTTCGCGGAGGCGCCCTACGAGACCGGGGGGGCGCGGGTCGTCGCCACCGGGAACACGGTCGCGGGCAACGTCGCCTCGGACGGGTACGGCGGCGGGATCTTCGTGCAGAGCCGAGCGATCCGAGGAACGACGGAGGCCCTGGTCGAGAGCAACGTCGTCGAGGACAACGAGGCGGTGTACGCCGGGAGCGAGCTGGGCCACGGGGGCGGGATCGGCGCGATGTCGCTGGCCTGGGACTTCGGGGGCCGCTCGAGCGTCCTCATCACCGAGAACACGATCGAGGGGAACGCCGCCGGCTACATGGGAGGCGGCATCCGCGCGGAGGGCGGGGCGTTCTACGCCTATCCTTGGAGCTTCTTCTACACGTACGGGACCGACACGACGCGCGTGTCTCGGAACGCGGTGACCGGGAACGCGGCGTACGACGGCGGAGGCGTCAGCGCGTGGCTGGGGGCGGTGGCGGGCTATTCGTACGGCTCGGCCGTCGCCCAGAACCTGATCGTCGGCGGGAACACGGTCACGGGGAACTCGGCGGACCGCTTCGGGGGCGGCGTCGAGGCGTTCCTGCAGAACGGGGGCTGGTACGGCTCCTACCCCGAGACCGGCGCGCTGCGGGTCGCGGACAACGTGATCTCGGGGAACACGGCCGGCGAGGGGGGCGGCGGCCTCTTCGGCTGGAACTACGTCACCTGGTACGGGAATCCGGAGGACGTGGCGTTCGAGGTCTCGGGGAACGAGATCCGGGAGAACTCCGCGGGATCGTTCGCGGGCGGGGCCTTCGTCTTCTCGGACGCGGACGAGAACACCTCGTTCGTGGACTTCCACCACAACCTGCTGCTTTCGAACGCGGCCCACGACCCCGAGGAGAGCGACGCGGTCGGGGGGGGCGCGCTCCTCGCCGCCGGAAGCTGGTACGGGTACGCGGCGGGTTCGCACGTTTCCTTCGGCCACAACACGGTCGCGGGAAACAGCGCCGATCTCGGCGCGGGCGGGGTCGAGATCGAGTCCATGACGGCGAGCGAGGGGGGCGGCTGGGCCGAGGTGGACGTCCGGAACTCGATCGTCGCGGACAACGTGGGGTGGGGGATCGGAGGGCCGGTCCCGGGCATGGAGGGCGCCTGGACGTCCGGCGGTTCCTCCGATCTCCAGGTGAGCCTCCTGTACTCCGACGTGTTCGGAAACACGCAGGGACCGGTGGAGAGGACGCTGGGAGGCGTTCTCCAGACGGAGGGCCTGATCGAGCAGGACCCGCTCCTCGATGACGAGGGGGTCCCGGACGTCTGCTCGCCGACGACGGACGCGGGGGACCCCGCGGACGACTACTCGGCGGAGCCGGACCCGAACGGCTTCCGCGTCAACCAGGGGCACCTGGGAGGCACCGAGGACGCCGTGACGGCCCTCCCGGACGTCACGGGGGACCGCCGGATCACCGGAGCCGACCTGATCGAGATCACGACGGCGTTCGGCGCGACGGAAGGCGACCTCCGGTGGCACGCGCCGGCGGACCTCGACCGGGACGGCGACATCGACGGCGACGATCTCGCGTACGTGGCCTCGAAGTGGGGCGCGGAATGCCCGTGAGGGGGAGGACGACCATGTTGAGAAGCGCGAAGAGCCCGCTCGTTCCGGCGGTCGTCGCCCTGCTCCTGGCACTGTCGCTCGCGTCCGGGTGCAACGACAACGGGACGAGCGGAGGCGCGATCTCGACGGAGATCGTGGCGACCTACACGCCGGACGCGGAGCCGACCGAGGGGAGCGTGACGCTCCAGGAGGGGGACGAGACCGCCTCCTCCGACACGTTCAACGTCGAGATCGTCGTCATGGGAGTGGACGACGTGTCGGCCGTGACGTTCCAGGTGACGTTCAACCCGTACCTGCTCGCGTTCGTCGGCTCGGATTTCTCGGGCTGTTTCCTGGTCGAGGGGCTCGCGGACCCGGGAAGCGAGTTCGAGGCGGGTGCCCTGGACATGGGCGGAGGGGAGGTGGACGTCTTCGCCACCCGGATCGGGGAGGATCTCGGGGGCGTGCCGATGGAGCCGACGGATCAGGGCGTCCTCGGCGTCCTGACGTTCCAGGCGATCCGGGAGGCGTCGGTGCTCCCGGAGCTGGCGATCGAGGACATCGTCGTCAAGGTCTGCGTCGAGGGCGGGATCTGCGAGAACCGGGACGTCACGGTCGCCGGGGGCACGGTGTCGGTGGACTGACCGCGTCCGCTCCGGGCCCGGCGAGGGGCGCCGCGGGATTCCCCGGCGCCCCTTCGCGTCTTCCGGCCGCGCTCGAGTTGACAAGCCAAAGCACTCTTCTATGATGGCTCGCAGGGGGTTTCGACAGGCTCCGAGGGGGCTGGAGGTCGCGAAGATGCGCACCCCGAAACGGCTCACCGGTTTCGCGCTCTTGGCGTTCGTCGCGGCGGCGGGAGCGGGATGCGGCGCGTTGCGAGGCGGCCCGGCGCCGGCCTCGCAGGTCGTCACTTCGCCGAAGCTCAACCCGACCGTCTACTTCGAGGACGGGGAGACCGCGTTCTTCGGCGTGGACGGCAGGGCCGCGCAGTACGTCAAGGAGGGGACGCTGTTCCCCCTCGGGATCGGCCTCGCCAACCGGTCCAAGGGCACGCTGACGTTCACCCGCGAATCGTTCGTGCTCGAGGACTCGGAGGGAAAGAAGTACCCGCTGGCGTCCTACGAGGAGTTCCAGCCGTACACGCGGTCGCGGTCGGACGAGCGCATGCTCGACGCCTTCGCCGAGTCGATGCGGGCCCGCTTCGGGAACTTCTCGTTCGCCTCGTTCGAGATGTTCCCCCGGAAGGACAGGACCGTGCCGGCGCGGGACCGGGTCGAGCTGGGCCGGACGACCTGGACGGTCGGGTATCTCTACTTCCCGATCCCCCCGGGAGGGATCCACGGGAAGGCGTTCTCTTTGCTGATCAGGGTGAAGGAGGTCCCGGAGACCTTCGTCGTCAGGTTCTCGCTCCGCTAGGCGGTCCCGGGGAGCGGCCGGGATCCCGAAGCCACCGGAGGAACGATCATGACCCACGCACTCGCCCGCATCGGCCGCCTGGCCCTCGCCGGGACGCTCGTTGCGCTTCTTCCCGGTCTCGTCCGGGCCGACGGCAGGGTCAGCGGCACGGTGACCGGCGCTGACGGGACGGCGATCGCGGACGTCCTCGTCCGACTGATCCCGGAGGACCCCGAGGCGAAGTCCGGCGAGGCGAAGGATGTGGTCCCGAAGGCTCGGGGAGCCTTCGAGGGGGGGTCGAATAAGGTTTATTACGAGGCCGACCACAGATTGCCGGTGCTCGAGGCCAAGACCAAGAAGAACGGCAACTACTTCTTCGGCCTCATCCGGCCCGGCAGCTACCGCCTGATGGCCGTGAAGGAGGGGCTCCGGATCTCCCGCATCGACGTCGACAAGTTCGAGCCGCCGAAGAAGGAGGCGTCCTGGTCGGCGCACGTGGACGTCCCTCCGGGCGCCGCGCTCCCCTCCTTCCAGGTGGCGTCCAATTCCGAGGCGACGTTCAGCTTCCGGATGACGCCGACGACGACCGGGCCCGGAGAGTACGGCACCGGCGAGCCGCTCGTCCCGATGGATGCGATCCTCGAGATGGTGCAGGGCGGCGAGCACGCGAAGGCCGAGGAGGAGATCCTCCGGAACCTCGGGGAGAAGCCGGACTCGGCCGCGTGGCAGTACCTGCACGCCTACACCCTGTTCTCGCAGGACAGGGGGGAGCCGGCCCTCGCCGCCGTCGACCGCGCGATCGCGCTCGACCCGGCCTTCGAGGGGGCGAGCCTCCTCCGCGGGAAGATCCTCGAGAAGGCCGGGAGGATCGAGGACGCCGCCGCCGCCTTCCGGGCGGAGACGGGCGTCGCGAAGACGCAGAACGGCCGGCGGGACGCCTGGCTCGCCCTCGCGGTCGCCGACGAGAAGCTCGGCAAGAAGGAGGACGCGGCCGCGGATCTCGAGAAGGTGATCGAGGTCGCTCCGGACATGGCCGACGCCTACTACGAGCTGGCGGACCTCTACACGCGGATGGGCCGCATGGACAAGGTGCAGGAGGTCAACGAGAAGCTCAAGGCGTCCGGCCAGACCGAGGACCCGAACATCCTGTTCAACGTCGGCGCCGACCGCTTCAACAAGGGGGACATGAAGGGCGCGGCCGACGTGTTCGCGAGGATCGTGCAGCTGAAGCCCGACTTCGCGGACGCCTGGCTGCAGCTCGGTTACGCCCAGATCAACCAGGGGGAGAAGCAGGCCGCGCGCGCGAGCCTCGAGAAGTACCTCGAGCTCAAGCCCGACGGCGCCGACGCGGCGACGGCCCGTGCGTTCCTCGAGAAGATCTCGAAGTAGCGCCCTGGCGATCCTGCTCGCCGCGGCGGCGGCCGCGGCGGCGCCGGTCGCCGCCTGGCGCGCGTCCGCGGTCGAGCCGGGGGCGGCGGCCGCGGCGGAGGAGCCCCGGCCCTCGGGGCTCGTCGAGAAGGCGGAGGTGCGGCTCGCCCTTCTCGAGATCGTCGTCCTCGACTCCCGCGGCCGCCACGTGCGAGGGCTCCCGAGATCGGCCTTCCGCGTGACGGAGAAGGGGCGCGAGCTGCCCGTCCGGAGCCTCGACGAGATCGACCTCGTGGTGGGGAAGCCGGTGACGTCTCCGGCCCCGGTCGAGGCCCCGGCTTCGGCGCCGCCGGAGACCTCGCGGGCGGCGGCGACGCCTCCGGTCCCCGCCCCCTCGGCCTCCGCGGCGAGCGCGGTCTCCGTCGCCGAGAGGCGCCGCTCGCGCCCGCGGTGGTTCCTGCTGCTCTTCGACGGGTACAACAACCCGTCGCCGCTGCGGATCAACCAGCTGCGAAAGGCGGCCAAGGAATGGCTCGGAGAGAACCTGAGGCCCCAGGACTACGCCGCCGTCTACGAGATGACGCCCTTCCTGAGCTCGGTGTCGGGGTTCACGCAGGACGCGATCGACCTGCGCATCGCGATCGACAAGGTGCGCGTGTTTCCGGCCTCGGACATCCGGGACGAGGCGCTCCGCAGGGTCCTGGCGAGCGGCTCCTCGATGAACAGCGACGACAGCCGCACGATGTTCGAGCAGCAGGTCAAGAACGCGGCGCAGTTCGGCGGCGACCTCCTGAGCCGGGAGCAGGACCAGTTCTACGTGAGCCTCTCCGATGCGGCGGGGGCACTGTCGGGGTTCGACGGAACGAAGGCGATCCTCCTCTTCTCGGGAGGGTTCCCGCTGACCCGCACGCGGACCACGGCGGCCCGCGGCGGCCTGACGCCGCGCTTCAAGGACATGCTCGCCAGGCTCGAGCGGGAGGGGATCCGCGTCTTCACGTTCGACGTCGGCGAGGACGGCGGCTTCTCGGACACCGACACGGCGCAGAACCTGTCGCTGTCGCTCGACGAGCTGGAACTCGGCCAGGAGTGGCTCGAGGACCTAGGGGTCGGCGGCGAGGTGAACGCGCAGAACGCCCACCAGGAGATCCTCGTCGTCCTGGGGAACGAGACGGGAGGGCGCTTCCTCCGAGGCCGGGACTACGAGGCGGGGCTCGACGCCGCCGCGGACGACCTGAGCC
>CAZPWK010000096.1:0-9746 GCA_964590285.1 uncultured Acidobacteriota bacterium | reverse complement strand
CGTACGGAACCGGACCCCGCGAGGTTTCGTCGAGCATGGACTTACCTGTACCGAGGTTCGCGAAGCGGCGCAACGGGAAATCGAAAGGGGTCTCGAAACGACGCCCTCCGGCGCCGCGCGCCTCCGGTTCGAGTCCTGCTGGGGGCATTCTCCGCAACTCGAAGTCCGCGCCGCGCGTGGCCGTGAACGCGTCGGCCACTTCGAGGCCAGTCCGCCCACCCATCTTGATGAAATCCGAACGCCCGCGGCCCCCTTCTTGATCCCGTTTTGACCTTTCGGGCGCTACACCTTGAAGCGCGGCCCCGGCGCGTGCCGGGACGCGACGAGAGGTGTTCGGTGAGCTCGATCGATCTCGTGGGAGGCCTGCTGGCGCTCGGGCTCCTCGTCTACCTGGGCTACGCGCTCCTCAGGCCCGAGAAGTTCTGATGACCTTCCACGGCTGTGCCCAGCTCGCTCTCTTCCTTGCGGTCCTCGCCGCGGCCGCGCCCCCGCTCGGCTGGTACATGGCGCGCGTCTACGAGGGACGGCCGGGCAGGCTGAAAACCGTGCTGGGCGCTCCCGAGAGGTGGATCTACAGGGTCTGCCGGATCGATCCCTCGGACGAGATGCCGTGGAAGACCTACGCGCTCGCGGTCCTGGCGTTCAACGGGCTCGGTCTCGTGGCGCTGATGGCGCTGGTGCTCGCGCAGGGAATCCTGCCCGCCAACCCTCGCGCTCTCCCGGGGCTCTCGTGGCATCTCGCCTTCGACACCGCGGTCAGCTTCGTCACCAACACGAACTGGCAGAGCTACGGCGGCGAGACGACGATGAGCCACCTCGCCCAGATGCTCGGCCTCGCGGTGTGGAACTTCCTCTCCGCCGCGACCGGCATGGCGGTCCTCGCCGCCTTGATCCGCGGCATCGCGCGGCGCACGTCCGAGACGATCGGCAACTTCTGGGTGGACGTCGTCCGCGGCACCCTGTACGTTCTGCTGCCGCTGTCGATCGTCCTGGCGCTCGCGCTCGTCTCGCAGGGGGTCGTGCAGACCCTCCGCGGCGACGTCGAGGTCCGGCTCGTGCAGCCGGTCCGCATGGCCGACGGCTCGCTCGTCACGACCCAGCGGATCCCGGTGGGACCCGCCGCCTCCCAGGTGGCGATCAAGCAGCTCGGGACGAACGGCGGGGGCTTCTACAACGCCAACTCGGCGCATCCGCTGGAGAACCCCACCCCGCTGTCGGGTTTCCTGGAGGTCCTCGCGATCCTTCTCATCCCCGCGGCGCAGTGCCTGACGTTCGGCCGCTGGGTCCGCGACGCGCGCCAGGGATGGGCGCTGCTGGCCGCCATGGCGCTGCTGTTCGTTCCGCTCCTGCTCGTTGCGGCATCGGCGGAGTCGAGGGGCTTGCCCGGCTGGGCCTCGCTGGGCGTCGACCAGCGCCCGGGCGAATCCCAACCGGGCGGGAACATGGAGGGCAAGGAGGCGCGGTTCGGGATCACGGCATCCGCGCTCTGGGCGACCGCCACGGCCGCCGCCTCGAACGGGTCCGTCAACGCGATGCACGACTCGCTCACGCCCATCGGCGGCCTCGTGCCGATGGGGCTGATCCTGCTCGGCGAGGTGGTCTTCGGCGGCGTCGGATCGGGGCTTTGCGGGATGATCGTGTTCGCGATCGTCGCCGTGTTCGTCGCGGGACTGATGGTGGGGCGCACGCCGGAGTATCTCGGCAAGAAGATCGAGCTGCCCGAGATGAAGATGGCCGTCCTCGCGATCCTGATCCCCGCGGCGACCGTGCTCGTGGGAACGGCCGTCGCGGTCGCGCTTCCCCGGGGCCGGGCGGCCATCCAGGCGCCGGGCCCCCACGGATTCAGCGAGGTCCTCTACGCCTTCGGCTCGGCGGGGAACAACAACGGCAGCGCCTTCGCCGGCCTGTCCACGAACGAGCCTTTCTGGGACGTCTCGCTCGCGGTGGCGATGCTGCTCGGGCGCTACGGCGTGATCCTCCCGGTCCTCGCCATCGCCGGGTCCCTCGCCCGCAAGAAGACCGTGCCCGCGGGACCGGGAACGCTCCCGACCCACACGACGCTGTTCGTGATGCTGCTGGTCGGGATCGTGGTTCTGATCGGCGCCCTGACGTTCGTCCCCGCGCTGGCGCTCGGCCCGGTCGTGGACCAGCTGAAGCTCCTCGCGGGCGCCGGGGGAGTCGCGACGTGAGAAGCCGGCGGGCCCAGCGGCTCCTCGAGGCCTCGATCGTTCGCCAGGCCCTCTTCGACGCGCTGACGCGCCTCGACCCGAGGTACCTGCTCCGCAACCCGGTGATGCTCGTCACCGAGGTCGGCGCCGCGTTCACCAGCGCGCTCGCCCTCGCCGCTTGGAGCGGCGGCGGCGAGGAACGGGCGGGGTTCGTGCTGGCCGTGTCCGCGTGGCTCTGGTTCACGGTGATCTCCGCAAACTTCGCGGAAGCCATGGCCGAGGGGAGGGGGAAGGCGCGAGCCGCCTCGCTGCGGAGGACCCGAACGAACATCTCGGCGAAGCGGCTGACGGCGACGCACCACGACGCCCCCTACGTCGTCGTGCCCGCCGAAACCCTCCGCCGGGGAGACGTCGTTCGCGTGGACGCGGGTTCCCTGGTCCCCGGCGACGGCGACGTGATCGAAGGGGTCGCGTCGGTGGACGAGAGCGCGATCACGGGGGAGAGCGCGCCGGTGATCCGCGAGAGCGGCGGCGACCGCAGCGCCGTCACCGCCGGGACCCGCGTGCTGTCCGACTGGCTGGTCGTCCGGATCGTCTCGAACCCGGGCGAGACGTTCCTCGACCGCATGATCGCGCTCGTGGAAGGGGCCCGGCGGGGGAAGACCCCCAACGAGCTGGCGCTGCACGTCCTTCTCGTCGCCCTGACGATCGTGTTCCTCCTGGTCACGGCGACGCTGCGCCCGTTCTCGGAGTTCGCGGCGAGCGCGGCGGGCCGGGGCTCGCCCGTCGCCATGACCTCCCTGGTCGCGCTGCTGGTGTGCCTCATCCCCACGACGATCGGGGGACTGCTGTCCGCCATCGGGATCGCCGGCATGGACCGCCTGATACAGGCCAACGTGATCGCGATGTCCGGCAGGGCGGTGGAGGCGGCGGGCGACGTGGACGTGCTCCTGCTGGACAAGACCGGCACCATCACCCTGGGGAACCGGCAAGCGGCCGCCTTCCTGCCCGTCCGGGGCGTGACCGAGCGGGAGCTGGCCGATGCCGCCCAGCTCGCCTCCCTCCCCGACGAGACCCCCGAAGGGCGCAGCATCGTCGTGCTGGCCAAGGAGAGGTTCGGGTTGAGAGAACGCGACATCCTCGCCCTGGGAGCGCGCTTCGTCCCGTTCACCGCGCAGACGCGGATGAGCGGCGTCGATCTCGACGGCCGCAAGATCCGGAAAGGCGCGGCGGACTCCGTCGAGGCGTTCGTGCGCTCGCTGGGCGGCGAGTTGCCGGACTCGGCCCGGGCCGCGGTCCGCGACGTCGGCGGACGCGGCGGGACGCCGCTCGCGGTCGCCGACGGGAACCGGGTGCTGGGCATCGTGGAGCTCAAGGACATCGTCAAGGGCGGCATCCGGGAGCGGTTCGCGGAGCTTCGCGCCATGGGCATCCGAACGGTGATGGTCACCGGCGACAACCCGCTGACGGCCGCCGCGATCGCCGCGGAAGCCGGCGTGGACGACTTCCTTGCCGAGGCGACGCCCGAGGCGAAGCTGCGGCTGATCCGCAAGATCCAGGGCGAGGCGCGGCTCGTGGCGATGACCGGCGACGGGACCAACGACGCCCCCGCGCTCGCCCAGGCCGACGTCGCCGTCGCGATGAACACGGGAACCCAGGCGGCCAAGGAAGCCGGGAACATGGTGGATCTCGACTCGAACCCGACGAAGCTGCTCGAGATCGTGAGGATCGGAAAGCAGCTCCTGATCACGCGGGGCGCGCTCACGACGTTCAGCATCTCGAACGACGTGGCGAAGTACTTCGCGATCATCCCCGCGGTATTCGCGGCCACCTACCCGGAGCTCGCGCGCCTGAACGTCATGGGCCTGGCGACACCGGGAAGCGCCATCCTCTCGGCGATCGTCTTCAACGCGCTCGTCATCCTGGCGCTGATTCCGCTGGCGCTTCGCGGGGTCCGCTACCGGCCCGTCGGGGCCGAGAGGCTCCTGCGCCGGAATCTCACGATCTACGGGCTCGGCGGCCTGGTCGCGCCGTTCCTCGGCATCAAGGCGATCGACCTTCTGCTCGCCGCGCTCGGGTGGACCTAGGATGCCGGAGGCGAGCGAATCATGAACGAGCTCCTGAGACCTGCCGCCCGGCTCCTCCTGGTCATGAGCGCCCTGACGGGAGTCCTCTACCCGGCCGCCGTCACGGGCGTCGCCCGCCGGCTCGCGCCGTGGCCTGCCGGGGGTAGCGCAATCGAGGCGAACGGCCGCCTCGTCGGCTCCGCGCTCGTCGGGCAGCCGTTCGACGATCCCGGGTACTTCTGGGGCCGGCCCTCGGCCACGCCCGGGTTCCCGTACGACGCGGCCTCGTCGGCGGGCTCGAATCTCGACCGGAACAGCCCCGCGCTGACGGCGGCCGTCCGCGCGCGCGTCGCGGCGCTGCGGACCGCGGATCCGGACAATGCCGCCCCGATACCGGTCGACCTCGTGACGGCGTCGGGGAGCGGGCTCGACCCGCACGTGAGCCCCGCGGCGGCCGAGTATCAGCTGCGGCGCGTCGCGCGGGTCCGGGGCTTGACGCAGGAGCGGGTTCGCAGGATGGTGGCGGAGCACACCGAGGGGCGAACGTTCGGACTGCTGGGTGAGCCTCGGGTCAACGTCCTCGAGCTCAACCTCTCCTTGGACGCGCTCGCCCCCGAGGACCCGAGGGCGCCGTGACGGACTCCCGCCGGCCCGACCCGGACGCGCTCCTCGCGCGCGTGAGCGAGGAGGAGCGCGCGTCCGCCCGGGGGAGGCTGAAGATCTTCTTCGGAGCGGCAGCCGGCGTCGGGAAGACCTACGCGATGCTCCAGGCGGCCCACGAGCGCCTGGCGGCGGGCGTGGACGCCGTCGTCGGCCACCTGGACACGCACGGCCGCCGGGAGACGGAGGCCCTGCGAGCGGGCCTGCCGGAGCTGGCGCCGAAGCGAATCGACTATCGCGATCGGACCCTCGCGGAATTCGACCTCGACGCGGCGCTCGCCAGAAAGCCGCAGCTCCTCCTGGTGGACGAGCTGGCGCACACGAACGTGCCGGGCTCCCGCCACGCGAGGCGGCACCGCGACGTGGAGGAACTGCTCCAGGCGGGGATCGACGTCTACACGACGCTGAACGTCCAGCACCTCGAGAGCTACAACGACCTCGTCGCGAGGATCACCGGGGTCGTCGTCCGCGAGACGGTTCCCGATTCGGTCCTCGAATCGGCCGACGAGGTGGAGCTCGTCGATCTTCCGCCCGACGAGCTCCTGGTCCGTCTGCGCGAGGGGAAGGTCTACGTCCCGCCGCAGGCGGAGCAGGCGGCGAAGAGCTTCTTCCGGAAATCCAACCTCATCGCGCTGCGCGAGCTGGCGCTCCGCTGCACGGCCGACCGGGTGGACGCCCAGATGCAGGTCTACCGCCGGGCGGAGGGGGGCGACCGCACGTGGCCGATCGCCGAGAAGATCCTGGTCTGCGTGAGCCCGAGCCCGTCCGCCGAACGGGTCGTGCGGGCCGGGCGGCGCCTCGCGCGGCGGCTGCGCGCCGAATGGATGGCGCTCTTCGTCGAGCAGCCGCGGCACGCGGGCCTCCCGCGGTCGGACCGGGAGTACGCGGTCCGGGCGCTCGGGCTCGCCGAGCAGCTGGGCGCCGAGGCGGTCACCCTCTCCGGCCACGACGCCGTCGAGGAGATCCTGAGCTTCGCGAGGGCGCGAAACGTCTCCCGCATCGTCGTCGGCAAGCCGGCGCGTTACTGGTGGCTGCGGGAGCTCCTCCGAGGCTCCTTCATCGACAAGCTGGCGCTGCGAAGCGGAGAGATCGACCTGTTCGTCGTCCACGGAGATCGGGAGGACGGGTCGGTCCGGCCGGCGGCGCCCCGCCCGCGAGACCCGCGGCGCTTCAAGGAGTACGTCTTCGCCGCGCTGGTCGTCGCGGTCGGCACGGCGCTGTCGTCCTTCATGTCCCGGCACTTCGAATCGTCGAACCTGATCATGGTGTACCTGCTCGGGGTGGTCGTCGTGTCCACGCGATGCGGCCGCGGGCCTTCGCTCCTGGCCGCGATCCTGAGCGTCGCCGCGTTCGATTTCTTCCTCGTGCCGCCGTTCCTCACCTTCGCGGTCGCGGACTATCAGTACGTCGTCACGTTCGCCGTCATGGCGGTGGTGGCGGGGCTCCTCAGCACGCTCACGGTTCGGGTCAAGGAGCAGGCCGAGAGCGCGCGCCAGCGCGAGCGACGGACCGCCGCGCTCCACTCGCTGAGCCGCGCGCTGGCCTCGACACGCAGCCTGGACGCGATGGTGGTCGCCGTGAAGCGGCACGTCGAGGAGATCTTCGAGGGCTCGGCCGCGGTGTACGTCGCCGGGGCCGACGGTCGGCTCGAGGTGAGGCCCGCGGCCGAAGCGTCCTTCGCCGCCGACCCCAAGGAGGCCGCCGTCGCGCAGTGGGCGCACGAGCATTCGGAGGCCGCGGGTCGGGGCACGAGCACGCTTGCGGGCGCCGCGGCGCTCCACCTGCCCCTCGCCGGAAGCCAGGGCCCCGTCGGCGTCCTGGCGGTGCGGTTGCCGTCGGCCAGCCACCCGCTCGACACCGACCGCATGCATCTCCTCGAGGCCTTCGCGAACCAGGCCGCGCTCGCGCTCGAGCGGGCGCTCCTCGCCAGGGAGGCCCACCGTCACCGCCTCGCCGCCGAGAGCGAGAACCTCCGGAGCGCCATCCTCGCGGCGGTGTCGCACGATCTGCGGACGCCCCTGGCCTCGATCTCGGGCGCCGCGAGCAGTCTCGCGCTGGGGGGGGACCGCCTGGACGCGAGCGCGAGGCGCGAGCTCGTCCTCACCATCCACGAGGAGGCGGGGAGGATGGCGAGGCTGGCGAACAACCTGCTCGACATGGGCCGGCTGGAATCGCGCAAGGTCGTCTTGCGCAGGGAGTGGCAGCACCTCGAGGAGACGTTCGGCGCGGCGCTCGAGCAGCTCGACTCGCAGCTTCGCGACCGCGAGGTCGTGCTGCGGCTTCCGGACGACCTGCCGCTCGTGCCGATCGACGAGGTGCTCGTCGAGCGCGTGCTCGTCAACCTGCTCGAGAACGCGGCCCGCTACACGCCGGCGGGAACCGCGATCGAGCTCGGCGCCGCGGGCCACGAGGACGAGGTGACCGTGGAGGTTCTCGACCGCGGGCCGGGGCTCTCGCCGGGCGAGGAGACGCGGATCTTCGAGAAGTTCTTCCGCGGCGAGGTCTCCCACTCGCGTCGCGGCATCGGACTCGGACTCGCGGTGGCGCGCAGCATCGTCGAGGCCCACGGCGGTAGGATCTGGGCGGAGAATCGCGCCGGCGGCGGGGCGGCGTTCCGCTTCACGTTGCCGGTGCCGGGCGAGCCGCCGGAGCCCGCGGGCGCGCCGCGGGAGGGGGAGGAGCTGGCATGAGCGACGCGGCTCCCACCGTGCTCCTCGTGGAGGACGACCCGCAGATTCGCCGGTTCCTGCGCGTGACGCTGCCCGCCCACGGCTACCGTCTGGTCGAGGCCGAGTCCGGGCAGGACGGGATCGCGCAGGCCGCCACGAGAGCCCCCGAGATCGTCCTCCTCGACCTAGGCCTGCCGGACGTCGACGGGCTGGAGGTCATTCGCCGCCTGCGGGAGTGGTCCGCGGTCCCGATCGTCGTGCTCTCGGCGCGCGGCCTCGAGCGGGACAAGGTCCAGGCGCTCGACGCGGGGGCGGACGACTACCTGACGAAGCCGTTCGGCGTCGAGGAGCTGCTCGCGCGTCTCCGCGTGTCGCTCCGGCACGCCGCGACGGCGGCGGCGGGGCCGCCGAGCCCGGTGTTCGCGACCGGCGACCTCGGCGTCGATCTCGCCGCGCGCCGCGTCACGGTGCGGGGAAGGGAAGTGCACCTGACCCCGACCGAGTTCAAGTTGCTCTCGATCCTCGTCCGGCACGCCGGCAAGGTCGTCACGCAGCGCCAGCTCCTCGTCCAGGTCTGGGGGCCCGGGGCGGCGGGAAGCCCCCACTACCTGCGGGTGCAGATGCACGGCCTGCGGCACAAGATCGAGGAGACGCCGGTGCGTCCCCGTTACCTGATCACCGAGCCGGGTGTGGGCTACCGGCTGCGCGAAGCGACCTGAAGCGCGGGTCCGCTGCCGGACGTGGCGGGCCGCGGCCTCGAGAGTCCCGACGTAACCCGAAGGTCGCTTCCCCGTACTCAGGGCGGCCATGAGCGAGATCGAGACCCTCTACCGCAGTTACGCGCCGGCCGTTCTCCGCTTCGCGTGGGGGCTCTGCGGCGATCGGGCCCGCGCCGAGGACCTGGTGTCGGAGACGTTCGTCCGCCTGCTGACCAGGGCCCCGCGGATCGAGACGCGGACGGCCCTGGCGTACCTGCTGGCGATCGCGCGGAACGCCTTCCTCGACGAGGTGCGGAGCGGGAGGCGTGAGGTCCCGCTCCCCGGCGATCTCCGCGCACCCGAGAGGAGCCCGTACGAGCGGATCGACGACGCGGGACAACTGCGGGCGGTGATGGAAAGGTTGCGCTCCCTGCCGGAGGGGGAGCGCGCCGCCCTGCTTCTCCGGGTCGATCACGAGCTTTCGTACGACGAGATCGCGGGGGTTCTGGGGATATCGATCGCGGCGGCGAAGGTCCGGGTGCACCGCGCGCGGACCCGGCTCGCCGCCGCGCGCGAAGAAGGAGGGAAGGGACGATGAAGCTGGACGTGACCCGGGACGTCGCGAGCGACCTCTGGGCGCTCTGCCGCGCGGGGGACGCGAGCGCCGAGACCCGGGCGCTCGTCGACGCGTTCCTCGCCGCGGATCCGGAGCTCGCCGAATCCCTGAAGAAGGAGGAAGAGACGATGAGCACGATCGTGCCGCAGGTGCGCCTGTCCCCCGACGCGGAGCGCAGGATGCTCGACGACGCCGCGAGGAACGCGCGTCTCAAGCTGCTGATCGTCGGGGGCTCCGTGGCCCTCGGCGCCGCTCTGCTGTTCGCGGCGTTCGCCGGTGCGCTGATCCTGACCTTCCGCCACGGGTGGTAGCCCGGATCGCCCACCGCGGCGACCCTCCGGGAATCTCTTGTCTCCTCGCCCGGTTCGGCGTAGCTTGAGCGCAAAGGGGGCCGCCATGTTCCCTGCGATTGCCGCTTCCCTCCTGCTGCCGGTTCTCGCCGGATTCGGTTCCTCGGCGGATGCCCGGCCGGAACGCGTCCCCGACGAGATGCTGGTCACCTGCCGCGAGGGACGGACCGACGCGGAGTGCCGCGCCGCGCTCGAGGCCTCCGGCCGGAAGATCCTGCGGCGGTTCCGTTTCGCCGCAGACCCCGGAGCGATCCACAATCGGCGCTACCTGGTGCGCAAGCCGGCGACAGCCGATCTCGAGCAGGCCCTGGAGTCCGTCCGCCGGATGCCCGAGATCGAAGCGGCGCAGCCCAACCACCTCTACCGGCCGCTGCAGCCGCCCGACGACCCGTACTACTTCCTGCAGTGGGGTCAGGAGAACACGGGCGACGACTCGGCGCACACGCTGTTCGGCCTGCGCGGCCCCGACGCGAGAGCCGCCGACGCCGACACGGACGCCGACGCCGCGCGCGACCTGCT
>CAZPWK010000095.1:0-9833 GCA_964590285.1 uncultured Acidobacteriota bacterium | reverse complement strand
GTCCCCTCCCGCCTCGCGGAGCGGCACGGCCGCAAGGAGCCAGCGCTCGAGCGCGCTCCTGGCCTTGCGCCCGAACGGCACCATCCGCTCCTTCCCCCCCTTGCCGAGCACGCGCACGGTCTCGCCCGGGACGTCCACGTCCTCGAGGTCGAGCGACACGAGCTCCCCGACGCGCAGGCCGGTCGCGTACAGAAACTCCAGGATCGCGCGGTCGCGGATCCCCGCGTCGTCGGCCGCCTCGATGCCGTCGAGGAGGGCGAAGACCTCGTCCACGGTGAGGTTCCGCGGGAGCCGCCTCGGGAGCCTCGGCGTCGGGACCGCGGCGGCGGGGCTGGCTTCGATCTCTCCCTCCCGGACCGCGAAGGCGAGGAACGACCGGACGGTCGAGAGCTTGCGCGCGATCGACGACTTGCCGAGCCCCGACCGGTGGAGGCGGGCCACGAACCCGCGGACGGCGAGGGCGTCGATGCCGCGCGGCCCCGGCGGGGCGCCCCCGGGCCGCTCCTCGGCGAGGTAGCCGCCGAACTGCGCGAGGTCGCTCGAGTACGCGCGGAGCGTCTCGGGCGACGCGCGGCGCTGGTCGCGGAGGAACGCCAGGAAGCGCTCGACGGCCTCGGCGTAGGGCGCCGCGCGCGTCACGGGCGGGCCCCCGCCCCCGCGGGCAGGGGCAGCTCCGCGGTCCACGCCTCGAGCGACCGGATCGCGCGGGCGCCTCGCGCCTCGCGCCGGTCCTTCTTCCTTCGGGCGGTCTCCGGCGCCGCGGGAAGGAGTCCGAACGACGCGTTCGTCGGCTGGTACCCCTCGGGCTCCGCCGCGGAGACGTACCGGCAGAGGGCGCCGACCATCGTGTCCGGGGGAGGCGCCGCCGGCTCGAGGCCGAGGAGGCGCCTCGCCGCGTTGATCCCGGCGAGGATGCCGGTCGCCGCGGACTCGGTGTACCCCTCGACGCCGGAGATCTGGCCCGCGAAGAACAGCCCCTCGCGGGCCCGGGCCTCGAGCGTCTCCCGCAGGACCCGGGGGGCGTTGAGGTACGCGTTGCGGTGGATCTGGCCGAGACGCACGAACTCCGCCGCCTCGAGCCCCGGGATCGTGCGGAAGATCCGCCTCTGCTCCGGCCGGGAGAGCCGGGTCTGGAAGCCGACCATCGAGTAGTGCTCCGCGGCGAGGTT
Organism: uncultured Acidobacteriota bacterium; assembly: GCA_964590285.1. Classification (GTDB taxonomy): domain Bacteria; phylum Acidobacteriota; class Polarisedimenticolia; order Polarisedimenticolales; family JAIQFR01; genus CALMJU01. Next base: position 8,664 of record CAZPWK010000095.1, on the reverse strand, counting down.
GTCCTGCCGGAGCTGCACGACGGCGTGCGGGCGCCTTCCCGTGCGGGGATCCGCGAGGCCGACCGGCTTCATCGGGCCGAACCGGAGGGTGTCCCGGCCCCGCCGCGCCATCTCCTCGACCGGAAGGCACCCCTCGAAGAACGGGGTCGAGTCCGCCTCGTGCAGCGGCGCCTTCCCGCCCTGCAGGAGCGCGTCGAGGAACCGCTCGTACTCGTCCCTCGTCATCGGGCAGTTGAGGTAGTCCTCGCCCCCTCCCTTGCCGTAGCGAGAGGCGGGGAAGACGACCGACCGGTCGATCGTGTCGGCGTCGACGACGGGGGCGATCGCGTCGAAGAAGTACAGGTGGGCTCTCCCGGTGAAGCCCGCGATCGAGGCTGCGAGCGCGTCCGACACGAGCGGCCCGGCCGCGATCACCGCGACGCCGCGCGCCGGGACCTCCCGGACCTCCTCGCGGACGATCTCGACGAGCGGGTGCGACGCGACCGCGCGGGTGACCGCCCGGGCGAAGGCCTCCCGGTCCACCGCGAGCGCACCCCCGGCGGGGACGCGCGTGTCGAGCGCGGCCCGGAGGACGAGCGAGCCGAGCGCCTCCATCTCGCGCTTGAGCACGCCGTGGGGGGTCGAAAGATCGAGCGACTTGAGGGAGTTCGAGCAGACGAGCTCGGCCAGCTCCCCGGTCCGGTGCGCGGGCGTCCGCCGCCCGGGCCGCATCTCGAAGAGGCGGACGGGGACGCCGAGACGGGCGGCCTGCCACGCCGCCTCGCTCCCCGCGAGCCCGCCCCCGACGATCACGACCTTCTCCCTCACGATCTCCATCATACCGGGGTCCCCGGCGGGTTCCCTTTACGGCGGGGTGTCGAGGGGGTATAGTTTCCCGTTTTACGACCCGGTCCCGGAAGGGCCGGGCAGGGATCGGGCGCTTCGCCGGAGCGCTCGGGGAGACGTCCATGAAGTCGAGCAAGTGGCTGGTGTTGCCCGTGATGTTCGCGCTCGCCTGCGCCTCGGCCTCGGCCAAGAAGGCGAAGAAGGCCGCCGAGGAGACGGCGCCGGGCGCGTCGGAAGTCGTCGCCCGCGTCGGGGACGAGGCGATCACGGTGGGCGAGGTGGACGCCGCCGCCCGGGCGGACCTGCAGAAGGTCCGCCAGCAGGAGTTCGACGCGCGGAAGCGCGCCCTGGACAAGCTGATCGAGGAAAAGGTGTTCGAGCGGGAGGCGAAGGCCCGCGGCGTCGACGTGGCGGCCCTGGTCAAGGCGGAGGTCGAGGACAAGGCCGCGCAGCCGACCGACGCCGAGATCGGCGACCTGTACGAGAAGAACAAGGCCCGGCTGGGGGGGAAGACGCTGGAGCAGGCGAAGCCGGAGATCGCGGAGGTCCTTCGGAGACAGAAGATCGAGGTGAGGACGTCCGACTTCCGGAAGGAGCTGCTCGGCAAGACTCCCGTGCAGGTGCTCCTCGACCCGCCGAGGATCCCGATCTCCGTCCCGGCGAGCTGGCCGGGCGTGAAGGGGCCCGAGGGCGCCCCCGTCACGCTCGTCGAGTTCTCGGATTACCAGTGCGGATACTGCAGGAGGGCCGAGCCGACGGTCGGCCAGATCCTCGCGGAGTACGGCGACAAGATCCGCTTCGTGTACATGGACTTCCCGCTGTCCTTCCACCCGCGGGCGATGCCGTCGTCGATCGCCGCGCACTGCGCGAACGAGCAGGGGAAGTACTGGCCGATGCACGAGAACCTGATCCGGGAGGCGGGAGACCTGAGCGACGAGGACCTCAAGAAGCGCGCCGCGGTGGTCGGCCTGGACGCCGAGGCGTTCGGCTCGTGCCTCGCGTCGTCCCGGCCCCAGCCCGGGATCGAGGCCGCCTTCAAGGTCGGCCAGGATGCGGGCGTGGGCGGCACGCCGTCGTTCTTCATCAACGGCCGGATGATCATCGGCGCCAAGCCGGCGGAGGAGTTCAAGGCGATCATCGACGACGAGCTGGCTCGCGCGGCCGCGAAGAAGTAACGCAGCACGCAGAACACGGGGACAGCGACCGAGTTCGAGAATCGGTGGCTGTCCCCGTTTTTTACCAGCGGCGGACCGTCAGGATCACCGATCCGACGAGGACGTCGCGGAGCCCCCCGATGGCCGGGAGCTCGATCTCCCCGACGTCGGTCCCGCCGGACCGAGGGAGCAGGAGCAGCAAGGTCCCCTTGCGGAGGACCTGGCTCAGGACCACGTTCCCCTCGAAGCGCACCGCGTAGATCCGCTCGGCCGACGGCTCGACGAAGCGTCTCGAGACCACGACGAACGTCCCAGGCTCGATCCGGTCGCTCACGCGCCCGACCATCGGCTCCCGCACTCGGTACGCGATGAAGTCCGAGATGTCGTCGGAAGGGAGGAGTCCGCCGTCGACGCGGAGCGACCCCTCCGCGGCGCCTTCGCTCTCGGGCTCGGCGCCGGAGCGCAGGAGCGGGATCTCCAGCATCCCTAACGAACTCTCGGCGCGAGACGCAGGGGCGGCGGGCGCCTCCCGGGCGGCCGGGCGGGACGGACGGGGCATGCAGGGCAGCGAGAGGGCCGCCAAGGCCCTCGGCAACCCGATCTCGTCGGACCGGCGTACGAACAGGATCTCGTCGACCTCCGACAGATCCACCTTCTTGCCTTCCGCGATCCGCCTCCGGAGCCTCGGGTTGCTCGACACGATCTCTTCGGCCTCGACCGCGCGGCGGGCGCCGGGGAGATCGCCGTGCCGCGCCGACCTCGCCCAGGCCGCGTAGAGGTCCTCGTCGTCGCCGAGGACCCTCGCGATCCGGATCGCGACCTCGGGATGCGGGACCTTGAGGCCCTTCTCGATGAGGGAGACGTAGGAGGGGGAGATCCCGGCCCGCTCCGCCAGCTCGTATCCGGTGATCCCGAGCTTGTGGCGCAGGTTCCGGATCCGCTCGTGCAGCGGGATCCGCCCGGCCCGGCGGTCGCTGTCCTCGAACCCCTTCATCGCGTTCCGATTCTAGCCGTCCCCGCCCACGCGGCGCCGGGCCCGGGGCTTGACAGGGTATTCACTCAACGGTAAATTATCGCCTGGCGGGGGCGGAGTCAAGCCCAAAAGTCGAAATGTTGACCTTTTGGGGGCCGTTCTCGCCTGCGAGGTTCACCGGACGGTAAACGAGGAGGTCCCGATGAGCGACGACGCGCACGATTCCGAGAGGATGGGGCGGGCCTTCCGGGCCGCGGGGATGGCGTTCCGCGAGCGCCTCCGGCGAGCCTCCCCCGAGGACGACGCCGAGCTGAAGCGGATCGAGCCGGCGGAGGTCGTCGTCGTCCGGGGCGAGTACGACCGGATCGCCAGCGTCCTGGGGGCGACCTCGGTCGCGCACCTGGCGGTGCACCCCCACCAGCTCGCCCGCTGCGACTGGGACCGGATGCAGGTCCTGATGATCGACTGCCCCGGCCGGCTGCCCGCCGCCGCGCTCGAGCGGATCGGTCCGTGGGTCCGCGGCGGCGGCTACCTCGTGACGACCGACTGGGCTCTGAAGCACGTGCTCGAGCCGGTCTTCCCGGGCCGCGTGCGCCACAACGGGAGGGCGACCGGCGACTCGGTCGTGCGGATCCAGGGAGAGCCGGCCGCGAGCGGGGATCCCCTTCTCGCCGGGATCCTCGAGCCCGGGCGCGAGCCGCTGTGGTGGATCGAGGAGGCGTCGTATCCGATCGAGGTCCTCGACGCCGCGCGCGTGCGGGTCCTGGCGTCGAGCCGGGAGGTCGAGGAGCGATGGGGCTCGGGCGCGATCGCGGTGACGTTCGACGAGGGCGCGGGGACCGTGCTCCATCTCTTGAGCCACCTGTACCTGCAGCGGAGCGAGGTCCGCACCGAGAGGGACGCGCAGCCCGCGGCGCTGTTCCTTCGCGACGACGTCGGGCTGGCGGACCCTTTCGGCGACGCTCTCGCCCGCGAGGCGGGAGACCTGGCGCGAAGCGAGATCGAAGGTGCCTACGGCACCGCTTCCCTCGCGGGGGGCGTGATCCTGGAAAGTCGGCGCAGGAGCCGGAGAGGGAAGAAGGGAGGCGACGATGAGCGGTAAGGAGTGGGTGCGCGAGTTCCTCTTCCGCGGGAACGGGTGCGGCTCGGACGGCCCGGGGCAGCGCTCGGGAGGCTGCGACCCGTCGCGGCTCTCCGGGTTTCTGGCGGGGCTCGAGACCGGACCGATCCAGCAGGTCGGGAGCCTGGAGATCGTTCCCCTCGTCGCCGGCGAGCGCGACGGGGGCCCCGATCTTCTGCTTCACGAGGCGCTCGCGAAGGGGCTCGTCGAGATCCGCGAGCTCGGGCGCGGAGTCGTCCAGGAGCTCGAGGCGTCGAGCGCCGCGGACGTCCCGGTCCTGATCCTCGAGGGGGAGACGCTGGTCGGAAGCAAGCAGAACCGGATCGTGGCGGCGACGATCCTCGTGCCGCCGCGCGGCAAGGTGGTCGTCCCGGTCGGCTGCATGGAGCGCGGCCGCTGGAGCGCGCGCGGGCCGGCGTTCGGGTGCGGCGTGTCCAAGGCGAGCCCGGCCGTCCGGTCGGGTTCCCTCCGTGCCGTCGTGCTCCAGAGGAGCTCGGGCGGGGAGGACCGGCTCGACCAGATGCGGCTCTGGCAGGACGTGGACCTCCGGATGGCTTGCGCCCGCGTGAACTCGCCGACGCACGACTACCACGAGATGATGGGGCGGCGGGAGGCCTCGCTCCGCGATCGCGCGGCGTCGTTCATCCCGATGGAGGGGCAGGTGGGGGCCGTCGCGCTGTGGAGGGGGAGGCTTCTCGGGATCGAGCTGGCGGGGCACCCGGGTACGTGGGCGGCCTCCGCCGGACGGGCCCTGCCGGCCTTCGTGCTGGCGGCGGACGAGGCGGACGCGGAGCCCGGCGCCGCGCCGCCCCCGATCGAGCGCACCGCCCGCGAGTGGCTCGACGCGCTCGCGGCGGGCGAAATCACCGAGCGGCCCGCCCGCGGTCTCGGCGTGGACCTAGCCGTTCGCGGAGACCGGATCGAGGCGGCGGGGCTGTGGCACGACGGGAGGCCCGTCCACCTGGTCGCCTTCGCCTGAAATCGGGGACAGCCACCGAATTCCCGGGCGTCGCGGGATCGCGCGGATCCGCCGCCGGGGCGTCGGTCCCGGTCAGCGAATTCGGTTGCCGTCCCCGATACAGCGGGAGGTCAGGTCCACGCGAGGGAGCTCCCGGTAGAGACGCCGGAAGAGGTCGGCGTTTCTCAGGTCCTCGAACGCGGGAGGGAGCGCGCGGAACAGGTGCCCGCTGGCGACGAGGACGAGCTTGGTCCGGGCGCGCGTCAGCGTGACGTTGAGCCGGTTCGGCGAGAAGAAGAAGGCCGCCTGCTCGCCGGAGAGATGCTCGGGATCGGAGGCGGTGAGCGACACGACGACCGCCTCGCGCTCCTGCCCCTGGATCCTCTCGACCGTGTCGACGACCGGGAGGTCCTTCCCCGCGGGCCGGAGCGCGCGCTTGAGGAGCGTCCGGATCTCCCGGATCTGCGCCCGGAACGGGGACACGACCGCGACCTCGCGGGACGGGAGTCCCTGGCGGGCGATCAGGTCCTCGACGAGCGCCGCGACGGCTCGGGCCTCGGGCTCGCACCGCGTTCGAAACCCGTCGTGGTGCACCGTCGCGAACACCGCCGGCCTTTCCGGGTCGAACACGTCGTCGAACGGTCCGCCCGGGACGAGCGGGAAGCGCCGCAGGGCCGCGTCCGCGTGGGGCTCGAGCCTCCCGCCGTAGAAGTGCCGGCTCGGGAACGCGTTGATCCCGTCGTTCATCCGCCAGGTCGTCCGGAGAAGCGAGGGCTCGTGCTCGGGCGCGAGGTACTCGAAGATCGAGAGGGAGGCGAGCGGGTCGTCGTGCTCCCCCTGCACGATCGGCCCCAGCTGCCGGTGGTCCCCGACGAGGAGGAACCTGGAGCCTACGGCGAACCCGCAGGGGGCGATCGCGAGCGGCACCTGCGCCGCCTCGTCGAACACGACCCGGTCGAACCTCGCGGCGCCGAGGATCTTCCTCAGTCCGAGCACGACGGCCCCGACGACCTGCGGCCTCCGGGGCGGCGGCGGCGGCACGGAGCCGATCCCCAGGACCGTGCGCACCGAACTTCCCTCGAGATCGTCCGCGCCGTGAGGCGGCCCGACCTTGACGACGTCGCAGACGGGGTCGGCCTCGGCGAGCTTCCTCAGGACCTGGTTCACCGCGCGGTGCGTGAACGCCGTCACGAGCACCCGCTCCCCCCTGCGAGCCAGCGCCGAGACGGCGAGGGCCGCCAGGTACGTCTTCCCGGAGCCCGGCGGGCCCTGGACGAGCGCGACCGGGCGCTTGGCGACCGCCGCGACGAAGGCCGCCCTCTTCGACTCCTCGAGGTCGGAGTAGGGCGGCGCCGCCAGGATCTTCTCGGCGTGCTCCTCGTCCTTCTCCGCGATCGAGACGTCGGCCCGGCCCTCGAGCACCGCCCTCGCCGACTCCGCCGCCGCGTCCCGGCGGGAGCGCAGCGCGCGGATCGCCTCGAGCGCGACCTCGTGGAGGGAGACCGGCTCCGGATCGAGGCGGAGCGTCGCCGACCCGTCCACCTCCCCCGCGCCGCCCCAGGGGCTCCGCCGCACGCGAAGCACCCGCGCCTCGGCGTCGAACGCCTCGTAGACGACCTTCACCCCCTCCTCGCCCTCCGAGGCGCGGAGACGGAGCCCGTCGCCCCGCCGCCACTTCGACAGGTTCTCCCGGCACTCGAGGCGGAACGCGCCGTCCGTCTCCTCGCCGAGCAGGCGGAGCCCCGCGAGGCACTCGCCGCGCTCGACCCGCTCCTCGACGGGCAGGGCGAGGAGCTCCCGGTGGCCGAGCGCGACCGCGTTCGCCTCCCGGTGGAGCAGCAGCTCGAGCCGCTCCCAGATCCCGCGGCCGGGGGAGACGCCCTTCGGGCTCACCGCCTCCTCCCCGCGAGGAACCGCCGCACCTCCCGGAGCGACTCGACGGCGTCCCGGCCCGCCGCGAGGAGCCGCGCGCGCAGGGGATCGGGGTCCGACGAGTCCCGGAGGAGCGCGAAATCCACGAAGAGCGCGTCGTCCGGCGCGCCGGGCTCCGGAAGCGGGCGCGCCGCCGCGAACGCGGCGACCTCCTCGAAACGATAGAGCCGGACCGGGAGCGCGGCCGCGTTCCGCACGGCGGGGGCGAGGTCCACGAGACGCCCCTCGAGGGCGCCGAGGACGGCGGGCTCGACCCGGGCCTCGCGCCCGAGCGCGTCGAGGGCTCGCGCCGTCGGGCGGCCGAAGTGGAAGACCGGCTCGCGCCCGCCGCCGAGCGCCGCGGCGAGCGATCGGAACGCCGAGCCGCGCTCCGACGGTCCGCCGCCGAGCGCCGCGCCGGCCCCGGCGAGGGGCCCTCCCCCCGGCTCGCCCGACCCCCACGCGACGAGGAACGCGTCCCCGGGGTCGAGCGGGTCGGTCTCGATCCTGAGGTAGTGCTCGCGGCGCTGGCCCTCGGGGAGATCGACGGTCCGGAGCCTCACCGGCTTCCCCTCGAGCAGCGCCCGGGCCTGCCGCTTCAGGCGGTCCAGGCCGTCGGTCGGGGCCCCCGCCTTCCGGAGCGCCGCCGCGTCGGCCCCGGCCAGGTCGCCCACGGACACGATTCCGTGCCGGCCGAAAACGCTCCGCCGCGTCCGGGTCAGCCCCCAGACCAGCGACGCGTCCTTGCGTTCGATCAGCCCGGGAAGGCACGCGTCCCTCCACCGGCAACGGCCGCAGTGCCTCGAGAAGAAGGGGAACGTGCCGCCCCCACCCCCGGCGATCGCCTCGACCCGCTCGAGCGAGTCCTCGAGCGAGCGGCGGATCCAGTCCGTCTCGAACCAGAAGCGGCTCCCGTCCCCGAGGATCACGAAGCCGTGCGCGGGGTGCCGCCCCTGGACCGCCTCGAGCAGGAGGCCGGCGAAGCCGACCTGAAGGGCGGCGTCCGACCGCGCCTCGATCGCGGACTTCACGTCCCCCGGGACGTAGTGCCACGGACCGACCGCCGATTCGCCGTCCGCGCGCTCGAGCAGGTCGGGCCGGGCGAGGCGTCGGCCGTCGAGGAGGACGCCCTGGTAGATCCCGCGCTCGCCGCGCCGCATGAGGTCGAGGGTGTCCGCCGCGGCGCGATCCCAGTCGTCTCCCTCGACCCGGACCTCGGGGTAGCCCAGCTCCCGCGCGATCTTCTCCTCGAACCGCCGCCCGTGCTCGGCGAGGAGGCGCATGGCGTCGTCGGGAGGCGTCCGGAGCGCCCGGTCGATCCTCGTGTCGAGAGCGATCCGGTGCTCGCAGGCGGCGAAGTCGTAGAGGTGGCTCGCGACGACCCGAACGGGATCCGGACCGAGATTCCCCATCGGCGCGTGAGCATAGCACGCGGCGGGCCGGCGTTTGCGCCGGCGCGCCGGCTCGCTTAGCGTAGACGCCGGCTCCCGGGGGCGCAGGAGGGGGCATGTCGACGTCCGAGGCGCTGACCCGCGGGATCCGCGTCCGTGTGCGGGCCCGCTTCGTTCCCGAGCGTTCGAACGCCGCGCTCGGGCAGTGGTTCTTCGCCTACACGGTCCGCATCTCGAACGAGAGCGACGAGCGGGCCCAGCTCGTCAGCCGCCACTGGATCATCTCCGACTCCCACGGGCGCGAGGAAGAGGTCCAGGGCCCCGGCGTCGTC